>NYYQ01000056.1 GCA_002686855.1 Candidatus Woesearchaeota archaeon | reverse complement strand
TCAGAAATGCTTTCCAAACATAATATTTCAGCGCAAGTTGTAAATATGCGCGCATTAAAACCTCTGGATCATGAACTTCTAGAGAAAATTTTCAAAGATTTTAGTTTAGTAGCAACTATTGAAGAGCATAGCGTATTGGGAGGTCTTGGAGGGGCAATTGCTGAATGGTTAACGGATAATAATTCTAAATCAAGATTACTAAGATTTGGAACCAAAGACAAATTTTTACATAAAGTTGGAAATCAAGAATATGCTAGAGAAGTTATGGGAATTACTCCAAGACAAATTTTTGAGAAAATAGTTGATGAATATAAAAAATGAAAACAAGAGCTGCAATATTAGAAGAATTAGGCAAACCGCTAAAAATAGAAGAGATTGAAATTCCAGAGCTAAAATCCGGGCAAGTATTAGTAGATATAGCTTACAGCGGGGTTTGCCATACTCAAGTTTTAGAAGCAAGAGGATATAGGGGAGAAGATAAATTTCTTCCACATTGTTTAGGTCATGAGGGTTCTGGAATTGTAAGAGAAATAGGACCAGATGTGGAAAAAGTAAAGAATGGTGATAAAGTTATTCTTTCATGGATGCAAGGGCATGGTATAAATGTTCCCGGCACTGTTTACAAAAGAGGAAATGATAATATTAATTCAGGAGGAATAACCACATTCAGCAAGCAATCAGTAATCTCTGAGAATAGGCTCACTGTAATCCCAAAAGACTCTAAGATTTCATTAAAGGATGCTTCTATGCTTGGTTGCGCCTTGCCTACAGGAATAGGCGCTGTAAAAAACGTTGCAAAGCCAAAAAAAGGACAGAGTATTGCAATATTTGGTGCAGGTGGAATAGGATTGTGCGCTATTATGGGAGCAAAAATAGAAGAGTGCAATCCAATAATAGCAATTGATATAATTGATAAAAAGTTAGAGGAGTCAAAAGCTATAGGAGCTACACATACAATTAATGCAACCAGCAAAGACCCTGTCAAGGAATTAAAAAACATATGTCCTAATGGAATAGACTTTGCAATAGAATCCAGTGGAATTACTAAAGTTATGAAACAAGCATTGGAAAGTGTTAAAATGCGTGGGGGAAAAGCCATAGTTGTAGGAAATGCGCATCATGGAGAAACTCTAAATTTAGACCCGCATCAATTTAACTTAGGGAAAAGTATTTTAGGAACGTGGGGGGGAGATAATGATCCAGATGAAGATTTTTCAAAGTACATTGAATTTGTTACCTCTGGGAAAATTGAGCTCAGTAATTTTACTTCTAAAGTGTATGATCTAGAAAACATAAATAAAGCATTGGATGACCTCGAAAATGGAAAGGTTCTTAGGCCATTAATAGACATGAAATTAAAAGTAGATTAAAATGATAATTGGGGTTGATTTTGACAATACTATTGTTTGCTATGATGGACTATTTTATGATGCTGCATTGGAAAAAGGACTAATTCCAAAAAATATTCCCAAAGTTAAAAATTCTATTAGAGATTACTTAAGAAAGATTGGAAAAGAAGATGATTGGACAAAATTGCAAGGGAACATATATGGACCTGGAATTTTAAAGGCCCCTCCATTTGAAGGGGTTATTGAGTTCCTTAAATATTGTAAGAAAAATAATATTAAGACTTTCATAATTAGTCACAAAACATTACATCCATACATAGGTTCAAAATATAACCTCCACAAATATGCTATGGGATGGATTGAACAAGAAGGAATATTGGATAAAGAAATCACAGGATTAGACAAAAAAGACATTTTTTTTGAATTAACAAAAGAAGATAAATTAAAAAGAATAGCTAAACAAAAATGTGATTATTTTATAGACGATCTACCTGAGTTTCTGCTGGATAAGGAGTTTCCATCTGACACATTTAAGATACTATTCGACCCAAGTAAAAAATATAATGGAAATGACCTTGAACGTGCTGATTCATGGCTTGAAATTAGAGATAAAATAAAAAATAAAATTAGCAAAAATCATAATTCTAATGAATTTAAGAAACTTGTTTCAAAATTAAGCATAAATGCTGGCTTTATGGGAGATTTTACCATTAAACCAATTGCTGGGGGAAGGAATAATAAAGTATTTTGCGTTGAATATGAAAATGGAAAAAAGGCTTTACTTAAGTCATATTTTGATGATCCAATTAATAAAAAAGATAGGCTAAGAAACGAATTTAATTTCTTAAAATTTGTATATGGAGGAGGAATTAAGTGTGTAGCTAAACCATATTGTGCAGATTTTGATAATAATCTTGGTTTGTATGAATTTATAGAAGGTAATAAACCAAAAGTAGAGGGGATAGATGAAAACAAAATAAAGCAGGCATTGAACTTCTTTTCTCAAATAAACTCAAATAAAGATTTTATAAACTTGCATGTTGCTACTGAAGCATATTTTAATATTAAAGGCCACATTGGAAACATCAAGAACAGAATAGAAAGATTAGAAAATATTTCTATCAATTCTAAAATTGATGAAGAAGCTAAGGAGTTTATTAAAAATCAATTGTTAGTGTGTTGGAGAGAAGTTCAAGAATTTATCGCCAAAGCTAGTAAAGAACAAAAAATAAACATCAATGAAAACATATCTGACCAAGAAAAATGTCTTTCTCCTTCAGATTTTGGGTATCATAATTGCCTACTAGATAAATCAAACAAATTATTTTTTCTGGATTTTGAATATTCAGGAGTAGATGACCCTGCAAAAATGGTGTGTGATTTTTTTTGCCAAAATGAGATTCCGGTTCCAATGAAATTTTTTAATATGTTCATTGAACAGGTGGCAAAAACCCTTGAAGATGAAGATAAATTTAAAGAAAGAGTAAAGATTTTGTTTCCTTTATATAAGATAAAATGGTGCTGTATCATATTAAATGAATTTTCAAAGGAAGGCTCTGAAAGACGTAATTTCGCCTTAGAGCCTAAAGACTTAGAAGAAAATAAAAAGAAACAGTTGGAAAAGGTATATGAATATGTCAAAAACCATCCACTCAAAAATCTATGATTGTTTGAAAATTCTTTGAATTGTCAAATCCAGGAAAATCCATTAGATTTTCTTTGTTTGACAAGCGGAATTTTGTTGTTTTAACGCATCTTCCTCCACCTTAACAGCTTCACGATATATCTTATTTATATGACACCTGCTAAGGACAAGCCCGAGTCCATCTATCGAAGTTCCATACTGCTTAAGATACCCAGTAATAAAATCTTTTTGTTCTTGTGAATGAATTGCCCGTATTTTTATGCCATTTTTAAGCTTAAATGATAAAGGCTGGGCATCAAACTTATGAGATATTAACTTAATAAAATCAAAGTGAAAATGCTTAGTTGTATCTAGGTCCAATGAAAGAATATCTCCTTTTAATAATAAGCTAAACTCGCATAACTCATCTAAATACATAATATCTTCATCATTTAAGCAACCTTTTTCTGATAATATCTGTTTTGCAATCCCATACATAATTTCATGCAGTACATCCATTTTTTTAAAGAATGTAAGTGCTCGGTAATTTAATTGCTCATTGTTTCCCAGCTTTCCCGAGGAATATTTTTCAAATACTCCTGGCTGCTTTAAAAATTTTTCAAGTTCTTCTTTGTTTTCCCAAGTATTATCCTTACCGACTTTCACAAAGCCATCATACAGATCAGACAGTGCTGAGTTAGAGCTAACCGTATCGTGCAATTTTTTAATTAAATAGGATACCTTAATGCTTTTTTGACTTAAAAGCTGAAATAATTCATAAAAGATACCGCTATTGTAGAAAATTTCGACCGTTAAATCAAATTTACGGCACTCCAGGTAATCTTCAAAAGGCATAGTATCTGTCCCTATACAAAACTCTTCAATTTCAAAGCTTGAAAAGGATTCACCGAAAAGCTCATACTTGCCAAAGCAACGTGGATAAACCCTAAAACCTGTAACCATTCCGAATTTTTTCCTGTTTTCCTTGCTGTAAAGTTCTGTATCTGGCAACATAATCAATTGATGTGACCTAACAACATTTATTCCTATATCTGCCATATCACACATGGATTTTAAATGAGCTTTAAGAGTATCTCCAGGGAGACAAAGTATTATTTCTGAAAGGGTGTTTGCTCCAAACTTTTCTCCGGCTTTTCCTATCTCTATCTGGTCATCCAGCTTCACATTTTGACGGCTAATGTTCTTTAACACAGTTGGATCTGTTGACTGAACAGCTGCAAACAGCATTAAAGTCCCTTTTAATATAGAAGATACTTTGATAACCAATTCTTTCCTATTCTTTCCTGTCCCAACATTAATGTATTTCGGATAATCATATTTTTTCTGTATATCAGCAATAATTCTGCTAATTTCAAGATCTACATCATACATTCCAAAGTTTGAATCTGCCATTTGAAGTTCAGGCACTTTAGTGCGTTTAGCTATATACTCTAATTCTTTCTTGATGCGTGTAGAAGAGTATCTAGAGAGTTTAGTAAAATAAATTGATGATTCTTGGCAATAAGCGCATTGAAAAGGACAACCCCTGGTAGTTTGTAAAGCAGGGGTTAAAACATTATCAAAAAATTTATCCATAAGTCCAGTTAAATATGGAGATGGAATTTTTTCAATATCCGGCATTTTTGGGGATGTCTCACCCCGAATTATCTCATTTCCATATACATAATGACAATTAGGAATCTTGATTTTTTTGCTTTTAATAGAATCGACTTCAAAATCATATTCTTTTAATATTTTAAATATTTCAACAAAAGATAGTTCTCCTTCCCGGTATATATGAAAATCGATTGGAGTGTTCGTAAGAATTTTTTGTTGGTCTGATAAAAATCGAGGATAATTGGGCCCTCCAAAAATTATTACTGTTTCAGGATATTTTCTTTTAATTTGTTCTGCAAAAGCAATAGATAAATTATAAGTCCAGTAAAAATTTGCAAAACACATTATCTTAGGAGGTGTTTCTTCCAAATATCTTTTTAAGTCATTAGGATATTTAAAAAGCTCTAGCTCTATCTGATCTCCAAGCTCTTTCTTAGCGTATGAAGCAACAGAGGCTATTCCAAAGGGGAACATAAGACTAGACAGGCCTTTTCCAGTATGTGTCAAGTCAGCAAAACCAATCCTTATTTTTCCCATCTTATTCTTCAAAAACCACCCATCAGAGATGGATGGCATGTTATTATTATAGCTATATTGTTCAGGTGGTTTTTGACTAAGCGAATTCCACCACTATTTTTCCACCAATCATAGAATTGGTGGAATTTTAGCGTATTCAAAATTTACAATATATGTCATAAAAAATGAAATATTCCATTAATAAATTTTATTTTCATTTTATTATTTTGATTATTACAGCTTATAAAAAATTCGGATGCTGTATTGGCTGTTTTATGTCCCATAATAACTTGTTATGTGCATCAAGCCTGCAGGGATTTGGACAATCTTTAAAATCTATGCTTTCATAAACTTCTTTTCTTCTTTTAGAATTCCAAATCTCCTTAAAACTGTTTTTCTTTAGATCTCCATAACAGTATTTTTCATTATAACTTAGATGGCAACAAGGGTATAACTTCTGGTTGGCCCCGATTAATGTTACAAAATGGTGAGAGTAGCATTTTTTATAAGGGCGTTTTCTCTTTCCTTTAAACATCCGATCCCATCTATTAGATGAAACAGGAACAGAAAATGAATCATCCTGGAGGCCAAAACACTTGCTAAGTTGGTCATTCATGGCCTTACCTTCTTCTTTTGTAATATTGCTAACGCCGCTATTATCGAAAAATGGCCTGATCCTGATATAATTTAACCCTAATTCTTTGCTTAATTTTGCAGCGTTGTAAATGCCGCTGATTGTGTCAGGTCCAACTAAGTAATTGCTCCCGATAACAATATCTTTTTTTAATTTTTGTTTTAGAGAAACTAATTTTTTGATATTAGCAATAACAGCATAAAATGCTTTTTCATCCATTCCATGAGTTTTTTTATATATATCCGGGCCATCCGCATCTAAACTAATTTTTAGGTATGTGCAACAATTTATGATTGCATCAATAACGTCATCAGATAATACATAACCATTGGTACAAACTCCTGAATCCAAACCTAAATGATCAATTAACCTTATTACTTCAGCAAAATTAGGATGACAGCTGGGTTCTCCCCCTCCCCCAAGACCGAAGGATTTAACGCCTAATTCATTAAGCTGATGAATGATATCTTTAACTTTTTCAAAAGGGATAGAGCTATAATTTTTTCCCAGTCCTGTCCCTATACACAAAGAGCATTTATTGTTGCAAACCATTGTGAGGTCTAAATCTGCTTGTATGGGGTAAGCATCTCCCTTCTTATCCCACTCATTTAATCTATCTATATGCTTAAATAGTTTAAGAGGACTGGCAAAATCTTTGTTTAAATCAGCTTCATTGTTCATGGTTAACACTTAGTCTATTTTAATTTATAAGTATTTTTTTGGTTTAAAAACAAGTATATTAAGCTTTTGATTCAATTGAGAAAGAAAATTGAAGCAAAAATTAATCATAAAAAAGTAAAAATATAAAAGCGAATGATCAAACCATAGAATAAAAATGGTATTAAAATAAAAAGTGGTATAAATGGGCAAATTGCTAAATATAATTTCTTCTCTGCATAAAAAGACCAATAGGGATTATATTGGAAGAATGAATGATGATAAAGTAGAATGTATGAAGATTGCAAGAAAATATGGAGAAGATTATTGGGATGGTGACAGGAAATATGGATTTGGAGGCTATAAATACATGCCAGGAAGATGGGAACCTGTGGCAAAAGAGCTGATTAAAAAGTACAATCTTACTGAAAATTCAAAAATATTGGATGTTGGTTGTGGGAAGGCCTATCTGTTATTTGAGATAAAAAAGCTGCTTCCAAATTGTACAATAGTGGGGCTAGACATATCTGAATACGCAATAAAAAATGCAAAAGAAGAAATTAAAGATTCCTTATTTGTGCATAAAGCACAAGACCCTTATAAATTCAAAGATGATGAATTTGACCTTGTTATTTCTATAACAACATTGCATAACCTTGTAATAAATGATTTGCATTCTGCATTAAAAGAAGTTGAAAGGGTTGGTAAAAATAAATATGTTGCAGTAGAAAGTTATAGGAATGAAGAAGAACTATTCAATTTAGAATGTTGGGCGCTAACTGCAGAAGCTTTTTTTAATGTAGATGAATGGGTCTGGCTCTTTAACCATGCAGAATATTCTGGAGACTATGAATTTATATTTTTTGAATAAATTGTAATCTATCGCTTGATTCCCCAATAAATGGTTCTCTCTTTATCAAATGTTATATACCCTCCTGTTTCTTCTAATTGTTCTACTATTTTCCTAATTGTATCAACTCCCTGTTGGAATTCTTCTGGATATTCTTTTCTTATTATTTGAAGTGTTGAATTAATAGCTATGTCTTCTATTGGATCTATTTGTTCTAATAATGCTCTGTCTATTCTTACCCCTTTATCCCGAATAAGACGACAATGTCCTCGATATTTAAACCCAGATTGTTTAAATGAATCTGTAAGTTGCTTGTATGTGGGATACCTTTCTTTTTGTATAGCCCCCATACTGGGAAAGAATATATCATAAGGATGGGCAACCGGATCTTCACTAGTTGCCCCAAAAAGAAAAAATGGGCATCCTTGACGTGTAATTCTTGCAATTTCCCTCATAACACCTTCTTTATCTATCAAGTGAGGTTGAACAAAAGCCATATAGCTCAAATCAACTTTTCCTGTAGGAATAGGCAAAGGAATGCCATCTATATTACATTGTATTGGAATCACCCTATCACTAAGCTCTCCTCTTCCAATTCTATCCTTAAGAAGATTAAGTTGATCTTGTCTGCCGTTTGGATTTGGACTGTATGACTTATCAAAAGCTAAAATCCGGTAATCAGTTACACCATTAGCTTCTAACTGAGCCTCTACAAATCCTGTCTGTTGTCCGGAACCTACTCCGAATTCGGCAATATAAATTGGCCTTCCAAGATCTTTTTTTACTAAATCTAAAACGCCTGAGTTTAGAAACATAAATTCTGCAAATTTGGGTGTGCCTGGTCTTGCTTTAAAATAATTCAGCGCTATACCTTCATAACCATGTGCGATTTTCATTGTTTTTCCTCGATAATATAACAAAATGATAATGTTTCCTTTATAAACTCTTAGTCTTTAATTATTTTTTAGTAGTGACAAAATATCCATCCTATTATTAAATCTTTCCATTTTTACCATTCAGAAATAGTTATAATTTTAATTAAATTTCTCTTTAGCCTTATCCAACTCCTCCTTATAATTAATCTCTTCATATAACCTAGTACCAGTATACATTACATTAATTAAAGGTTCACTATCAATCAACCATCTGAATAATGTTCTAGAAGTCAAAAACCACCCATTAGAGATGGGTGGCATGATGTTATTAGCTTCACATTTAGGTGGTTTTTGACTAAGCGGATTCCACCACTATTGTTCCATCAATCATGAGATTGGTGGAATTTTAGCGTATTAAATATTTAATACAAAAATCGATAGTTTAAATAACCTCTATCTTTGGAAGAAAATTTATGAAATGGCCTCCTTTTTTTAGATATTCCTCATGTTTTGCAATAATTGGTTTTGAGTATTGCCATGCGAGTATAACTACATAATCTGGATTTTTTTCGTATAGAGAATCTGATGACAAAACAGGTATATGCAATCCTGGACTAAACAAATTTTGCCTTATTGGGTTATCATCAACAATATAATCAAGTAGGCCTTCTCCAAGTTCAAAATTATATAATACTGTTGTTACTCCAACTGAAGCTCCATACCCAGCTATAGTTTTTCCTTTTTCTTTTAAATCATTAAGAGTTTTTAATAACTCTTTTTTTATATCATTTAATTTTTCTCCGAATTCTTTTATTTTTGAAATTTCGTGAATTTTAAGGTCTTCCTCTAATTTAATAAGCTCATTCACGGAAGGAGAAACTGTCCTGCTGCCTTGACTTAGCTGTACAATACACCTTATTGACCCGCCCTTAGTTTGTATCCTTTCAACATCTACTAATTCCATTTCTATGCTGTCAAAAAAGTGCTTTAATGTGTTAACTGTAAAATAACATAGATGCTCATGATAGATATTATCAAAGACTAATTTTTGAATTAAGTCAACAAAATATCCTGTCTCGAATATAAATACTCCATCATTACCCAATATAGACTTGACACCTTCCACCAAAGAGCCCACATCATCAATATTAGCCATAGCATTATTTATGGTTATAATTTGTGCTGTTCCATAATCTTTCTTGATTTTACTGGCCAATTCACCATCAAAAAATGTTGGCAAGGTTTCTATTCCATTTCTTGTTGCTTCATTTGCAATTTCCCTAGCAGGATCTACTCCCAATACTCTCATGCTCCTTTCCTTAAAAAACTTGAGAAAAGATCCATCATTGCTCCCTATATCTACAACCAATGAATTTTTATCTGGTCTAATTTTTTGCAATATTGTGTTAACAGAATTTTTAAAATGAGTAACTAATCCTAAGGAATCTGAAGTCTTGTAAATGTAATCGCAATAAACGTCTTCTGGATTGAGTATATCAAGCAATTGAGATAATCCGCAATTTTTGCATAAGAACAATTCTACTGGATAGCAGTTTTGAGGTTTAGTAAGGCCTTCTCTAGGAATATAAGCATCCCCTATTGGAGTGGGTGCTAATTTTAAACCTAATTCAAGATTCTTTGATTCACATAACCTGCAGGTATTTCTTCTTGTTATTGGCTTTGTCATTTTAGCTTTTACCTTAGAAATTTCTCATAATACTGGCTATTATTTAAGTTTTCTTGCTAAAGATTCGTGCATTTGTAATGAAACTCCCCCATCAACTGCTATGTTTTGCCCGGTAATAAAAGATGCATTTGAACTGCATAGAAAGTAAATAGTATTTGCTATGTCTTTTGAAGTGCACATACGGCCTAAGGGTGTTATTTTTTTATAAAGAGACTGAAGTTGTTTATTAGATAGATAATATTTTTTTGATTCTTCTTTGATTACCGAACCCGCAGAAACACAATTCACTCTTATTCCTTTTGGACCAAGATTTACTGCAAAATAACGTACCATCTGGTTTAAAGCGGATTTTACAACATGATAACTCAATGGCTGTTCTTCTGCTATTAAAGAACTTGCAAGAGAACCCATTATAACTATAGACTTATCTCCTGTTTCATCAAATTTATCAATTAGGTTTTCAATAATAAGTTTTGTACTGGTTAGGCTTACCTTAATTTCATTATCCCATACACTTTCCTTGCCCCTATACCTCTGCAAAAAAATCAGGTTGGATATTTTTCCATTTTTCTCAATAATCTTATCCAATACTTTTGAAACGTTTTTGATGTTATTGACCAAATCTAAATTCCAACAGGAAATATATTTATTTTTAGTTGTTAATGGACTTCTACCTAAAACTGAAACTGTATGCTTTTCTCTTGAAAATGATTTAGCTACTTCTAATCCAATGCCCTTTGTTCCTCCTATAATTAAAGTATGCTTATTTTTCATTCTAAGTTTGTTTTGAACTAAAAATCATTATATCTTTTTTTAATCTTTCTATATATTTCTTTCCGAAATTTTTATCAGATTCTTCTGGAGCCCATGATGCATATTCAGTATCCGATTTTTTAAAAGGCCCATTAGTAACTTCTTGAAATATCAAAAAATCAGAATTTACCAGCACAGTATGATAATATGGCTTAAACATCTTATAATAGAATTTCTTGCCGGATTTGTAATCTCCCATATCAATTACATCTTTAATCTTGCCATCATCATGGAATATAACCACGCTGGCCTTGCCCTCCAATACATGAAAGGATTCTAACCTATTAATATGCTTATGAGGTCTTATGTAAGTAGTTTTTTTTAATGCAATAATCATCTCATGAATCACATCATTAACATCCTTGTGGCTGCAAAGTCTGATTCTCTGAAGGTTATCTTGAATTGTTTTATCTTTAAACAAATCTATATCCTTATGGCTTATCTTTACAATATCCTCAGTAACATAATAAACATTTTTACTTTCTTCTCTAAGTTTCATTTTTTACCTTTAATTGATCGTATATTGAACGTTGACTTTTTGGGCAAAAGGAAAGGAAATCAACACTGCCTTTTAAATTATCATTTTTTGAGATTATCTTTTCCTCAATTTCCGGGTTCAAACTAAAAATACAAAGATGGATATCTCCTTCACTTAAAATTGATAAGCCTCTTATTTCTAGCTTAGAACCGGGCATATACATTCCTCGTTTATTAATATTATCATCTACAAAACAATTCAGGTATTTAGCAATCCCAAAGACATTAACAAGAAAGCAGGCATTATGCCCTGCTCCAAATACAGCAATTTTTTCCCCTTTCTTCGATAATTCTGACAAGTAGGAATTTGTCTTATCCTTAATTGTTGCAAATGATTGAGTAAAAGATAATATTCTGTCTTTTTCTTCTTTTAATATGTTATTGTCAGGCAATTTTTTTTCTTGTTTGCTTATTTTTACTATTGCTACTAATGAATTTTCTAAAGGATAGGAATAAGCATCAAATTTTTTCAATTCTAACCCTAAAAATGGAAAGGAATTCTTAAAAGTTTGAGGAGTAAAGTAAATTATGTGTTCTTCCCAAATAGATGAATAGTCTTTATATTGAAAGGGTTTTGTATAATCCGGAATCTCGAATATAATATAGCCGTTCTCATTTAAAAGTATTTTGAGAGAACTTACAAATCCGTGAATATCATAAGTATGTTCTAATATGTGCCTAGAGAAAATAACATCAAATTTCCCATATTTTTTCAATATTTCTTCTGCTGTCTTTTGATTCATTAATTTTTGTATAGTTTCTATATCTCCATACCCATCATTATCTCCCAAATCTTTCTGTAAATCTAGTCTTTTTATATTGCTATAGCCAAGTTTTTTCATCCTTTGAAGAAGCGTATCGTCTTTATAGCTTATCCCTAAAATTTTTGAATCCTTACTTATGTTAGGAAGAGGAGATATATTATCTGCAACTTTATCAAGATGGCTTTCTGGCTCATTGTAAGATATCCATGAGTATTTTGGCTTCAATTCTTCTTGAGGAAATGGATTAATCAGCTGCGCTAATCCGCACTTCTCACAAAATCCCAAAATCAAGGGAAATTTTTTATTTTCTTGACCTTCTGATTCAGTAAAATCATTGCATACTGGATTTTTTCCAAAATCTAATAGTTTAGATACAGAATCTTCATGGCAAACAAGGCATTTTGACATTTTTTAGTTTTGTGATTTTGCGTAATCTACTGTTTTTTTGATACCTTCTTCCAAGGGTATAAATTTAAAATCCGGGAATAAATCATAAATTTTTTGGTTATTAAAAATATTATCTACTTTATCTTTGGTTCTTTTTTTAGAAGTTATGTTTAAATCTATAGAAGTTATTGAAGAGATAATATCTAACACATCCTTAAAAGTAGAGCTTTTTCCAGAGACAATATTTAATATCGCTCCTGTGGGAACAGATAGCAATCTGTTAATTAGATTGGCTAAATCATCAATAATGACAAATTCTCTTTTTTCTGTGCCATCTCCCCATAAAGTTATTTTTTCATTTTTTATTGCTGAGTATGAAAATCCTGAAGGTCCATAACAAGGTTTATCTCCCGGACCGTATATAACCGCAGGACGTAAAATAATTAATTTACTTTCAGGAGTGAGACTAATAGATTTTGATAATAGCCTTTCACAAGAAAATTTAGCCAAGCCATAATAAGATGTAGGGTTAATACTGGTCTCTTCAGTTATATTTGTATTATGTATATCCTCCCCATAAACAGCTGCAGAGCTTAAGTAAATAAACGTATTAATAGGGTTTTTTTCCAGAAGTCTGCATAAGTTGAAAACCATCATTAAATTCTTCAAAAAATTATCAATATTATCTCCATGTTCCCTTTTCAAGCAAGAGCACATAATAACTGATGTGTTTTTATCAAAAAATTCTTTTAGTTTAAAAACATCAGATTTTTTAGTCAGGTCTGTTTCCGGCAAGTCTATTCCGGCTATTTCTAATTCTGGGTACTCTTTTTCGAAAAATTTTAATAAATATTTTCCAATGAAGCCTTTATGTCCAAGAATCAATATCTTTTTGATATTATCAACAGAATGATTATCTTCTGGCATTTTCAGTGTTTATGTGAATAAAAAGATTATTGTTTTATTTTATCTCTAACGTTATAAGATATCTTATGCATCAAAGCAGAATGTGTGTCTTCAACTATACCATAATCATTATGTTTTACCCAAACTTTTAAATCGACCAAATCTTTCATAAGCCCGCCATCAAACCCTATAAGGCCGATGGTCGTTGCTTTTTTTTCTTTTCCTAACCTTAAGGCATTTACAACATTTAAGGACTTGCCGCTAGAACTGATACCAATGATAATGTCTCCTTCTTCAATCAAATTCTGTAATTGTTGGGAAAAAACCTCATCATAAGAGATATCATTTGAGATAGCTGTCATAAGAGAAACGTTATCGGTTAACGATATCACTCTTAGCCTTTTTTCCTCCTTATCTCTAAGATCTTTTACAATTCCTTTTCCTAAATCGCAAGCAAAATGAGATGCTAACGCTGCACTTCCCCCGTTTCCTAGGATAAAAATTTGATTATTATTTTTATGAGCATTTACTATTGCCTCAACAATCATATCTAAATCCTCTAGATCTAAAGAATCTAGGATATCTCTCAATTCTGTTATATAATCTATTTCAACCACCCTGTAGTTAATGAAAATAATCAATATTCTTTTTTAAATTTTTCTACCTTTCCCAACCATATCGGCAATGAAACTAACTATGAGCTTTATTCTCTGCATGAGTTCGTTTTAATAAAAATAGAAAAAGTATAAGAAAGCCTAAAAATGCTGTAAGAGAAGCTATACCAATAATTTTTTCCATACGCAACGGAGAGTACTCCAGCAAAATGTTATTCCCTTCAATGGTTCTGATCAAGATCAATTCATGATTGCCGGTAAAAACAGGAACTTCTTTATTATCCATATAAGCCTTCCATCTTAAAAAATATTGTTCTTTAAACACCACTATTTCTCCATCACTAAAATTGCCAAAGATCTTTACATGAGTATTTGATGGTCTCTCAAATCTTAAAGGTTCTGGTTCTCTAGGTATTTTTTTAAAATCTATATCTCCATGCTCCAAATCAGAATATGCGCTAATTGTCTTGTATTTATAACCATCAGGTTTTTTGTAGGTGTCTTCACTTACATTCTTCACTAGGTCTATTTTTTCTATATAATGAGTGTTATTGACCGCTAAAAATACCAATGGGCCGTTTTGATATAGGGGATAAGTAAAATCAGGATAAACTTGAGACAAGACATAATTTCCGATTGGATGTTGAATATTCATAAAAAGGTACTTGTAGCCTCCTAACCTTAAATAATTAGAGAGTTGTATTCCATTATTTGAAGTAACAATCTCCGGAGTTCCCCATGAATTTTGACCGTGAATTTTTCCAAAAATACCCCCTTCAACTGAAATTGCTGCTTGTTCATTCCTTGCGCCATATCTTCCAGTAAAGTAACTTATTCCATAATCTATTACATTGCCAAACAACCCATAAGTCATTATTCTCCCATCAATAGGTACTTGTTTTAAGAATTCCATTTCACTTTTGTAGATATCTCCCCCCATAAATGATTCTCTATGTAAAGCTGTTATGTGTTGTGAAGCGTAAGGAACTGTGGATATGAATGCAATAAAAACAACAGCAATAGAAATAACTTTTAGGTATTTTATTTTAGTTAAACAAATTAAAGTAAGTATCGATACTCCCAATAAAATTAAGAGGTAAGGTCCTTGGAACCTAAATAATCCCCCTATGCGTATACTAAGTGTCGCTGCTATCGGTGATAACACTATAAGATACAATATATAAGCCAATGCAAACACCCTATAATTTTTTATGTCTTTATTCTTATACATAGCAATTAATAAAAAGAAGGATAGTGCGCCAAAAATAGAAACAAAAAATCCAAATTTATGGTCATCTATTCTGTTAACATCAGGATATTTTAAAGACAGGTAATGGAGTTCAGTCCTATAGAATGATTTGAAATAGCTGGTAACATCATACCCCGCATTATTCAAAGATAATTCTCTTTGTTGAACTTTTACTAACACATCTTTAAAAATTATGGGTGTAGAAATATAAAAAAGAGGCACCGAAATTGCAATCACTATAGTAACCAAAATTTTAAGCTTGTTTTTAGCAATCCATTTTAGAAAATATATCATTTCATCTTTTTCCTTAAAATAATAGAATTTTCTTAGAAAAAACAACAAACCAGCGAAAATAACAACACTAAAGCCATAAGCAGGGTGAAGTGTTACTATAAAAGAACCGATAAACATCAAAATTGCAAATTCCTTATATGTTTTTGGATTATCCAGGATTAAACCTAATAATAAGTAAGCTACTGGGTATGCATAATTTGTCCTTATGCTTTCCATAAATTGAAGGAAAACAAAATTAAGTCCGGTTAGTAGGGTTACTGCTGTTACTGCAAAAACATTCAAAGTTGATTTTTTTTTATTAAGTATGGAAAAAAATAGCATTCCCAATGACAATGTAGAGAGCAATAATATGAACACCGAATCAGCATTAATGAATAAAATAGGAGGAACAAACTTCAGAAACAATTGTGTTATTGCAATATGTACCAAGGGAACTGATGGAATCCATAAATAAGTTGCTTCACCGTTTGCAATTGCCGGATCATAAAGAGGAACTAATCCATGTTTATCCAGCCCTTGAAAAGAATTCTGAATTCTATAAAATTCGCGCGAATGATTAACCATAAATAAATTGCTATTATCCACAATATTTATTGCTATGATAGAAGTAAAAAACAAAACTGTCAGGAAAAAAATAAATTCCTTGCGATCTACCTGAAACATTTCGATTGAATCCTTTTTAAATATGAGAAATGCTATTAAGGGTGGTAAATAGAATATAAAAGCGATAATTGGTATGTTTAATTGTATAGACAAATAAGTTGAAATTAGATATATAACAGAAGAAGGGATAAATGAAATCGCAAATCCCAGCACATAGCTCCTCACGAAACTCCTTTTCTTCAACAAGAATCCAAAAATTATAAATGGAAAATAAATCATAAATATGTAAAACAAAGGCAAGAATACGGATAAAGCCGCTAATAAGTATAGTAAATATTTAATTCCATCCCTTATATTCGTAAAGTTATCTACTAGAAGAGCAACAACTAAAAAAGCTATTGAAAAAAAATTAAAAGTTTTTAAAATTATGAATATTAAAAGGAAATATACAATAATCAATATTTGCGAAAACTTTATTTTCATGTTAACCTAAATTTACACTTAATAATAAGATTTTACATAAATTACTTTTTTAGGTTGGAAGAGAAAGAGATTTATAAAGATTATTATTTAAGGGTATAGGCAATTTAATTAAAATTATAGAGATAATATCAACAAATTTTTATAATAATCTAATTTCTTTAATAAAATGCCAGAGAAAATCTCAATCATTATCCCAGTATATAATGAGGAAAAAAACATTCTTAATGTAATAGGTAAGGTAAAAAAAGCAAATACAAAGAATATTAAGAAAGAGATCATTATAGTTGACGATTTTTCTAAAGACAATACAAGAAAAACCTTATCTAAAATAAAAGGCAATAACCTGGGAATTTTCTTCCACAAAAAAAATAAAGGAAAGGGCAGCGCAATAAGGACTGGCCTAAAACACATAACAGGAAGCATAATATTGATACAAGATGCTGACATGGAATATGACCCTAAAGAATATCCTCTACTTTTGGAGCCTATTTTAAAAAATGAAGCTAAGGTTGTTTATGGTTCAAGATTAGAAGCAATAAGGAAGAATCTAAAAAATATGTATAAACTCCATTATTTGGGAAATATGTTTCTCACTTTAATGACTAATTTATTGTATGGAAGCAAAATAACTGATATGGAAACTGGCTATAAAGTATTCAGAAAAGAAGTGATAAGGGACATGAAATTGAATGCAAAGAGATTTGACTTTGAACCAGAAATAACGGCTAAAATTCTAAAAAAAAGGTACAAGATTAGGGAAGTTCCAATAAACTTTGTTGGAAGAAAATTCAATGAAGGAAAAAAGATAACATGGAGAGACGGTATTAAGGCTTTATTCTACCTGATAAAATATAGATTTATGGATTGAATTTTTTATCCAAATCCAGCTCATCATCCTGGACATATTGCAAATCATATTTCAGTGCAATATATGCTTTTTGTAGTTCTCTCCCAAGATAAGCTGCATGGTCTTTTCTCACTGGAATCTTTTCCTTATTTATCATTACTTGGTATATTTCAACTGGTTTTTTGCCGATTATTTTTAAAACAACATTATTTTTTTTATTGCAGAAAGCGACTTCTATATTTTTATTTTCCCTATTCAGCCGTATAAGAAAATATTGCTTACCATCAAAAATAAAATCTTTTAAATCATCATATTCTGCAACAACTTCTTTAACACTATTTTCTTCTAAGTCAAATCTTTTTGTCATAGTAGGGGTAAAACTAAGGTATTTTTAAATATTGTTCTAAAATAAGGTATTAATAATAGGAACTATCTACTTGTAAAATTAAGAGAATTCTAAAAAAACCCAAAATTTAAAAATAAGGATAATTTTCATTTTTTATACAAAGGGGAATGTCTATGAATTTTTTTTTAATTAATTACATAAGAAAAAAACACCATTTTGGAAGATACAAGATAGTAAAGGCTCTTATAGCGGGGCATGGGAAGGAATTATTAGATATTGGCTGCGGAAGCCCCGCAAAATGTGTAAAGCCAGGTAGTTTTTTAAGAACTGCTGGATATGGCCAAGGCATTGATATTGTTCCTTGCAAACTGGAATTTCCATTCAAAATTGGAAATATGGAAAATATTCCTTTCGAAAATAAAAAATTCGATGTCATAACAGCGATTGAAGTTATAGAGCATGTTGACAAACCAAAAAAAGCTCTTGATGAGGTCTATAGAGTATTAAAAGACCAAGGGGTCTTTATAATGACCACTCCAAATAATAACTTGCTTTTTAGGTCTTTTTGGTGTATATGGGAAAGAACCGTTGGAAAAGAATGGAAAGATACTCACTTATCTCCATTGACTAAATCTGACTGGTTGGGAATGATAAAAAAGAGTAATAAATTTAAAATAGAAAAAGTTATAGACTATTGGGGCATAAACTTGATATTTAAAATAAGGAAAATATAGTTTAGTTATGATACTATTGGGGTGCTAATCTATGAAATTCAATAAGCATGTTATTCCTATTCTTATTATCTTAATCATAGCGATCTTTACTTTTAGTGCTTGGTTCAATCTCTATGAAATGCCTTATAGGGGGGGTCAGGAAATTTCGTCTGTTATAGAAGCTGGAGACTTTACTGCATATAATGCAGTCAATGCATATATAACAAGAGAATCTATTTTAAATAAACACGATTTAACTCCCCTATGGAATCCCTACATTTTAAGCGGAACACCTTTTTTTATTAAGCCGCAAGTAGCAGTCTACCATCTCCAGACTATATTCCTTCTATTATCACCCAACTCTTGGTTAGGAATCAAACTATCTATAATTTTTCATTTTATACTTGCGGGAATATCTATGTATTTCTTAATTTATTATTTAAAAATAAATAACAAGATAGCGCTCGCAACTGGAATAATTTTTATGAGCAACCCCTATATAATAAATGAAATAAACAGAGGCCATACTAATATTTTGTATCCATATTCAATTGTTCCTTTAATCATCTTATTCACATTAAAAGCCTTAGATAGTAAAAATTGGCTGAAATATGGTGCATTAGTAGGAGTATTATTCGCATTGCAGATTCATTCAGGTGGACAAAGTATATTTTTATTTACTTCTGTTTTATTTGGTTTTATGCTCTTCTATAACCTCCTAGGAAATAATATTCCAAACAGGCTAGTCAAAGTAATATTAATAGGGACTATCACTTTAATTATACTATTAGGGTTGGCAGCAGTAAAAATTTTACCTAGCTCTGATTTTATTGAAATATCTTCAAGGCAGGTAGCCTTTAGCTTTGAAAGATCGTCAGGAGGGGGTATGCCTTTTTTAGACATCTTCTTTAAAAGCCCTATCGGAATCCTACCAATTTTACTGGCAATACCCTCAATTTTTTATTTCAAAAAAAAGAGGTATTTGATGTTTTTTGCAATTCTTGCTTTAAGTATTTTAATTTTAACAGCTTCTCCGTTGTATTACCTATTATGGAAATATCTACCATTTTTCGATAGGCAAAAGGGGCTCTCTAAAGCCATATTTTTATTCATCACAACAATTTCGATACTCTGCGCATATGGTATGTCTTATGTATATTTAAAGGTTAAAAATCATAATTTTTTAAAGTCAAAAACTAACTACCTGTCTTATTTCTTTGTTATATTAATAATAGGCAATTTTGTTGTGCTTGGAACCCATCTAGAACCAACTAGCGACATTAATGAACAGATCAACAAAAACCAAATTCTGCAGTTTATTTCAAAACAGCCTGATAAGTTCAGATTTCAAAATATTGAAACCATGGGTATTGATTGGGGCATTGGCCATGTCAGCGTGCCATTAGGGCTGGAAGATGTGTTTGGCTATGATAATATATGGATTCCGGATTATTTACCTGCCTATCTTAGTGTTGCAAATTCCTTAAGAGCAAAACTTTATGGGATACTAAATATGAAATACTTGACTTCTACTCAACCGATCAATATTACTGGATTTAAATTCATTAAAAAATTCGATGATTGCGGTCAAGATAAAAACAATAACCCATTATGCCAGCCTCTAAAATCTAAGGGCCCATACCTCTATGAAAATGAACTTTATTTGCCAAGAGCCTATGTTGTCAATCACAGCATCCTGATTGTTGGTAATGAAGATCAATCTCTGCAAATAATGTATGCGCTTATGCTTAATAACAAGTTTGACCCTTCCAATACATTAATTATCCAAGGACAGCAACATATAAACAGCTATAGCCAAAACTTTTTAAATAATTTTGACGCAATTATATTGGCAGCAGAATCCATAGATCAAAACAGTATTAACCTCCTAAGTCAATTCGTTAGTTCAGGGGGAAAGCTATATCCAGACATAACCCAAGGACAACAATCATTTAATATCCAGGAAATTGAAACATTGCTAAATAGTTTTGGTGGCAGTTATAACAACATCCAAGAACTGGATTTGACGCAAAAAACTTATGATGATATTTTTATCGATACAAAAAATCAAAAAGGATTCTTGGTATTGAGTGAAAAATTCAGCGTTTATCCAGGATGGACAGCAAGAGATAATAAAGGAAATATTATGGCAATTCATAGAGCAAATGGTATAATAAGCGCAATCAATTTAGAAGGTCATGAGAATCAGGTAGAATTTAGATATTCTCCTCCAAAATTTAAAATAGGTTTAATAATCAGTTCCATTACATCCATTATCTTACTATTCTACTTTATTTACACATTTAAATCTAAGATTATAGGTGATAAAAATAAAACTTGACCTGGAAAAAATACTTTTAATCCTGTTTTTTGCTATTTTTCTATTTTTAGGACCAGGAACTTTATTCGACCACAAAATAAAACATGATTTTCCATTTGGCTATTCAGCTTCTGATGCATTTCAGCATCAGGTAAGGGCTGAAGCAATAAAAGATGCAGGTAATTTCAAATATGAAGCTGCTTATATTTCCAAAGGTATTGAAAACGTTGAGGGAAGGTATCCTCCTGTCATCTACCATTTATCAGTTATTTTATCATACACAGCAGGTATAGAAGTTTACGATTCTATCTATTTCATAGTAAGCTTCTTCGGAGTAATTGCAGCCTTGATAGTGTATTTGATAATAAGAAACTTAAACAAAACAGTGGCTATGCTTTCTCTTCCATTATCATTGCTTATTTTTTCTTTTCCTGTCTCTATTGGCTATTTATGGGGTCACTGGCCCTCTATATTTTCCCAGTCATTTCTAATACTTTTTTTCTGGAGCATTATGAGGATGAATATGAAACAAGGATATATCCTAGTAGCATTGTCGCTTTCTGCAACTGCCCTAACCCACACATCCGAAACAATTTTTGCATTCGTATTTTTGGCGCTATTCCTTGTAATAAAATTAATTATGAAAAAATTAAGTAAAGATGACATTAAAAACATGGTGCTGTCTTTCATAATTTTTTTCATAATTTCATTTTATTATTTAGTAATTTTCATGAATACCTGGGCAAAACAATCATATAAGTTTATGGTCCAGCCCATATGGGAAGGCAATCCTGGATTCTACATAGCAGGGTTCGGATTACTGCTTATTCCAATAATTTTGGGTCTTGTTTTTGCGTTGCCAAAACTGAAAAATGCTCATGTTTCTTTAATTTTAGGTTATGCTATGCTTATAGGAGGTTTTCTGAATTATGCTGGATTTGAAGTAAGATCTTTCCAGATAAGATTTTTCTGGCCTATCTACTTAGCAATATTCTTCGGGTTTGGAACCTACGCTCTTTTTAAACTTATAATAAAAAAATGGAACTTTATCTATACTTCCATCATATTCGTTGTCTTCATCATTTTATTGAGTGGAACGATAGAATTACCCATTCTAAAACAGACAGATATCCAGAATATCCCTTCAATACCTCAAATTAACAGAGCTTCAAGCCAGGGAATGATGGACCCTTTTCATTGGCAGGCTTTAGAGTGGTTGAGTGAAAACACAGAGCAAAATTCAAGAATATATTTCTTCTACGGTGACATCTATAGCCAAGACGCTTTACTTAGAAATTCAAAAAGAGTTCATAATCAGGTTGACCCTGAAGATTTTATAAAAGCTATACAAGATAAAAAGATTAAGAGGTTTTACATAAGCGAGCTTCCAGGGGACACTGGGGGAACAATTTCAAAAAGGACTGGAATCTTTAGTTTTGAGGGTGTTAGTCAATCAATACCCCATGAAGACCATTTTGGTCCTCAGGATATCTGCAAATTTAACTACTTAATTTTTGATAAAGCTTCTAGGCAAGAGGTTCTTGCCCAGTATAATTTATTAATAGCATCTGATCTAATCAAGAATGAATACATAAATCCTGTTTTTGAAAATGAAGTTATAGTTATTTTAAAAAATGAGGATATTGAGGCTGATTGTATTGAAGAAAGAAGTTTTTAACGAGATTGGAAAAGAAATGAAAAATCTAGGATTATTATTCTTAATAGTCTTAGTGATATTTAAAATTGCATTCTATAAGGAAAATTTGATTGATATATTCAGAAATGTAACATCTTTATTTTGGCTTTTTGTCTTGCCAGGATATTTTATAATGCTTTATTGGAAGAAAAACCTGGAATTCATTGAAAGATTTATAATAGGTATTGGGATATCAGCAGCCATAATAGGAATATTTAGTTATTATATTGGACTAATTGGATTAAATTTAAAGTACCAATCCATTCTACTTCCTTTGTTGCTTATAACATTAGGAATACTCTTCAGTGTAAAAAACAATAATAAATAGTTGGTAGTATTTTAAAGCAATATTAGGATATTTATGTAAGACAAAACACCAAAACCTTAATAAACGTTCCAAGATAACAAATTCATTTATGAAATCTGATTTTATAAAAAGTAAAGAATTCAAATTATTCTTAACAGCCTGGATAATATTTGTTTTCTATATGCAGATGTACGGCTCAAGTCATATGGCTAACAGCCAATCTGCCCTTACAGCCTCAATTGTAAACGAAAGAACATTTACGATAGATACATATTACAGGGCTACTGCTGGAGGAGTATCCTTTTATGACGGGCATTATTACTCAATCCAGTCTCCCGGGATTTCATTTATATCAGTGCCCCTTTATGTTTTAGGCAAGCCTATTTTTTATATTTTGCCTCAAAAATTAGTGGATTCGATATTTGAGATGCTTGAAAAATATGGAGAGGCCCTGCCTGTAGATTCTTTGGGAAACAAAAAAATTCCGTCTAATTATTTCCCCGATCTCAGTAAAAGACAAATACTGGAATATCTGATCATAGCAGGATTTTTGCTTCCTGCATTTACTACCCCATTATTCAGTGCTATTACTATTGTCTTGTTATATTCTATACTTAAAATGTTCTTGATCAATGAGAGATTAAGAATGCTAATAACATTATTCTATGCCTTTGGCACTTTATTGTTTCCATTATCAACAGAATTTTTTCAAAGGCCAATGGCCATCACATTCGTGCTTGCATCGTTTGTTATTTTGTTTAAGATAAGGCACAAAGAACTCAAACCAAAACTATCTACAACGTTTGTGGCAGGAATACTAGCAGGGCTATCTGCCTGGTTTGATTATTTTCATTTGTTGATAGCAGGACTTCTATTCCTCTATTTACTGTCTTCCTATAGAAAAAGAAAACATAAAAAGGTAAAGGAAGCTAACACATACTGGATTTTTGAATTAAACAAGCAAAGATTATTGACATTGCTATCATACATCATAGGGGCTTTAATTCCAGTTCTTCTGTTATTTTCATACTATTACATTGCCTTTGACAACCCGTTCACTCAGTCTTATGCCTATACCATCACACCAGAAAGTATCCATAAAGTCTCGGATATTTCCAATATAAAATTTCCCAGCATGATTACACTATTGCGCATGCTTGGATTCTTTATTTATTCCCCCATAATTATCCTAGCGCTATATGGTATTTACAAGGCATTATTGAAAAAAGACAAACACTATCATGATGCTGTAGCCATAGGAATATTCGCCATATCAACATTAGCTTACTCTTCACTTATATCATTCATCTACCCTACAACCATTGCTCTATCATTTGAAAGGTATATGACACCCATAGTACCTTTTATTTTCATTTTTATACCATACATCTTTATCAATAATAAGCTGCTTAAAAAAAACAGGATGAAAACTTTATTCATGATAGTAGGAATCATTTCAATATTTATGAATTGGACTGCCGCGCAATACGGAGGTCATTACGGACTAAACCAGTATGATTTTAATGAAAAGCGATTTGTAACCGGTGTAGATTTCCTTAAAAACGGCCCATCATCTTCCTTCCTAAAAACATTAGCAGGTATTTTCAACATAAATCCATTACTTCTAAATCTCATAGGACTGGCAGCATTAATTGCATTAATTTACATAATCTGGAGACCTTATTTAATGAAGAGAAAG
>NYYQ01000055.1 GCA_002686855.1 Candidatus Woesearchaeota archaeon | reverse complement strand
TGCAAAAGCAGGCAAGACTGCTAGAGATATAAAAATCGTTAATATAGTTGTTTCTACTTCATTAGAGCATGATGTACCGTTAGAAAAGATGGCTGCTACTTTAAGCAACACAGAATACAATCCAGAGCAGTTTCCAGGGCTTGTAATAAGGATTAAAGAACCTAAAACATCTGCTTTAATATTCTCAAGTGGAAAGGTTGTATGCACTGGAGCAAGAACACTGGATAAAGTCCAAGAATCCATTAAAAAGATAATAAAAAGCCTGGAAAAAATAAATGTTAAAATTACTATAAAGCCAGAAATAAAGATACAGAATATAGTTGCTTCTGGCAGTGTAGGAATGGATTTAAACCTAAACGAGCTTGCTACAAAGCTAAGAAATGTTGAATATGAGCCAGAGCAGTTTCCTGGTTTAGTTTATAAACTTGCGCCAACAAAAACCAGTCCGCAAGCAACCTTTTTGCTCTTTAGCAATGGAAAGATAGTATGCACTGGAACTAAAAGTGAGGATGAAGTCCATGCAGCTGTGGATGTTTTAGTGCAAAACCTAAAGAAAGCCAAGGCTTAATTTTATTTTTTCTGAATTTAAAGCACTGGACATTTGCGCGTAAGGTATTTATATTAAAAAAGGGTTGAAAGGGTTATGCAAGAATTAGTAAAAATAGATGCAGCAGAGCAAATAAAAAGGTTCCAGGATTTCTTAGAGTTGCATTACTACCAACAAATTGTTGAAAACCTAAGAAAAGACCTAAAATTTGTTGTGGTTGTGTTTACAGAACTTTCTAAGTTTGACCTTGATTTAGCCAACGAACTGCTTGAAAATCCAGAAGATACTATAAGAGCTGCAGAGCTTGCTGCTGAACAGTTTGATTTAGAAGACATAAAAGGCTTCAAAGTAAGATTTTCAAATTTGCCGGAAAACCAAAAGATTATGATAAGGAACGTAAGGAGCAAGCATATTGGAAAATTTATAAATATTGATGGTATTGTAAGGCAAAAATCTGATGTAAGACCGCAAGTTGTGGATGCAAGTTTTGAATGTCCTGTATGCGGTAATATAATCAGAATACCCCAGTTAAACAGCAGCTTTAAAGAGCCCAGCAAATGCGGCTGCGGCAGGAAAGGAAAGTTTAATTTACTAAGCAAAGAACTTGTTGATGCGCAGGGAATTGTTTTGGAAGAAATTCCTGAAAGCCTAGAAGGCGGTGAACAACCAAAAAGAATCAATATTCTTCTTAAATCTGATTTAGTAAGCCCATTAAGCGAGAGAAAAACAAATCCTGGAAGCAAGATTGGTATTACCGGAATAATAAAAGAGGTTCCAATTACATTAAAGACTGGATCAAAATCCACAAGATTTGAGCTCATGATTGAGTCTAATTATACTGAAGCGCTTGAGGAAACATTATATGAGGTTAAAATAACAGAAGAAGAAGAAAAAGAGATAATTGAGCTGTCACAGGACCCTGAGTTAAATATTAAGCTAATTAATTCCATTGCGCCTTCTATCTATGGTTATAGCAGGGTAAAGGATGCTCTTTTAATGCAGCTTGTTGGCGGTGTTAGAAAGACAAGGGTAGATAAAGTGGTTAGCAGGGGAGATATGCATGTTTTGCTTTTAGGGGATCCAGGCAGTGGAAAGAGCGCTATATTAAAAAGAATTGGAGAAATAGCTCCTAAGGGAAGGTATGTTAGCGGCAGGGGAGTGAGTGGTGCCGGTTTGTGTGTTGCTCCAAAAAGTATGGTCTTAACAAATCCAGGAGGTATTGATTATATAGATTCGGTTGTAGAACCTAGGCTTAGAACTAAAGAAGAATTTAAAGAGGGTGTATGGAAACAAGATGATATTAATGATATCAAAATCCAAAGTCTAAATAATAATCTAAAAATACATTCAAAAAATCCAGAGTCTATTTGGAAATTAAAATCTCCTAAGATTGTTTATGTTGTTACCCTATCAAGTGGGAAAAGGATTGAGCTTACAGGAAATACTCAATTACTTTCAATTAAAGGTGGAGAAACCAAATGGACAAAAAGCAAAGATTTGCAAGAAGATATGTACATTGCAACACCAAGAAAATTGATGGGAGGGAATGTAAAAAACCAATATTGTGTTGAACTTTTGCAATCGAATCCTGTTATTCATAATGTCAAACCCTTTGTTAAGGAAGTGGTAGAAAAATTAGCACAAAAGTATGGAAATATAAGGATAGCTGCCAAGGAACTTAATGTTTCTGAAAGTAATCTTTATCATAATTGGGTAAAAGAAGGAGCTAGAGGGAATATCAAATTACATACACTAAAAAGGCTTTGTAAAAACGTTAACATAAAATGGAAAGACAAGATAAAAAAAGTCAGTTTATACAATGGAAAACCTCATTTATTGCCAACTTATCTCAATAAAGAAGTGTTTTATGTTGCTGGACTTATTGCTGGAGATGGTGACATTAGGAAAACTGACAATAGTTATAGTATAAGATTCTCAAACTCTAATGATGTATTACAAAGAATATTTAGAGAAACACTTCAAAAAGAATTTGGTTTACTATGTGATATCCAAGAGGGAAATAATAGAAGACCTGAAGCGTCTAGAACCAATTCTAAATTATTAGCAGAGTTACTGGCAAATCTAGGTATTCCCGAATCACCAAAATCTGACAAATTGATGATGTCGAATGTTTTATTGCATCTTTCTAATGAACTTGTTGCTGCTTTCCTTGCAGGTCTTTATGATGCTGATGGATCTATTCAAATAAGAAAAACAAAAGGTTCTGACTGTGTTGAATTAACAACTTGTTCTGAGACGCTAGCAAGGCAATTACAGCTGGTTTTTTTGAGATTTAGTATCCATTCTAGTTTGAGGAAAAGAGAGCCTTCCAAAGGAAAAATTAAGGGAAGATTTATTAAATGGATTGTTGAAATTAGAGGAATATCACAATTAAAGCACTTTTCAAATAATTTTCAATTAAAACACCCAGAAAAAAGAAAAAAATTATGTTTACTGCGCAAAAAGAAAAGTATACCAAATACAAATATTGATATTATCCCGGATATTACTGCAGTGTTGAGAAAAGAACTTCAAAAACAAGGTCTATCTTCAAGAAAAATTAAAATATACCATAATTTATCAAGAAAATACCTACAAAGAATACTAAAAAAAATTGATTGTAACACTGACTTTTTAAGACAAATACAAAAAATTGCATTTAGTGATATTTTCTGGGAAAAAATTGTTTCAATTGAGCATAAGAAGGCAAGTTATGATTATGTTTATGATTTAACCATTGAAGATTCACATAATTTTGTTGTTGATGGTGTTTTAGTGCATAATACAGCAGCGGTTGTCCGAGATGAATTTTTGAAAGGGTGGAGCCTGGAAGCTGGGGCATTAGTTTTAGCGTCTAATGGGATATGCTGTTTGCACCCTGAAACATCCATTGTGGCTAATAATAAAATTCAAAGAATCTCTGATATATTCGATGAAAAAAATAAGCAAATTGGAAAATGTAAAAATGAAACTATAGAATTTAATGATGTTGATAATAAGGTGGTTAGTTTTGAATTGGATAAATTGAATATTATCAAAAATAATTCAACAATTATAAGAAGGAAAAAATTTAATGGGAATATACTTAATATTAAATTCAAATCTGGATTTTCTATTAAATTGACACCAGACCATAAAATAATAGATGGAAAGAATCTAAGATGGAAAGAATCTAAGGAATTTAAGGTAAAGGATAAAATACTTGCGCCTCTGAAATTGCCAGATAACAATAAGGAAGTAAAAGTAATTGATATTTTACCAAAAGAGTGGAAAATATTTTTAAGTAAACAAGAGAAAAGCAAGATAAAGCAAAAAATTAAAGATAAATTTGTAACACTTAAAGAATTTAATAGTAAGCTTGATTTAAATAGAAATTTTCTTTCTGGAACGCAACAAGTTGATATAAAAAAGTTTGTTGAAATTATTAAATATCTCGAAGTAGAAAATTATTGGAAGAACATCCCATTAAAATATGGAAGAAATAAGAATGGAGAAATTCTTAAAATAACTAAATTAAATAGCGAGTTGGGTTATATTCTTGGGTTTGTATATGGAGATGGGCATGTTAATATAAATAATAGGAGAACCAGCATTCAGATTACACAATCTGTTAAGCATAAAGACTATATTAAAAAATTCAAAAGTTGCTGGGATAAGGTTTTTTTAAAAAAATTAAATGAATATGAAACTGAAAGGGTTTCTAATATAAAGGGCAAAGAAGTAAAATCTAAGTGTAAGGTTTTATATCATGGCAGTAATTTATTGGGAAATATATATAATCATTTCATTAAGGATAATCTAAGCAACATCCTAAGTTTGCCTGATAATGTATTAAAGGGTTTTATTGCAGGAGTTATAGACTCTGACGGGTGTATTAGCACTAAAAAATGCATTAAGAGTAAAAAGGAATATTTTTCTCAATGTGTTGATATTTTGTTTAGCAATAAGTTAGAAGAAAATTTAAATTTTTTGCTTGCATTAAGAAGGTTGGATTGTTATGGTAAAATTGAAGATAATAGAAAGAATATAAAATCTGTTGTTATAAGCGGCAGAGATAATATAAATGCCCTTATTGAAGAATTAAAGTCATTTTCTGTTAAAATACAAAAAACTAACCTATTAGAAAAGAAGAAATTGATTTCCTGCGATAGTGAAAAAATACCAAAATACATTGCAAAAAGCATCTGTGAAAGAATATCAAAATTAAATAAATCTTTTTTGCTTGAGCAGGGTATTTGGAGTTATGTGTATAATTATAAAAATCTTAAAATAGAGCCTTCAAGAAACCAGATAATGAAGATATTGGGTAAAGTTAAGGGGGAAATAAATGATGATGTTTTTATTGCTGATTCCCTTAGCTTGATAAAAAGAGATTATTTTCTTGATGAAATTATTGATATAAAAAAAGAGAAGTATAATGGATTTGTTTATGACCTTTTTGTTCCAAAAAATCATAACTTTCTTGCAAATGGAATAATTGTCCATAATTGCGTTGATGAGATGGATAAGATGGTTCCGGAAGACAGGGCAGCTATGCACGAGGCCCTCGAGCAACAATGTTATCATTACGATACTACCATTACTTTAGCTAATGGTGAAGAAAAAGTTATTGGGAAATATGTAGATGAGTTGATGGAAAAGAATAAAGAAAGGATAATATCTGGAAAAGATTGCCTAATTCTTTCAACAAAGGACTTGGATATTGAAATGTTGACTACGGATTGGGAAAAAATTCATAGGACAAAAATCAATAGAGTGAGTAAGCATATTGCGGAGGATCACTTTGTTAAAATAACCCTAAAAAATGGAAGAAGTGTGACTGTTACTCCAGAGCATCCGTTTTTTTATATTGAAAAGGGGAAGATACTCACAAAAAGAGCCGATACAATGAGTGTAAATGATTGGGTTCCTATTCCATTAACTGTTCCAATTGAAGGAACAAAACAGTTTTTTAAGATTAACAAAGATAAGATATACAACCCAAGGTCTGTTCTGCATATTAAAGTACCTACTAGCAATTGTAAAGAATTTTTTAAGATAATGGGATATTTGGTTTCTGAAGGGTCTAGAGAAGTTAATAGAGGCAAGCTTATTGGAGTAAACTTTACGAATAAAGATAATGTGTTGCTTGAAGATTTCTGCCAATCTATGAAAGTCGTGTTTGATTTAAAGCCATATAAACAAGCTAGGTTGGATGAACATGACGTAAGATGGATGCTGCGTTATACTTCAAGAGAGCTTGCTTCGTTTTTTGGAAGAGTTTGCCCTGGTGTGCTGGAAAAATCAAATGCAAAAGAGCTGCCACAAGTGGTTATGAGGGGAGAAAAAGAAAATATTGCAGCAATGCTTACTTGTATGTTTGAAGGAGACGGTCATGTATCAAAAAAATTGAGAACAATAAGGATTGGTTATGGAACTAACAGCAAACGCCTAGCAGAACAGACTCAAGATTTATTATTGAGATTTTCCATTAGAAGCAACTTAACGGTATATAAAGATACATATAAAGTTTCTATAACTGGGTATAAAAATATTTTAAGGTTTAGGGAAAATATTGGTTTTATAAGGAATAATAAAAATATCATTATTGAAGATTATTTAAAAGAAAAATCACCGATAAGAACTGTAAAAGATATTATTCCTAATATTGGAGATGATGTTGTTTATCTATTGAATAAATATAAAATTAAAACTGTTGGAAAGTACAGCTCTTATGATATTATGTTTGATCATACAAAAAGAGGATTTAATTTCTCTAGAAAGATGTTGCAAAGAGTTATTGATTGTTTAAAAGGTAAAATTAAAAATATAGATAAAAAAATCTTTGAAAATTTAAGAAATTATGCTTATGGTGAAATTGGATTTGAAAAAGTAAAAAGTGTAGAGATAGTTAAAAATAAAAACCAAAAATGGACATATGATGTAACAATTGAACCAAACCATACTTTTATCTCACAAAATATGATTTTACATAATACTGTAAGCATTTCAAAAGCAAATATACAAGCCACTCTGCTAGCAAGAACTACTGTTTTAGCAGCAGCAAACCCAAAATTTGGAAGATTTGACCCTTATGGAATAATTGCTGAGCAGATAGATATGCCCCCTACATTGATTAACAGGTTTGACCTTATATTTCCTTTTAAGGATCTGCCAGATGAAACCAAGGATGAAAAACTAGCATCTCATATCTTGGAGTTGCATCAAACACCAGACAGCCATGCGCCAGAAATACCCACTGAGTTCTTAAGAAAGTATATTGCTTATGCAAGAAGAAAAATAGTACCGAAGATTACTGACGGCGCTTTAGAAGAAATAAAAGGTTTTTATCTTAAAATGAGAAGCAGCGGTGGAACAGAAGAAGGTATTAAAGCAGTACCTATAACAGCAAGACAATTAGAGGGTCTTGTAAGAATGACGGAAGCTTGCGCAAAGATAAGATTAAGCGATAAAGCAACAAAAAGGGATGCCAAGCATGCTATAGAGCTTTTAGAGTATTCATTGAGTCAGATAGGTTTAGACAAAGAAACCGGGAAAATAGATATTGACAGGATTACCACTGGAATTTCTGCATCACAAAGAAGCCATATATTCATAATAAAAGAGATTATTACAGAGTTGGAAAGTAAATTAGGGAAAACTATTCCGATTGATGATATAATTGAGGAAGCAAAAAACAAAGATATTGCTGAGGAAAAGGTTGAGGAGGCTATAGAGAAGTTAAAGAGGGTTGGGGAAATTTTTGAGCCACGCAGGGGCTTTATTTCTAAAATTTAGGAAACTGCAAAAAATATTTAAATAATGTCTGTTTTTTTATATTGGGGGTGTTGGCTTCTTGCCAGAGGCAGAACAAAAATTTCAAGATAGGCAGATTGCGTATAAAACAAGAATAAAAGATGTTCTTAATTCTAAATATATTAAAGTAGAAGGATTTAACCCTAATTATCTTGAAATAAACGGGCAAAAAATCTCCAGGGTTAATATTATAGGAGTTATAGTGCAGAAGTCTGAGCTTGACAATCAAAAAAATTTGATAATAGATGATGGTAATGGGGTGATTACTGCAAGAACTTTTGAAAATAATTTATTGTTGGATAAAATAGGTATAGGGGATGTTGTGCTCTTAATCGGGAGACCAAGGGAATTTTCAATGGAAAAATATTTGCTTGTAGAAACCATAAAGAAAATTGAACCAGGTTGGGTAAAAGTCAGAAAATTAGAACTGGGAAAGGATATAGAGCAAGAAGAGAGTAATGAAAAAGAGGTTGAGATTGAAGAAGCTGAAGAAGAGAAGAATATGGGTGAAAGCCAAAAAAACAAGATTCTTAAATTGATAAAAAAAATTGATAAAGGGGAAGGTGTTTTTGTGGAAGATATTTCTTCTTCAAATGTTGATAACTTAGATGAGATAATAGGCGCGCTTTTAAGAGAGGGGGATGTTTTTGAGATTAGGCCGGGTAAATTAAAAGTTTTGGAATAAAATACCTAAAATAAAAGAGGAGTTACATAGACTTCTAAAAATGCTGCAACAAGCAAGAAAGAAAAGGAGATTATAAGCAGTTCTGATACATCAAATAGAATATGGGAAAACCTTTCGTTCTTATAATGACCTTGAACTATGGCAACAGAAATTATTCCTCCGGCTAGGCCGCCATAAAAATATGCAATTATTTCTGGAACACCATGCAAAGAATATCTAAGAAGGCCGATAGATACAACACCAAAGTAGGCTGAAAATTTTGTTAGGCCAACGGCACTTGCATATTCGGCCATATTAGACCTTATAAAATTCCCAATAGCTGTTCCAATAACACTTGCATTCCATGTAAGGATAAAGATTGCTCCTGCGCCATAAATAAAAGCGAATAGTATAGCGAATGTTAAAACTTTGATATTATTAAGGAATATTTTTGTAAAAATGGGAAATTGTTGGAATGCATTTCCCGAAACCTGATTATTGATGACTTGTATAGTTGTCATCTGCTTATCAAAAAGGTTACTTAAGATTTCTGGGGGCAAAAAAACATACCAAGTTACGAAAGATAATGTTATGCCTAAGAAAAGAAAAACCAGGAAGATTATGGCTTTATTATGTTCTTTTAACAAAGCCATTTCTTTATTTATAACTAAATCTTTTCCTTCTTCTAATTTCATGGTGTTGTATACTATTGGCAAGCATGCCATGACTGTAAAAAAGACCATTATCAAGCTATCTTGGTCCTTAAAAATCCATAAAGAAAGAATTATAGCAACAGAGGAATAAATAAAGCCTAAAAAGAACATTTCCCAGGGTTTTTTTTCTGCTTTTAATGGATTAAGCAAGGATTCTAATACCATGCTATATCTGGTAGGAAGTTTGTTTATATATCTTTTTAAAATTTAATTACAAACAATTAATTTTAAATAATAAGCAGAAATACCTTTATGTATGGAAGAGTACAAAAAGCTTTTAGAAGGGGCAAGGAAAGAACTGCCTGAACATGTTTTTAAGAAAGAGAGATTTGAAATACCCAAGGTAAAAGGCCATATACAGGGTAATAGGACCGTAATAAGTAATTTTTTACAGATAGCGAATGTTCTTGGCAGGGAGCCAGAGAGCATGTTAAAATTTGTGTTAAGGGAACTTGCAACACCAGGGGAAATTAAAAAAAGCGGGAGTGTGATAATAGGCTCCAAAGTTCCTGCATCCAGAATTAATGAAAAAATAAAACAGTATGCTCATTCTTATGTTTTTTGTTATGAATGCGGCAAACCAGACACAAAGATAGAAAAAGAGGGAAACTTGAGTTTTATAAAGTGCTTGGCTTGCGGCGCAAGACATTCTATTAAATCAAAAGTATAATTAACCAAACCACTTCCCAAGACCTTCCTGCTTCTCTTTTTCCCTGCCAAATAAACTTTCTACATTTCTTTTTGTAAGTTCTAGGTTCTGCTTTAGGTAATCTGGAAGATTGTATTTATCTGCTAAGGATATTGCAGGTTCGAGGTACTTAATGATGGAGCCTTCAGAGATGGTAAAAATAATCTTACCATCACATTTCAAACACTTCCCTACTAATGGAGGTCTTCTATATTTTTCATTGCATGTACTGCATCTAAACTGCTGCATTGAAAATTTTCTTAAATTTCCCCTAATATCTTTAATGAGGTGCTTTTCTATTACTAATCTTGCTACATCTACTTCATCTACTGCCCTTATTTTATTAGCCAATTCCATCTGACCACGCAGCTTTTCTTCCATTGAAGGTAATATCTTATACGCTGAACATCTGACTCCAGTATTAATATTTGAAATGTTGTGTGTAAAACCAAAGTCAGAATACTGTTTATCTGTATCTAGTCTTTTGCCGAACTGCTCTATTTCAACTTCACGTGGTTGTTTGAAATCCATACAAGCTTCATAAAATTCTATAGGATATTTCCATCCAATATCCAGGTCAAAGGCCATATCATCTACTTCTGCAGGTATTAATTTGGATGTTAGGACTAAGGGCGCGTCTTGTGTTGAACCGCGAGTATTTGGAAGGTATTGCTTTGAAAAATTCAGCAAAGCATCAAGCAACAAAATTATAGATGCTTCATCACCATCACAGTTATGTACCAAAATGTCATTAGCGAAAAAGTTATGTTCAGAAGAGACATTTAAGCAATAGCTAATTTTTTCATTAGTTTGTTCAATCCGCAGAATCTTAGGATAACCATATTGTTCATCAAAATCAATACGCGTTCCATAGGGTTGTCTTTGGCAAATCTCATGTAAAATTCTATTTTTTCGTTCTGAGATAAACCCTATTTGCTTAAATTCTTTAACAAAATTTGATAAAATAATAATCTTAGTTATTTTAAAAGAAGGAATTGTTTTCTGCTTTTTTATATAGAATTTCCTGACTTTTGGTCCAGGTTTTTTTTCATATTCATAAAATTTAGTAAAAATATTAAATCGGGATAAAACAAAACTTAAATCATATTTCAATCCTTCGCTAACTGTATCGCAAGTAACCCTGATATCACTTAAACTTACACTTCCATCACCTTCAAAATATCCCCTCAAAAAAGCTGCCAATTTCTCTTTTTTTAAATTTAAAAACAAATAAGGGATTCTTTTATTTTTTGCGCCATTACCAGTCCTTAGGTAACTTTTAAATAATTCATAAACAAGCCTAGAGGAGAAAGTTACCTGATCAGAATTTTCATATGATGGCTTTAAATTAAAATGTGAATAAAAAATTTTCTTACTGAACTTTTTAATATCATCATTTCCAGAAATAGAAATTTGGTAAAATCCTTTTTTAGAATCATTTTTCCTTAGATAACCTTCAGCAATATACAATCCAATAACTTCCAATAACTTTTTATCTAAAGGAATCCTAATTGGAAGAGAAACATTATCTCTCCTAATAGCTATTCTAGTCCCAGCAGGTAAGTCTTGTAAGGTTTTGTTATGTCTACTCAAAAATTCTTGTACAAACTTTATTGGAAAACTGTCTCTCCAACAAAAATTGTCATGTTTACTTAGTTTCTCAAATTTTACAAGATAGTCTCTGATATTTCTAAGCATTACATCCTCTCTATTAGAAAAAATTTCTGGTAGGAATATTTCTTCAATATCTATCTCTTCAATATTCTTCTTATAACTTACCATTACTTGATCCCCTTCCACAAGTTCATGGGCTCTTTTCTCCTTTTTACTCTTAACATAAACTTTATGATTCTCTGTCAATTCGATTTGTCTGCCATCTTCTAAAAAAAGTCTTAACATTTGATTTGGTTGGTGTTTAGTTATTTCAACTACATCTCCTTGTCCTGGATTACTCCAAGTATTAACACTTGAGACTTTTTTTCTTAAAGTTCCAAAGTCGTCGGCTTTCTCATTTGGATCTATATTTTCTATAAAAGCTCCAATTTTTTCAATTTTCCAGCTTCCATTTTGCTTAATCGGGATATAATTATCGTAGCCTAAACAATCTCTCCTTGTTGCAGCATGAACCATTGGGTGAGCAAAAAAGCCTTGAGTTTGTGAAAAACCTACAATTCTGCCAGTAACTGCTGCAGAGGTATGCGGCGCAATTATTGCAACCAATGTTCCGGGTAAATCCTCTTCAGACTGAAAATTATAAAATTTCTTAAGATTATAAAATTGTTCTAACAAGTCATCAATAAAAAAAGAAATCTTCAGAAGAATTTTATCTGCTCCCAGTTCAGGACTTTCATTACAAGAAGGCAGTATTATGTCTTGCGGGAATAATTCGAGAACTTGGTCTTTATTTTCAAGTTCCTTGCCAAAAATATCTTTTTTATAGCCTAATTCTCTAAGTTTTTCAACAGGGGTTTTTATTTCTTTTGGCTTAAAATGTGTTAAAGGCAGCTGAGTCATATCATATCTTGATGTACCATCCCTATTAACATGGATATCATACTTTGCTCTGAAAAGTCCTTTTATGAAATGTTCTGGTATGTGGTCTTTATTGGATGTTCCCCTAACACCCTTTATGAGGTCTGGATATGTTTTTATATTAAGCTTTTTCAAATAATTATCAAATAAACTTTTAATATCTATTGATTGTGATAAGTAAGTGGCTGTTTTACCATGCTTGCATTCTTCTTTATTTGTTAAACCACAGGTATTGCAATTATACCTTCTCTCTGTTTTCTTGCTGCATGCATCACAAACGTTAAAGATTGCTTGTTTTTTACATTTTCCACAATAAAAAATAGGAAATTCTGCTGTTACTTTATTATTTTCAAAAGCACCCTGAAATGACCTTAATCTTCCACCTTCCTCTCCGATGGGAAATAAGGTATGGGGGCTGCCTTTTAGTTTTCTCATCTTTGCTTTTTCAGGTCTTCCCATTCTTGCGCCTATGAAGATACCTGACTTGTCTTTGATTTTTATATCAGAAATTTGGTTTATCAAGAAAAGGTTGTCTTTAGACTTGGTTTCTTCTGATTTTATTTCTACCGTATCCTGCCTATTAGAGCTCAAATTAAAAATCTCAGAAATTGTGTAAGCATCATCTTTTTCTATAACTATAAACTCTTTGTTTGTTACTAAATATGGAATTCCTATTTTGTCTAGGATAGATTTTAAAGAATCATCATAGTCTAATACTAATTTTGTCACTGCATTATCAATTGAGGATATTTTCGAGTTGGTAAGATGCTCAAATAAATAAAAAAAATCCTCTGTCGAAATAAGATTCCAATGGTGGGTGTATTTAGGATGCAAAGGAACTTTGAGTTTTCTTGAGATAATAAATGCTTCTTTTGCGTTTGGTTTTGTGTTGATTGGCTCTTTGAATAGTTTTTCCAAAAAGAATTTTTCTGTTTCCAATAACAAGGCCAATTTATCCAGATCCAGGGTTCCAAATGCATCTACAGTTGCCCGCTCTACTTCCAAAAACCACCATTCCTCGCAATAACCCGGGGGCAATAGTGTATGAGCCCGATTGTAAAAATCTCCATAGCTTATTAATATATCTCCCAAGAATAATATTTCCTTGATATCTTTTGCTGATTTTTTTGCTAGGGTCTCATCATCCAGTCTTAAGACACTATCATCTTCTAATTTTACAATAGGGCCTTCAATAGAATCACATACTGTAATGGCTGTTGCTTTTCCCGGCCTTTCCAGTTTTAGCTGAGTTCCTGTTGCCAAGTACTTATTCAGAATATGCATGGTTGATGGGTGTATTGCTGTTGATGAATAACCAGTGGTTCTGCTTCTCCCATACCTTAACCTAAACCCCCCCGCAGCAAGCGGATGTGTTAGAATAGGCCTCCCAGCAACAAGATCTTGTATGAAAGTGTATACTGGCAAAATTTTTCCCTTGGTTATTTCATCTCTTGCCTTGACTTTTTTTTGTAAAGACAAAAACTGTTCCAGAAAAGACCAGTGCTCCAACTCAAAACCATCTACACCTCTTGATAGAATATTCCATACTTTAGATGCTTTCTGCGCCAAACACTCTCCAAAAACAAGGCAGGGTCCGCTTCTTATCTTATTGGTTTCTATCCTGTCCAAATCCTTATAATTGGAAACTTCTATTTTCTCAGATGCGTCTCCGCTTATTTGGACTGGTAAATTTTTAACAAGGAACTTTATTTCCTTTTCGCTAGGGAGATATTGTAAGTTTGTGACACGCTCATGGTAATCATAAAGTTCTGTTACTATTCTTTTTGTTTCTTTTTCTGTTGGATCATAAACATCATAACCTGTTTTTTTTCTTATATAATCCGCTATAACAACGGAAAGCGCTCCTGCTGTTCCGCCAGCACTTCTTATTGGGCCAGAATACATCAAACAGAGATATTCTTTTCCATCTGCTCTTTTTTTTAATTTTAATTCCACAAAACCTTCTAAAGGGCTTGAAACAACACCCATGGTCAGATATGCTAAACCCACTCTTATTCCTGCCTCCATGGCTTTTATCTTATTTTCAAATTTGCAGAATTTTTCTTGAACGGTTTCTAAGGAGATAGCAAGAGCTGTTCTTAAGTCTAATTTTCCATATTTTTTTTCAATTTCCTGGACTCTTTTTGACAAACCAGAACCTATTATTTCGGGTATTGAAGCACCAATTAATCCTTCAACCCTTTCGGCCATGTTTTTGGCTAAAGGTATATTTACTTCGTCTTCCGGGTCAAAACCCAGGTTTCTGGCTTTGCCTGCTATTTTATATACGCTGCTGACATTATTTTCTATTTCATCAAAATAATTGGTTATTTGATTATTCATTTTAGTTTCCGAACTTCAACATTTTTATCTGTCTTGTTTGCAGATTAACTATTGGGATACGGCTTGGCTCTGGGTTATGGCCAACTTTTTCCTGGAATGCTGTTTTGCTTTGCCAACAACTTCCCGATATTAAAGTTATGTTGCGGTAATTAGCTGCCGCTGCTTTATGAATGTGACCACTCACAAAAAAATCAGGAACTTTATTTATGACTAAAGGGTCTAATTGTGCATCGGGCACATATAAAGTAGAAGTATGTGTTGGCGCTAGGTGTCTTTTTTGCAGCAAAAATTTCATTATTAAATCAACCCTATCATAGCTACCGTTGTTTCTTATAGATTCCACTTCTGCAGCGTAAAAATCAAAAGAATAACCATGATAAATCAGAACATCAAAACCTGAAAATATATCTGAGGAGTGTATATTCACCAAAGAAGGATTTGAAACCATAATTGCGTTTGGCAAGTTGTAAATGGGCTCCGCAAAATCCTTATAAATCTGCAGTTGGGGTTCTGCTACCCTCATAGCATCGTGATTCCCAGGGCATATTATCAGTTTTATATTTTTTGGAATTTGGCTTAGAAGGCTTGCGCACTCTTGATATTGTTCTTTGATATCTTTTATGTTAAGTTCTTTGTCCTGTTCTGGATAAATACCGCAGCCGTCTACTGAATCACCTAAAATAAAAATATATTTTACTTTAGATGCTGTTTTTTTCTGCTCCTCGTTTCCCAAATCTTGATTTATCCATTTTAAAAATTTGTTAAAATCTTCCTCCAAAAAATTTTTAGAGCCCACATGAATGTCAGATAGAAATAATGCGTATGCTTCCTCGTTTGCTTTTTTGATTTCTTTAGCAATGGGTATTTCTGGTGAAATGATATTATTCACAAAAATTATATTTTCACCATTCACTCCCACAATGCCCATAACTTCATCCAGCACAACATCTTTAGCTACATCAAATAAGTCGGGTTTTGTTTTATTGATTATGGTTTTTATACATCCTGTTTCATCTTCTATGGTAATCATGCAGTTGTTGTTTTTTGTATAGCGCTTGTCTTTTACCATGCCAATAACAGCTACTTGCTCTCTGTCTTTTTTACTGAGCAGCCTGTTTATTGAGATTGGATTTTGCAGTTCCTGCCTTTGCTTCAAAATATTTCTTGTTGTTTGCAACCGGTTGTTAAAATATCCCACAAAGTCTTGCGCATCTCTTTTTTTTGGTTTGCTATCATATGAAAAAATAACCTTTACTTTATTTTCTGTGTCTGTTTTTTTTTCTATTGGTTTTGGGTGTGTTTCAGAACCCAGAATTGGTTCAAATAATTTATTATAATCGTTGCCTTTCTTCTCAGAAATTACATTAATCTTATCTATCTCGGACCAGTTTAGATTTGAAGTTGTTGTTTGGTTTAGTATATCTTTTATTTTTTTGTTAAGGACAGTTACTTCCTGGTGTGTCTTATTTTCAATTAAGTTGCATATCTCTGAAAAAAATTTTTCATTTTCAAGCTGCTCTAATAAATCCTGGCTCAGTAATAGGCCTTTTTTTAGAAAAAAATTAACTATATCTTTCTTTTTTGTTTCTACTTCTTGCATTTTTAGTTTAAGATCAATTCATCTTCAAGAATTTTTTTAGTAAGAGGTATCACTGATGATGAAACAGATAAGGAGATGTCTCTGGTCCGACCATATCTTCCTTTTGATATTGTTTTTGTGTTTATAATACCCATTAACTCAAATTCCCTTATTATATCGGAAACACGCCTTTGAGTTAATGGCCTTAATCCAATCTTAAAGCAAAGTTTTTTGTAAAAATCATAAATTTCTCCGGTGTATGCTGCCAGGCTGTTGGTCTTGATGGATATTATAGAAAACAAAACTGCCTGGAATTGTTTTGGCTGAGTCTTTACAACATCGAATATTTTTTCCTTTTCCAGTTTTTCCTCTGCTTCATCAATATGGTCTAAAGAAATTGTCTTGTTTTTGTTTCTCTCGGCAATTTCTCCGGATACCCTTAGCAGCTCGATTGCCTTTCTTGCATCTCCGTGCTCACGAGCAGCATAAGCTGCGCATTTTTCAATTACACCGGGCTCAACTGTGTTTTCCTTAAATGCCTTTGAAGCGCGCTCTTTCAATATGTTTTGTATTTCTAATGCATTGTAAGGTGAGAAAAAAACATCTTCTTCTGATAGAGAAGATTTAACTCTAGTGTCTATATTTTCCATAAAGGTTGTGTCGTTTGATATTCCAATAATAGAAATTTGCGAGTGTTTGAGGTCTTCATTTATTCTTGTCAAATTGTAAAGGATATCATCTCCTGTTTTTGTGATTAATTGGTCTATTTCATCAAGAACAAGCAAGAGTGTGCTTTTTTCTTTTTCAACACTATCATAAAATATTTTGTATACTTCATCAGTAGGCAAACCGGTGGGGGGTATTGACCTGCCAAAAAAACTAGAGAGGTGCGCTATAAGCCTGTATTCAGTATCTGCAACTTTTTTTAGTTTGCAATTAGAATAGATGGTCTTTAACTGTATGTTTCTATCCGATGCTATTAGGTTTATATTATTAATAATGTGTTTTATTGTGAGTGTTTTCCCCGTTCCGGTATTTCCATAAATAAATATATTAGATGGTTTTTCTTGTTTTAGTACCGGAGCCAAGATACTAGCTATCTGTTTTACTTCTTTATCCCTGTGTGAGATGTTTTCAGGTGTATAAGAAGGTAAGAGAACATTACGATCAATAAATAAGGATTCCCTAGCCAAGTATTCCTCAAAGAAAGACGAAAGACTCTTTTTTTTCATACTATTTCCATGAGAAACATACCTATATAAACCTTTGGTTCCAGTCCCAGAGATGTATTTCTTATGGAACTTTATTTTTTAGTTTTTTTTGTTATTTATATTTTATTTATTTTCTATATAGAAAATAATAATATATAATAATATTTTTTTTAATTAAAGTTTCCATAAGAAATAAAAGGGTGTATGCCTAATTTGTTTTTTTGTTATTATATAGTAATGAAAAATAGTAAAGTTTAAAAAGGCACGCAGAATACCTATATATATGTTGACAAATCAAGAAACAATCAAGAAAGTAAAATCATTGGGTTTAAATACTTATGAAGTAAAAATATGGACTGCTTTATTAAGCAGAGGAGTTTCTACAGCAGGAGAACTTTCAGATATAGCTAATGTTCCTAGATCGAGAAGCTATGATGTTCTGGAGAGTTTAGAGAAGAAAGGATTTGTAGTTATGAAGGCAGGTAAACCCATCAAGTATTTAGCTATACCACCTAAAGACGTTCTGGAAAGTGTTAAGAACAACATTGAAAAGAAAACAGAAAAACACGTAACATACATGTCAACCCAATCTTTTAATAATATCATAAACAGCTTGCAGAAAATACACGAGAACACAACCCAAGAAGCAGAGAATGTTGTTGCTATATTAAAAGGAACAAAGAATATACAAAAACACCTAGAATTTTTATTTAAGAATACAGAAAAAGATGTCTTGTTTTCGGTTGAGAAAGAAACTGAGAAATACCTTAAAGTGCTCCAAGATATAAACAGGCCAGAAAATGTTAATTTACAAACGCAAAACACCGGAACAAGGTTTTGTATTGTTGATGATAATGTTGTTGTTTTTCCTGTCAGTGAGGGAGACACACATCCTGATTACGATTTGGGTATATGGATCAAAAACAAACAAGTAACAAAGTTTTTAAAACACTTATTTAGTCTTGTGTAGTTCTAAACCTACTAGAATACGAAAAGTATTTATATAACATTTATCAGGTAATATATAACTTATAAAAAAGAGGTGATTTAATTGGTTTTCGGTGTTCAGGAAATTACTCTTGCTATAATTGTAGGGACTCTTGCAGCAATAGTGTATTCTTTAAGAGTTTTGGTTCTTATGGAAAGAAGAATTGCTAGGATAGAAGGACATATAGAGACTGTTGTTAATAGGGTGATGAAGGAAGAGCTTAAGATTGAGAAAGCTCTGAAAAAAAGAAAGAGATAATTTTATTTTTCTAGAAATCCATAAGAGTCTTCTTAGATTAATGGATTTCTATGATTTCTTCAAATAATAATCCCTTGGTTTTTGCTTTCTTGGCATCTATGACAAAACATTTATCCGTTTCTGTTAAATCATCTAAAGAAACAAAAAACCAGTCATGGCTTTTGAATTTAACAGCTATCCATGGCTCTGCTCCAAAAACATCTGCAAATTTTTTTAATGATATTATCCCTTTTTTTTCAAAATACTTTTTTTGCTCTTTTGTTATTTTGCATTCTATTGCTAATCTTCTTAGCTTGTTGCTGACCAAAATATCAGGACTTGGGTATCTGCTTGAGCCAGATCCTGCAATCCTAAGACAAGCCCAGTTTTTAGCCCAGAACATATGAACTAATTGTCTTTCGGCATTAATACCTTTTGATTTAAGTGACATTTCTTATTTTACAAGTTGATTTTCATGAAATCTTTGGCGCATAGAACATTATCAAAATAATCTCTGGCATCTTCTTCAAGTTCTAATGTGTTTTTGTAGCGGGCACTGAAATGTGTCAGGATAAGCTGTTCTGTGTTGCTTCTATTTGCTAATTCTGCTGCCTGTTTCGAGGTCATATGCCCATATTTTTCTCCCTTACTTTCCAGATCGGAAGAATATGTTGCTTCACAAATTAAGATATCAGAGTTTTTTGCCAAAATATTTGCTCCTTTACAAGGTACAGTGTCACTTATTATGGTTATCTTTTTTCCTTTCATAACTTTAGTGGCTTTGTTGAGAGGGATTTTTTTATTTTTCCACTTTATATTTTTACCAGCCTGTAATTTTCCAAGTAAAGGGCCCTGAGGAATCTTGAGTTTTTTAATATAACTAGTATTTATTTTTCTCTTGTCTTTTTCGATAAAATTATAGCCCAAGGTTTCTATATTATGCTCTAAAAGTGATGTTTCTAAAATAAAATCCTCATTTTCAAAGAACTTTCCAGATTTAATATCATATATTTCTATATCGATTTTTTCATCAAAAACAAATACTTCAAACATCTTTTTCATGAATTTTTTAGTTCCAGTCGGGCCATAAATTTTTAGTGTTCTATTGTAATCAGAAGCATTCATACTTTGTATTAATCCTGGAAGACCTAAAACATGGTCTCCGTGCCAATGGCTTATGAGGATTTTTGTGATTTTTGTTAATTTTATGCCTGCTATTTTTAATTGTCTCTGGGTTCCTTCACCACAATCAACAAGGATATTTTCAGAGTCGTAACTAATTAAAATACTGCTGTGGTTTCTTTCTTTAGTAGGTATCATTGAAGATGTGCCCAAAAATATTATTTGCATTTTACTATGAGGTATAGATAACATCTTATAATATTTTTCATTTTTAAGGTGGTATTTACAAAAACAGGTTGCGTTGAAAATCTAAAAATATATAACCCAGTAAGCCGTTAGGCTAACTGGGGGTGGGGAGTGCACCCCACCATGACAAAAGAAACAAAACTAGTA
>NYYQ01000054.1 GCA_002686855.1 Candidatus Woesearchaeota archaeon | reverse complement strand
GCCTTTTTATAAGAAAAGCTTAATAATTTCCTTGTATTTCTGTTAAAATATGCCCAGAATACCAACAGGAAGCAAAATTCTTGACAAGTTGCTTAATGGCGGCTATGAACTAGATGTAATAACAACTTTGTACGGTCCTGCAGGAGCTGGCAAGACTGGATTATGCATTCTTGGTTCAATTAATACTGCTCGTTTGGGTAAAAAAGTAATTTATGTTGATACTGAGAATAACTTTTCTGTTGAACGCTTTAAACAAATATGTGATGCCATTAGCATAAATCATCTAAAAACCATAAATAATATGATTTTCTTCAAGCCAGCTTCTTTTGAGGAACAGAAAAAAACTTTTGAAAAATTAAAAGATATTGTCAATAATAAAGTTGGGTTGATCGTAATTGACGGTATTGCCATGTTGTATAGGTTGGAGATGGGGAAAGAGAACGACATCTATGAAACAAACAGGGCATTAGGAAGACAGCTTGGTTATCTAACAGAGATTTCCAGAAAAAAGAAGATTCCCATCCTGATAACAAACCAAGTCTATGCTGATTTTGAGGACAAAGATAAAATTAACATGGTCGGAGGTGACTTACTGAAGTACGGAAGCAAATGCCTAATAGAGATACAGATTACCCCTTCTGGAAATCGTTTGGCAATAATAAAAAAACATAGATCAATAAAAGAAGAAAAATCAATAACCTTTAAGATAGTTGAAGGCGGCATTATAGGAACAAAAGAAGGCAAAGGCTTTAAATTGTTTTGAAATAACTTTACTCTATCACTAAAATTCACATAACATAGTTTCCAAACATGGATGTTCGCAAAAAGTTAACATTTCGGTCTTAAAGATTTTATCTTAGTCCATATTCAAAAATTCATCTATGTACTCCATGATTTTGTCTATTTTTTCAACATTTATGGAAACTTGCTTACCATAACCTGTCTTTTTCAGATGTAATATTTCTTCCTTGATTAAATCTTGTGCTGTGTCTTTGACTCTTCCTTTCATTTCTGAAGGGAATCCTTTTTGTAAATTATCAAGAGCAGTATGACTATGTTCAAACTTTCCCTTACGGGTCAATTTATGCAGTATTTTTCCCTTGACTTGCGAATCTGTCCACATAAATAAGTCCACCAAAATAGACTTTGAACAGTAACATTTATATACTTTTCCTTACTAAGTTAGTATGTGAATCAAATGACAAAAAAATCACTATTGCTAAACTTGACAGGAGATTTGCCATTATTTAAGATAGTTGATTTTCTTTTAGATAACAAAGGTATGGATTTCAGTAAAACGGATATTGCAAACGGGGCAGAAATTTCAAGAGCTTCATTGTTTAACTATTGGGCAGAATTGGAAAGATATGGAATTATAAAAGTGACGAGGAGTTTTGGAAAAACAAAATTATACACTTTAAATTCGAATAACCCAGTAACAAAAAGATTAATTGATCTGGAGAGAACACTTATTGCTCAAGCATTGAAAAATGCTGGAAAGAAAAAAGTAGTTGTTGAAAACTAGCCTTTAGTATTTTCATATTTCTCAAGAACCGTCAAAAACCACCCATCATAGATGGGTGACATGTTTTTATTATAGCTATATTGTTCAGGTGGTTTTTGACTAAGTGAATTCCACCACTATTTTTCCACCAATCATGGGATTGGTGGAATTTTAGCGTATTAAAAAGTACGATAACAATAAATTTTCGGCGATAAAAAAAGACAGGCTTTGCCCTTTCGTGTAACACAGTCCGTCACACAAACTTTTTCCCTTCCCATCCCCATAACATTTTTAAACACTCCTGCTTAACCTTGATGCCTATTGGGTGGTTAATTATATGGCTAAAGAAGATAAAGAACTAGTTAAAAAACAGCACGATAAAGGTAAATTAACAGCTAGAGAACGTATAGACTTGCTTCTGGATAAAGATTCTTTTACAGAACTAAATGAATTAATGGAGTTAAAATCAACTAATTATGACCTGCAGGAAAAGAAAAAAGCAGGAGATGGAGTAATAACCGGTTATGGTAAAATAAATGACAGGCCAGTTTGTGTTTTTGCCCAGGATTTTAACTTCATGGGCGGTTCAATGGGAGAGATGCATAATAAGAAGATAGTTTCTATACAAGAACATGCTCTAAAGATTGGGTGTCCAATTATTAGTTTATTTGATAGTGGAGGAGCAAGAATCCAGGAAGGAATTCATGGCCTGGATATTGGTGGAAAAATATTCAAAAACAACACACTAGCTTCCGGTGTTATTCCGCAAATCTCAGTGATATTAGGGCCATGCGCAGGAATTGCAGTTTACTCGCCAGCATTAACTGATTTTACATTCATGACCAAAAAAATAAGCAACATGTTCATAACTGGTCCGGATGTAATAAAAACAGTAACTAATGAAGAGATTGATTTTGAAGGTTTAGGAGGACCTTTAGTTCATAATGAAGAAAGCGGTGTAGCTCATTTCATAACAGAAAATGAAAAAGATTGTTTTAGCATGGTAAAATTACTATTGAGCTATTTACCGCAAAACAACATGGAAAATCCTAACTTTATCAGCTTAAAAGACAGCCCCAATAGGGAAAATAAAAATCTGAAGGATATAGTGCCAAAAGACTCTAAAAAAGCCTATGATGTTAAACAAGTAATTGAAGAAGTTGTTGACAAAAACACTTTTCTGGAAATACAGCCGTTATATGCCCAGAATGCAGTTATTGGCCTGGCAAGACTAAACAGCAATTCAATAGGAATAGTAGCTAACCAACCAAAAGTCTTAGCTGGTTGTTTAGATATAAACAGTTCAGATAAAATTGCAAGATTTGTAAGATTTTGCGATAACTTCAATATTCCAATTATTAATCTTGTAGATGTTACCGGTTATTTACCGGGAGTTGAACAGGAGCATAATGGAATAATAAGGCATGGCGCAAAAGTTCTTTACGCTTATTCTGAAGCAACTGTTCCTAAAATTTCCTTAGTAATGAGAAAAGCTTATGGTGGCGCGTACATAGCCTTAGTTTCCAAAGACATGGGCTATGATAAAGTAATAGCTTGGCCTGACTCTGAAATTGCTGTTATGGGAGCAGAACAAGCAGTAAACATAATCCACAGAAGAGAGCTAAAAGGAAAAGATGCAGAAAAGATTAAGCAGCAAAGAGTAAAAGAATACAAAGAACAATTCCTCAACCCATATGATGCGGCTAAAAACGGTAAAGTTGACATAATAGCAGAAAAAAAAGACACAAGAAAAATTTTAATTAACTGCTTAGATATGATAATGACTAAAAGAGAAAAAAGGCCGGCAAAAAAACATGGTAACATCCCTCTTTGATTAATTTTCCAAAATGGAAAACTTGAACATTAACGTCGATGGAAAGGAATATGAAGTTAGAGTAGAAGAAACAGATGATGGAAGATTGCTGGTTCATTGCGGAAATGATACTTATGAAGTTGAAACAGCTACTAAAGCAGCCATATATGAAACATTAAAGAAAAGCAAAGCAGAAGCAGGCTCAGGAACAATAAAATCCCCATTACCCGGAATAATCTATGATATAAAGGTAAAGCAGGGTCAAAAAGTAAAAGAAAACCAATCATTAGTAACAATAATTGCAATGAAGATGGAAAACAACATTACTTCTCCAAAAGCAGGAACAATAAAAGAAATAAAAGTCAAAAAAAATGATAATGTTAATAAAGGAGATATTTTAGTTATTATTGCTTAATTCTTTCTGCGCCTTTCCATAAATAAGGGAACAAACCAGCTGCTGCGAACATCTTTAAAGCATCTCCAATTATGAAATGAACAAGCCCAGCCATCAGCACCTTGAAGAAAGTTAATTCAGGTAATGCTATTGCCAACCAAGGCAATCCAAATGCATAAATAATTACTTCCCCAATTAACAATACCAACAAAATTGATTTCCAGGTTCTTCCATAACCTTTTTCTATTAAATAGCCAACAGCAAAGGCAGCAAAAATAAATCCGATTATATAGCCACCAGTAGGACCTAGAAATACTGGTAGTCCTGAACTAAATCCTGCGAAAACTCCAATTCCCAATAAACCAATTAAAGCATATGCTAATAATGCTATACTACCTCTTAGAGATCCAAAGAAAAATGCAATTGTAAACACTCCAAAAGTCTGCATTGTTATTGGCACAGGCCACAGAGGAATTCGTATGTTTGCCATTACAGCCAAAAAACCAACACTAATTAAAACCAAAGCTATATCCAAAAAAACATTTCTTTGCTTAAATATTAATTCATACAGTGTTTTATTTTTTATTTCATAGACCATTTATATCACCTATTACCATCCGTTTTATTACCAAACAATATTCCAGTAAGAACATTCAAAGCCCATGCCTGCAGAACATGTATTGTATATACCTTGCCAAAAACAAAGTTCCAGAGCCACATAACAGGAAAAGCCAGAACTAAACCAACTATGCCGCTGATTAAAACAACCAGAGCGATAGTATAGCCCATCTCCAGCATTCTCTTTAATATAGGTATCTTATCTAAAGCTGCCATTTAACCCCGTCTATAGTTATTGTAAAGTGTTTAAAAAGCTTTTGAAAGTACAGGACTTAATTCTAAGAAAAATTTAAAATGAGGATTAGAATTCTATAATCTATGAGAATTGAAGAAAGGGTAAATGGTATTATGCATAAATACCGGAAAGTATCTGAGCAATTCGTAGAGGGTAATATTTATCTAATTATGGATTATTTTAGTTCTGTTTTGCAAGATGACGCTAAAAGAATAGGCCTAAGAGAATGTGGTCTTGATCCAGATAAAATGCTTGCAGAATTTCAAGCACATCCAAATAAAAGTAAAGGAAAACTCAGATTGGCATTCTCTTCAAACGCAGATTATTTTGATAAGGTTTTCTTTGAAGAGGATGAAAAAACGGTAACCCAAATGGATGAGCTTGGATTTCGTTTTGATGTTGAAGCAGATGACTTAAAGTTTGCAATCCATGCTATGTTAGTAAAGTCAGATGATGAGATTGTCAATATATTATTGAAAACTAGAGGTGTATATGCAACAAAAGCAGTTGTAGATGCGCCGGATGATGAAAATAGTATTCAAGATTTAATAGAAACTATGTTGTATTATCTACCAATAGCTGCTATTCAAGAAGTTTTTAGAAGACCATTACATTAAACAACAAAAATATCCCCTTCAACTATCTTCTTTAATTTTCCATTCTTTAATTTTAGAACTAAATTACAATCCTTATCAACATCAATAGCTTTTCCAGCAAAACTTCCAGAAAGAGTTTTAGCTTTTACTTCCCTGCCCAGAGTGTGCGAATTTTTCTTCCATTCATCAATAATTTTCCCATAGTTTTTTTTATTATAATAATTATAAAGATTATTGAATTCTTTTATTATTGATTTTGATATTTTTTCGATGTTAAATTTTTTATTGGTTTTTAAAAATAATGAAATTGTTTTATTGGCTATATTTTTTGGAAATCTTTGTTGATTCGCATTAACACCAATTCCAACCAAAGCATAATTTTCCTTTCCGGAAATCGTTTCAGTTAATATTCCGCAGACTTTCTTATCATCAATTAAAACATCATTAGGCCATTTAACTTTTGAATTTAATTTTGTCAGTTTATTAATTGTTTTTGTCACAGAAATTGCTGCAATAAAAGTAAGATATTTTGTTTTATCTAAATCATCAACTTTTAGAACTATTGTCATATACAAGCCACCAAAAGAAGAGGCCCATTTACGATTAAACCTGCCTTTTCCTTTTGTTTGCTTTTCAGCTGTTATTATTAGATTATTCTGATTTTTTCTGATTAACTCTTTAGCTTTAGTATTAGTAGAATCTAAAGTTTTGAAATGATAGAATTTAAACATCATAATTCTTTTTCCATTAATTCCTGCCTTCCAGCCTGCACCCAGGCGCTTGCCTTATTGTTTCCATTTTTCTTTTCCATGTACCTGGAAACTGCTGTAGTAACGATGATTACTTTCTGCTCATCAGTAATATTTTTTTCCTTTTTCCAGCAGTAATCCTTGACACATTCAAGAATCTTATTCTTCTCAATAAATCCTGTTGTGATGTCTCCTTTAAGGAAATTTTTATTATGTAAAACAGCTAAATGAAAAGGTATTGTTGTCTTTACTCCTTCGATAAGATATTCATACAAAGCCCTCCTCATTCGAAAAATAGCTTCTTGCCTGTTGTTTCCGTGGCATATGAGCAAAGATAACAAAGAATCATAATGCGGCAGCACTTTATAGCCTGAATGGCATATGCTATTTACTCTAATACCCGGTCCACCTGGCGGCAAATAATTTACTATTGTGCCTGTTGAAGGGATAAAATCTTCCAATGGGTCTTCAGCATTTACTCTGCACTCAATTGCGTATCCTTCCAGCTTAATATCTTCCTGATTAAATGCTAACTTACCACTGGAAGCAATCTTTATCTGCTCCTTGACCAGATCAACTCCGGTAATCATTTCAGTTACTCCATGCTCCACTTGTATTCTGGTATTCATCTCTATAAAATAGAAATTCCTGTTTTCGTCCAATAAAAATTCAACAGTGCCTGCTCCTTCATACTTAGAAGCCTTAACAACCCTGACAGCTGCATCACCCATCCTGTCCCTTAAATTATGATCAATAGCAGGACTTGGTGCTTCCTCCACAAGCTTCTGATGCTTTCTTTG
>NYYQ01000053.1 GCA_002686855.1 Candidatus Woesearchaeota archaeon | reverse complement strand
TCTCATCTTAATATATATTAAATATATATTAAGTTTATATATTTTTTGGTGTTCGAAAATAACTATTCAAGAATCCAACATTAAGTTAATGGGGTGCCAATAAACCCATACCTTTATAAACTGAGTATCTATTTTAATATAAAATTGGAAGTAGAAACAGAGGGTACAAATAAAATTTTACTCATTCTGTTTCATTGTTTGTAACCCCGAACATTATCGTTTGAAGTGTATACAACATTATATTCCAAGGAGTAAACAAAAATGACATTTGAATTATTAGAGATAAAGCCAGAGATAATTAAAGCATTAAAAGAACAGGGTATTGAGAGCCCTACATCAATCCAAAAAAAGTCGATTCCTTTAATTAAATCGGGAAAAGATGTAATAGGAGTGTCTAAAACTGGTTCCGGAAAAACTGCCTCGTTTGGAGTGCCTATACTGGAAAGTATAAAACCTGGGCAAGGTTTGCAAGTTCTAATTTTAGCGCCAGTTAGAGAATTGGCTGTCCAGATATCTAATGAGTTAAAGAAATTCAGCAAGTATATGCGTTGTTCTATTACGACAGTTTTTGGAGGCGTAGCATTAGAGCCTCAAATCAGAGATATAGCCAAATCAGAGATTGTTGTTGGAACACCTGGAAGATTATTGGATCATCTTGAAAGGAAAAACATGAACTTATCTAGAATCTCATGTTTTGTGCTTGATGAAGCTGATAAGATGGTTGAGATGGGATTTATTGAAGATATAAATAAGATCTTAAGCTGTACACCAAAAAATAAACAAGTGCTGTTGTTTGGAGCAACTATTTCTCACGAGATAGAGCAGCTTAAAAAAAGGCATATGAAAGATCCGTCAGTTGCTAAAGCTGATGTGCATGTAAAAGAAGAGTTTCTTGAGCAATTTTATTATAATATCAAACCTCATGAGAAATTCTCATTACTTGTTCATCTCTTGAAGAAAGAAAAATCAAAAAGGACAATTATTTTTTGCTCTGCCCGTTCAACAGTTGAGGGTGTTGCAAAAAATCTTAGGAACAATGGCATTAAGGTTGAGATGATCCATGGAAAATTAAGCCAAAATAGAAGACTGAAAATCATGGAGGGTTTTAACCATGGACATTCAAATACACTTGTTGCATCAGCAGTTGCAGCTCGTGGCTTAGACATAAAAGATGTGACACATATTTTTAACTATGACCTTTCCCAGGATCCTCAGGAGTATATCCATAGGGTAGGCAGAACTGCGCGCGCTGGAGAAACAGGAAAGGCAATAACTTTGCTTACTCAAAGAGACCATGATACTTTTAGCGAGATTTTAAGCAGGTATCCAGTCAAGGTCAATGTTATGCCTAATGAAACCTTTCCAAGAATATTTTTTGATTCTGCGCAGCAAAGATCATTTGGTAGAAAAGGTAGTGGGTTTAGAAGTAGTAGGAGTAATGATAGATCCAGGAGATCGCATAGGCCTAATAGGGGTAGTTACAGAAGAAGATGAAAACAATTCAATATTAAAAAATCAATAACGGAAAAGCCAATAAAAATATTTAAAAATAATTCAGTAAATAATAAATATCATAAAAAATTAAAATTAATAAAAAAATAACGAAAAATGGAATACAAACAGGTAATTCTAGTAAGAAAGGATTTGAAGCTTCCGAAAGGGAAAATGTCAGCCCAGGTTTCTCATGCTTCTTTAGATGCTGCTCTAAAAGCAGATAAAAAGATTATGCAGGAATGGAAACAAGAAGGTGCAAAGAAAGTTGTTCTTCATGTTGTTGATGAGAAGGAACTTTTTAAGTATAAGCAGTTATTGGAAGATGAGGGGATCAAAACAGCTTTGATTAAAGATGCAGGTCATACTGTTGTTGAACCTGGGACAGTTACTTGCTTAGGCGTTGGTCCTGATTTATCTGAAAAGATAGATAAAGTTACTGGGAATTTGAAGATGGTTTAGTTAGTTTTTTACTGATTATTAGTTCTATATTTTTAATGGGCCTATAGCACTTATTGTGGTTTTGATATGAGGATATGGTATGCTTTGAAGTTTAGAGGTAAGAAGTAAGATATTTAAATAAGAGATAATTCTACGATTTTAGGCAAAATTAGAAGGTTAATATGGTTAGCACAATCGGTTTTGTCGATGGTGGGTCCATGGCACAGTCTGGTAGCGCGATTGGCTCTTAACCAATAGGTCAGGGGTTCGAATCCCCTTGGACCCATTTATTCATTACATACAAAGGATACCTCGTGCTTTAGCACGAGTTCCAAACCTCCATAAACTATTTCTTGACATAAAATAAGTAGATGAACGCGTAGCGTAGCTGGCGCGCTCACCCACCCCTGAATTAGCGTTAGCTCCGAAAAAAAAGCGCGGAGGAATTATAAAATGAAAGGACTTAACCACCATAGACACGGCGTAGGACAAAACGCTTACCATTTTGTATGGAAGCCTAAATACGCGAGAAACCCATTTAGGTTTGGGACAGTTAGAAAACATTGCGACCAATTTCTGCGGGAAATTGCTGAACGATGGAACATGGAAGTTTATGAACTTCATGTCGAACCAGACCACGTCCATATGTTTGTTGAAATAGTTCCCACTATGAGCGTGTCTAAGGCTCTTCAACTGCTTAAAGGCAGTAGCTCTTACAAACTTTTTCGTCAGCATCCTTGGCTGCGTAAGCATTTTCGCAAAGGACATTTTTGGAGTCCTGGAAAGTTTTTCCGTTCTGTAGGAAATGTTACCTCTGATGTTATCCGGGCTTACATCAATGATAGCTATCATGGATGGCATTTCCCTAAACAAACTTCTCTTTCCCATTTTTCTTAACGATTGATACCTCGTCCTTTAGGGTGGGGTAGTTCATTTTTATTATTAATCATTCATCGAAAAATTTGTTATAATTGTCATTTTTATTTACCAAAATATTCTTTATGTAGGGCATTAATAGCTTTATCTGTATCGTTCCCATCCACAATAAATGTTATGTTTATTTCCGATGCCCCTTGAGATATCAGCTCTATATTTATGTTATTTTTCCCCATGGTTGAAAATGTCCTTCCAGCAACACCTAGTGTGTTCCTCATTCCTTCTCCAACAATACAGATGATGGACTTATTTTCCCTAATATTAACATTGCTTATTTCCTTTAATTCATTCAGAATATCATCGATATTTTTATCATTATTGACTGTTAATGACACGCTGACTTCTGATGTTGCAATAACATCTACGCTTTTTTTATATTTCTCGAAAATATTGAATAGTCTTGCCAAGAATCCATGAGCGCCAAACATTCTTGTGGATTGTATGTTAACTAATGTAATATTTTTCTTATAAGCTATTGCTCTTACAGTACTATCATTTTGCTTCACTTTAGTTAGAATAGTAGTTCCATTATGGTCCGAATTAAATGAATTTAATACCATAACCGGTATATTCTTCTTCATTGCAGGCAATATTGATTTTGGATGCAAAACTCGGGCTCCAAAATACGCTAACTCAAATGCTTCTGCAAATGAAACTTCACTAATAGTTTGAGCATTGACAACTATTTTTGGGTCTGTTGACATTATCCCATCAACATCAGTCCATATTTGTATCTCCTTTGCATCTATAGCAGCACCTACAATGGAAGTAGTAAAGTCTGAGCCTCCTCTGCCAATTGTAGTAATCTGCCCATCCTTTGTTTTTCCTAGAAATCCAGTTATAACTGGAACAGCATGAATTTTCTTTATTTCCTTTCTTAGGTTTGAGTGGGTAATGTCAAGTGGCTCTGCACTGCCAAACTCATCATCTGTCAAAAAGCCAAGATCATAAGAGTTATAAGCCTGAGACTCAATTCCAATATTGCTTAATTGCGCAGCAACAATCTTGGATGACATCCTTTCTCCGAATGATTGTATTAAATCAAAAGTTTTAGCATCAATATTATTGTCTTTAATTTTATCTACAGAATCTTCTAATTCATTAAGATCTTCTTTTAACAAAGAACTCTCAATATTCAAGTTTTTTAAAATATCTAAATGCTTATCTTTAATTTTAGCTGAGATTTTTTTCCTTTTCTCAAAGCTATTTTCATTAGCAAGTTTTATAAGCATGTTTGTCATTCCAGAAACTGCCGAAACCACAACTATTGGTTTTTTCTTAAGTTTGGATTTAACTATATTGCACGCATTCTTTATCCTATCTGCATCTCCTAAAGAAGTCCCTCCAAATTTCATTACTATCATTTTTTGTCCTCAATCATCTCAATATCATTATCATCAGGAGGAACTTCAAAGGTAATGAACTGTACTTCAGCATTATCATTATTTACGATTTTATGAGCTTTCCCAGGTGAAATATTCACAAAGCTCTTTTCTTTAAGAACAGTTTCTTCACCATCAACAATCAATGTTATATTGCCCTTTTCCACAAAATAAATGTGGTGAGTTTTTTTGTGTCTATGCAAGGGTACTTCTTCTTTAGGATTCAAATATACATAACTTACCGAAAATTCTCCATTATTAAAAATAGGGGTATATTCTATTGATTCATCTGAATGTTTTTCTCTTTTTGCATCTCTTATATTTATCCTCATTTTAATGCCTCTTTCATTCTGTTAATTGCTTCCTGAAGTCTATCTTCAGGTTGTATTAAGGACAAACGTACAAATTCTTTGCTATGTTCCCCAAAACCCACACCAGGAGTCAAAGTAACACCATTCTTAATCATCTTTGTAACAAACTCAGCGCCATCTCCTTTACAGTTCCACCATACGTAAAAAGTTGCTTTTGGTATAGGACAATCGAATCCCATCTCCCTAAGGCCGTTAACAACTACATCCCTTCTCGATTCATAGACCTTCATCATTTCTTCAATTTCTTTAGGACGTTGTTTGCCTTTATAACTATCAAGAGCGGCTGCAGCTGCTGCTTGGATATACATAGGGCATCCCATGTCCAATTGGGATTTTACTTTAATCATGCCAGCGATTATATCTTTATTTCCGGCTGCCATTCCAATCCTGTCTCCAGCCATTGCAAAGGTTTTAGAAAAACTGTTTAGTTCTATGTGGTTCATGCCTCTATCAAATTCCAAAAGAGAAGGACTGACATAATCATCAAAATACATCTCCGAATATGCATTATCATAGCAGATTATAATATCATTGTCCTCAGCAAAATCCAAGGCTTCTTTTATGAATTTTTTATCAATAACTGCAGCTGTAGGATTATTTGGATAATTAAGATACATTATCTTTGCTTTTTTTCTTATTTCCTGGGGTATTTTATCGAAAACAGGAAGGAAATTATTTTCAGCTGATAATGGCATATAATGCACAGATGCATCATTAAGAATTCCAGCTCCGTTCGCATATACAGGATAACCTGGATCAGGCGCCAAAACATAATCTCCTGGGTTTACAAACGCTCTTGATAAATTTACTAACCCTTCTTTTGCTCCGACAAGGTTGCATGTTTCTGTTTCGGCATCTAGTTTTACATTAAATCTATTTTTGTGCCATTGAGCAACAGATTGTCTGAAAAAATCTTCTCCCGGGCTACAAACAATGGAATAAAAATGATGTTTTGGTTTTTGAATTTCTTCAACCAATTTCTTTATGATAAATTTAGGAGTAGGTAAATCTGGAATTCCAACACCTAGCCTAATCAAATCTGTGCCTTTTTTTTCCTCTTCTTGTATAAGATCTTCTATCCATACAAACAAATATTTTGGAATTCTATTAACCCTTTGGGCATATTTAATTTTCATAATATCCCTCCACGCTGCTCTCAGTAATAATTTGATTAGCAAGCTCTTCATTAGTTAATCTTTTTCTGGACAATCGGTCTTTTCCATTTTCAACAATAACTTCAGCGGGCATTGGGAATAAATTATAGACCCCGCCCATTGAATAACAGTAAGCTCCCGCTGTCTTAATTGCTAAAAAATCACCTTCCCTTATCTCAGGAATAGGCCTGTTAAAAGCAAAATAATCACTATTCTCGCAGATGTTTCCATGAACGTTATATTTCTTTAAAGTTCCGTCTGGATTTGTAAGGTTAACTATTTGGTGGTATGAGCCATGAAATGCAGGCCTCATCAGCTGCGGAAATCCAGAGTCAGTTCCTGCAAACAAGATTCCATCATTGTCTTTCAAAGTTGTTGCTCTAACAACAAGATGTCCTGATTCTGCAACAATAAATCTTCCCGGTTCAAGGTACATATAAAGTTCTCGGCAATATTCTTTGCAGAACTCTGCAAATCTTCTTGAAACTTTTTTACCAAAACTTTTGTAATCTATCTGTTTTTCATCTGGTTTATAAGGGACATTAAATCCTCCACCAAAATCTAAAAACTCTAAATCCGGAAAGTCTTGTTTTTTTGCTATTTCCAGTAAATTTTCAAAAGATTCATATGCTTTTCCAACTTCAGATATTGTAGATCCGGTATGCTCATGTAATCCTATAACCTTGAAATTATGTTTTTTCACAATTTTTTTAACCTTATCAACATCCTTAAGTTGTATTCCAAATTTCGAATTTTTGCCCCCTACTTGATTGGTTTTGATATCACCGGCAACAACATTAGGATTAAACCTTAAACATACATTCGAGTTAGGATTTATTCTCCCATATCTTTCAAGTTCTGATAAAGAACCCATATTGAACAAAATTCCCAGCTTTATACCTTGCTTTATATCGTCATCTCTTAAACTATTAGCCGTAAAAATTATTTTTTCTTTTTGGAATCCTGTCTTTAAAGCCAAAGTTACTTCTCCAAGGCTTACAGCATCTACACAGGCGCCATTTTTATTTAAAAGAGATAGGATTGTAGTATTATAATTAGCTTTTATTGCGTAAAATAACCTAGTTTTCGGCCAAGTAAAGCAACTTTTTAATTCATTATATTTCTGAATAATCAAATCACTATCATAAACATACAATGGTGTTCCATATTTTTTTACTAATTTTGTCAATAGTTCATTGCTTAAGTGCATAATTACCACCAAAAAAACGCTTTTAGAATCAGCGCCTTATAAGAGTTTCATATCTGTCAATACTTTCTTTAATTTCTCCTTATTCTCATCTTCCATCTGGCACATTGGCAGTCTAAATACTTCCTCGCATTTGCCTTGCATTGCTAAACCAGTTTTTATTGGAATTGGATTTGTTTCTATGAATTCTACTCTAAATAGCTCTGCAAGTTCTTTTTCATCTTCTCTAGCCGCATCCATATCATTGTTAAGGGCCTTGTTGACCATAGCTACCATTTTATCTGGAGCAATATTTGCAGCAACTGAAATAATTCCATCTCCGCCAGCTTCTATTAGATCCAATGTCATATTATCATCTCCTGATAGAACTGAAAAACCTTCTTTTGCATTCTTTATAACATTTTTCATCTGGTTAATGTCTCCGGAAGCTTCCTTAACAGCTATAATATTTTTACAGTCTTCCATCAATTTAATTAGTGTAGGTGTCTCTACATTAACACCAGTCCTTCCTTTAATATTATAAACAACAATAGGAATATCAACAGCATCTGCTACAGCCTTAAAATGCAAATACAATCCTTTCTGTGTTGGCTTATTATAATAGGGATTTACCAGCATGGCTGCATCTGCTCCTGCTTCTTTTGCATGTTTTGTGAGTTTTATTGCTTTAGCAGTTGAGTTACTTCCAGTACCTGCAATAACAATACATCTTTTGTTAACATGCTTTATTGTTAACTCAACTACCCTTTCATGCTCCTCGTGGCTTAAAGTAGGGCTTTCTCCAGTAGTTCCGCATGGCACTATTCCATCTATGTTGTTCTCTATCTGAAAATCAATTAATTTCTTAAAAGCATCTTCATCTATTTCCCCATTTGCTTTAAATGGTGTTACAATAGCTGTAAAAACACCTTGAAACAATTTTTCCATTTTAATCACTTCCTATGATATTCTTCATCATATCTTCAATATTAAAAAATCCCTTTTTGCCTTTAATCCACTCAGCTGCTACTAAAGCACCAGAAGCAAATCCTTGCCTCCCTCTTGCAGTATGCTTTAATTCAATTGTATCTGCTACACTATCAAAACCAACAATATGAGTTCCAGGTATAGAACCGCTCCTAGTAGAAGAAACATGCAGCTCATTTGGCTCTATTTTTCTTTTTAATTCTTCGGTTATTATTCCATCTTTCCTGTCAATATTCTCCAGCAAAATATTTCCAATCATGACTGCCGTTCCTGAAGGACTGTCTGCTTTCTGGTTGTGGTGAAATTCATGTACAAAAACATCATAATCATCAAATTTATTCATTATTTTTGATGTATTTTTAATTATTTTAAAGAAGATATTTACTCCGATTGAAAAATTCCCAGACCAAATTAATCCAATGCCTGCTTCCTCAGCAATTTTTTTAACCGCACCCATGTTATCATACCATCCAGTAGTTCCTACAACTATGTTTTTGCCTAAAGAAGAAATTTTTTTTATATTCTCAACAGCACTATCAGGATGTGTAAAATCAACGCAAATATCCACATTGTTCATAGACTCATCATTAATTTCCTTATGAGTTGCATTTTCATGAGTTGGGTCTATAATTGAAACTACGTTAATGCCTTTAGCTTCAGCTATATTTTCTATTTCATGTCCCATTTTTCCATAACCTACAATAGCAATATTCATTTTATAACAATAACCCCTAATACATCAAGAATATGGTATCTGAAATGATTTCTTTTTAAGTCTTTCCCTTACTAAAGAATCAATTTAATCTAAATCAAATTCTTTCATAAATTCTTCAAAATCCATAAACTGCTCTCCATCATCCCATGCTTGAGTCTTGCCCATTCTAAACTGTTCTGCTTTTTCTAAAACCCTTTTTAACATTTATAACGCCTAACAAGGCAACATTTATATACTATTTAAACATTATGTTATTATAATAACAAATGGTAACTGTAAGCCATCTAGTAAAAAAACTTGTAAGGGAAAATTCTTTTTTATTAGAAGCAATGAGCAAAGAATTGATTAGTTATGGCAATCTGGCAGAGCAATTAAAGCCAGAGATTGAAAAAGAACTAGGTAAAAAAGTAAAAGAATCTGCTATCGTGATGGCTTTGAGAAGATATGCTGGGGAGTTAGGGGGGTTTGATAAAAACATTAAGAAATTCAAGTTTCGTGGAGAAATAATAATGAGGACAAACATTATGGATTTTAATGTGGTTAAGTCTCAATCTCTTTTAGATAAGATAAAAAATTTGTACAGCATAGTGAATTTTGATCAAGGTGATACATTAAATATTATTTTAGGAAATAATGAAATTTCTATTGTTGTGAATGAAAAATACAATGAAAAACTTTCTAATTTTTTAAAGGGTGAGAAAATAATCAATAAGGAATTTGACATGGTTGCTTTAACCATAAGCTTCAATTCTAATAATTTCCTAATAACTCCAGGAGTTATCTTTACTGCAATAAGAAAATTGGCTTGGGAAAACATAAATATCTATGAAATAGTATCCACGATGACAGAATTAACATTTATTTTAAGCAAAAAAGATTCTATGAAAGCATATAATATGCTTAATGGGCTGTTTGAGAAATAGTAGATTAATTGCCCGATGCAACTAATTCCTTTTTTAATTCAGGATCTTCCAATCCATCAACATATAGCTTTAACATTCCAAGCATATCACGTGGGACAGAGGACAATTGATCGGATAAAACTTGTTCACAATCACCGCCAAATAGACCCATTACTTCATGTAATGGCTTATATTCTTCATCCGTTATTATGCCTACTGAAATAGTGCCAACTTCTGCATCTTTAGATCTCCTCGGAGACCTATCGTAACTTAACACAACTGGTTGTCGTAATTTGTAAGCTTGCATGACTTCAGGACATATTGCCAAAGCATAAGGTATCATTGACGCACATTCACTTGGTTTAAAAGACATATTACGTCAAAGTAAATTCAAGTAATTTAAAAATTTAACTAAAATATTACTCTAAAAAAATGAACAACCCCGCCCTAAAGGGCGAGGTATCAACCGTTAAGAAAAATGGGAAAGAGAAGTTTGTTTAGGGAAATGCCATCCATGATGGCTATTGTTGATGTAAGATTGAATAACTTCAGTGGTAACATTCCCCACAGATCGGAAAAACTTTCCAGGACTCCAAAAATGCCCTTTTCGAAAATGCTTGCGCAGCCAAGGATGCTGGCGAAAAAGTTTGTAAGAACTGCCGCCTTTAAGCAGTTGAAGAGCTTTAGAAACGCTCATAATAGGTCCTATCTCGACAAACATATGGACATGATCAGATTCAATTTGAAGTTCATAAACTTCCATGTTCCATCGTTCAGCAATTTCTCGCAGAAATTGGTCGCAATGTTTTCTGACTGTCTCAAACCTAAATGGGTTTCTCGCGTATTTGGGCTTCCATACAAAATGGTAAGCATTTTGTCCAACTTCTTGTCTGAGTTTTTTTGGTCCTATCATTATATAATTCCTCCGCGCTTTTTTTTCGGAGC
>NYYQ01000052.1 GCA_002686855.1 Candidatus Woesearchaeota archaeon | reverse complement strand
TTGGGTTTGAAAAGAAACAGATTCTTATCTCTAATAGAGATTAAACAAAATCTCTATTCCTTATTTGGGTGATGATAAGTAAACAATATCAGAAATCACAAAAACCATATATGTAAAATGGGTCTAATATGTCACAGAAGCAAGGTATATGTACCCTATGAAGTTTTTGCATTTGGTCTTAATGACGATGAAGATAATGACAATAAAAATTGCATGGGCGTGTTATTTCCCGATCGTTATAAGGAGTTAAGCCAAAAAGAAATACTTGATAAAGTCTCAGATGCTGCTGGTGGATATATTAAACAAAGAACCTTTCCCCCTGGGCTAAAGAGATTTGAGGTGATATATTCTACCGATGAAGGGATAAGAACTGCAAGACAATTAGCTGAGAAAAAAGGGTGTGTTTGGTCAGCTTTAGTCAATATTGTTGAGGAGAAGTACGATAAAAAGTCCTATGATTATGTAAGAATTCTATATGCAAAAGTTTCAGAAGCAGCTCTGGAAGGAGTTTCTGAAATGAATGTAGAATCATATCATGATATGGTTAAGAAGCAGACAACAGAAACAGAAGGCAAGTATGGGTACAAAACTGAGTCAATTATAAGATTAGAAGATGGTCACTGGCCTGAGAGGGAGACTATAGATGTTTTAGTCGAGAGTGGGACATCTCGTTCTTATATATTAAAAGTGAAGCCTGTTAGGTATTCCCCTGAGAAAATGAGATTAGTAGTGAACCCTGTTAGGTATCCCCGTAAGGAAATGAGGGGAGTTATAAGTGAGCTTTATCGGAACCTGCCAGACGAAGAACAGATAGCAAAACTTACTAATGTTTCAGATCAGCACCTAATAACTATTATGGATCGCCTGCTGATTAGAATAATTAGAATGGTATTCGAAAGGAGAATAGATATTATGCCCGGAGAAACGGTTGGTTTTCATGACAGACCTGATACCCCTTCTGTCGATAAAAGGAAATGGCATTAGTTTTTGCCTTTCTTTGTTGTTTTCCAGAAATATTTTTATATCTTAACTGTTATAATGAGAATATGCCAATATATTTTCTAACTTTACTCTCAAAACTTCCAATATCTTTAAATACAATTAATCCAACACATTAATAATGTCCTCGTTTGAAAAAGTCAAAAAATTTCTCAAAGAATTAAAGGAAGAAAATATACACTTCAAAAAGCATTTCTATGATAAAGTAAAGGAAAGACCAATTAGTGAGGAAATGATTAGAGAATACATAAAGAAAACAGATAGATTATTAAAAGTAGGTGAACAACCATCAAAAAGAGAAGGAGAAGAAAAATATAAGCTATGGATTAAGCTGAGCAACAAATATAGTCTTGTTGTAATAGTCGCAATTTCCAAGAAAGATTTATATATAATAACTTCCTGGAATACTGATAGAAAATGGCAAAAGTCAATACAAAAATAGATTATGACAAAGAAGAAGACACCCTATTCCTGTCAAAAGGCAGAAAAGTAAAAGCCTCAATAGACATAGGAGATTTTATTATTGATGTAGATATGAATGGATTTATTACCGGTATTGAGATATTAAATGCTTCTGAAAATCTAAAATTATCAGAAAAACAATTGGCAAGCTTACAAGAGGCATCTATGGTTGTTACTTACAAGCCAAACTATGTCATTATCTATTTAGTAATGAAATTTAAAGAGAAAGAAAAAGATCTTACTATACCTTTAACAGTTGATTTGGGACATGGTTCTGTAAGAACTGAAAAAGCTAATTTCGCTGTCGCTTAGATTTACACCCCGTACATTCTCTTAACTTTACTTTCGCTATCGCTCACCATATATTACTTTTCAAAGAACCTAAGAAAAAAGTACGATAACAATGAATTTTCGGTGATAAAAAAAGTCTGCGTGACTTCGGTCCTTGTCCTCTTTACTTTACAGTCGGGAGAATATAACCCATTTTACACAAAACTTTCCCAACACTAAATATAAAATATTTTATTTCCTCTCAACTTCTTTAATCAAATTATCTATTAACAATCCGCCAGAAACAGTCAATATGCTTTCAGGATGGAACTGTACACCTTGCACAAAGCATTCTTTATGCATTACAGCCATAACAATATTATTCTCATCCCTTGCTGAAACTTCTAAGGTATGGGGTATGTCAATTCCAGCCAATGAGTTATACCTTGCTGCAACAAAAGGATTATCCATTTTCTTGAATATGCTTTTTCCATCATGCCTTACTTCTGAAGTTTTACCATGAATTACCACAGGACTTCTATCTACACCACCGCCAAGCGCTTCTATTATACACTCGTACCCTAAACCAACCCCGAAAATAGGTATTTTACCGGAATATTCTCCTATAACAGCAACAGAGTTTCCTGCATCTGCAACATTCCCAGGACCAGAGGAAATAACAATAAGGTTAGGCTTGAATTTTTTTATTGCAGTATCTATTATTTTCATGTCAACATTATTTCTATAGCTTATAACCTCGCAATCTCTTTTTTCAAACTCATTAATAAGATTATATGTAAAGCCCAAATTATCTATGAAAAATACCCTCATTTCAATCCTCCAGTAGATTTGATAATATCTAAAATATCTGCAAGTTTCTTTTCATTAGAATCAACAGTATCTTCTTCATTAGAATAATGACTTACATAAGAACCTGCTCTTGCATACACTTTGTCCTTCTTTATCCTGATTAATCCCATTGTTTTGCTATCAATCTCTTTATCCGGAGTTATAATAACGAAAGAACCAGAGTAAAAACCTCTTTTTGTCTTTTCCATTTCTCTAAGTAATCTCATTGACCGCAATTTAGGAAAACCTGCGCTAAAGTTGATTGTTGACAAAAAAACATGCAAAGCGTCAAGCTCTTTTCTTAAAACCCCCTTGACATTTGAAACAAGGCTTTGTGCATTACCCTGTTTTTCAATAATAAAAAGCTTATCAGCATGCCTTGTTCCTGCTTTTGAAACCTTAGCAATTTCATTTCTTGCAGCATCAACCAGCATGGTATGCTTTACAATTTCATTTTCACCAATCCTTAAACCTACTTCGTATTTGTTATCCATATCAGTATCTTCATTATCTCTTGGCCTTGGTGCTGTTGTAACATTCAGCTCAACCAATCCATCTTTCACTTTTAATCCGCTATGAGCATAACCCATAGAAATTCCTTCCTCATCGTTTAAGTAAAATGTAGAATTTCTATTTTTAAATCTGGAATAGATATCAAGAGGCTCTGCATTATAGTTGCATATTGCCATCCGTGAAGCAACTGCATACAGCATATCACCATCAACTATATGCCTTTTCAACTTCTTCATAACACCAAGAAATTCATCCTTGCCCAGATCATACTTTACCTCAAACACCTTTTTCTTGAATTTTTTAGCTTTAGGCAATTTTTTGCTCATAAGTTTCTCATAACCATTAATAGTCTTAGTGCAACTTTTATACAACTCTTCTTTTTTATTGTCTGTTACTAATGCATTTGCCACAAAATAGGTTTTCTTTGTTTTATGATTAACAACAAACATATTATCAACAAAATAAAGTATATAATCAGGATCATTAACCAAATCTTCATTATTTTTTGGTAAATCTTCTACATTATTTACAAAGTCATAAGAAGTCATGCCAAACAAGCCGCAATAAGGCATAAATAATCTGGTAGTTGGTTTGAATTTAAAGGCAACTGTTCTTATTATATCCATGTGTGTCTTTAATTTTAATCTCTGATCCTCGCTTACAACCCTTCTTGAACAGTTTAAAGTGCCATATATCCTGCCTTTGCTATATATGGCCTTTTCACAAAAACCAAAATCTTTTTTGATAAGCTGCAAGAAGCTTTTGCCTGTATCATTCAATGCCCTTATTTCAAACTCATTATCTTTTCCAGTAACCAATAAACAAGGGTTGCTAGTTCCAATACTCATACCATTATCTTGCAGAAGCAAAGAATTCTTCTTTTTGCCGTAATTTGTCAGCTTCCCAAAGTACTCAAAACTATCAATTTCTTGCTCAATTTCCTTGTATACAGGAACTATACTTCCAATTTTGGCCTGTTTAATAGCTTCTAACAAAACAATACCCCCAACTTTAACAAACAATGAACTTCTAATCATTTAAATTATTTATTATTATAGTCATTAGTAAAAAACCTTAGTTTAAGCTTATTTCAGTAAATAAAGGATTATTGTCTCTTTTTTTATTGTTTTATTGTTTTTTATTTCTTTTTATTGATTATTTTATTGTTTTAAATCTTAAAATGGCTATAAAAGACTGATTTATGCGTATTTTTTAATATTAAATATTTATTATGCTTTTAAAGCCAAAAAAAGAATTCTAATGGGATTTATTTATTTTCAATATTGAAAAAATATAAACTATTGCTGAAATTTCATTTAACCTTCTCAAGAACACTTATTGCATCCCATATCTGTGTTCTTGTATATGATTGTAAATTAACATCATCTGCTATCTCTTCCAGCTCACTTAAAACCTTGCTGACTTTGATTTTCATTTCAGTATCATCATTAAGTATCTTTATTGCACCCTCTATTTTCATTCTTACATTCTTAGGAACAGTATTATCCTCCTTTAAACTATTTAACACTGCAACTACATTCTCAATTTCCTTATTTATCATTTTTAACTTAATCTTGTTTCATCTCCTTAAGAACTTCTTCCTGCAACTTAGAGGCTTTATTCCTCATCTGCGTTTCCTGCTTCTCCAAGTTTTTTACCCTTAACTCTATAACTTCTTTTTTAGAATCTAAATCCTTTTTTAGTTCATCTTTTTTTGACAAAACCATAATATTTCCTACAATCTTGTATGCTTCATTGACATTTTCAAGCTCTTTTAATGCTGATTCAATCTCTACTTGCTGCAACTGAAACTGCTGTTTTTGCATTGAGAGATTCTGCATGCTCTGCTCCATCATCTGCAGTTGGTTTATTTTATTCTCTGTTTCTTTTGGAACATCTGCCATTTTTACCTTGCCTTTACTTTTGTACCAGTACTTCTTGGTTTGAAAAGCATTTTACTTCCACAGTAAGGGCATCTTATTCTTTTTCTCAAATAATCTTGTGAAACTTTCTTATTGCATTGAAAACATTTATATTCTACCATTTTTAAGCACTTTCCTCCACGTTTTCTATCTTTTCTTTGACTGTTTCAGCTTTTTTGTTTTCACTTGGCTGCTCTGCCTGTTCCTGTACTTTTTCCTCAGTTTCTGCTGCGCCTTCATCAGAAATAGTTGTTTTTGCAATAGTATAAGCTTTTCCTGTAAATTTAGAATCGCATTTTCTGCAATGCCATATTCCTACAACTATTCTTTTTACTTTAGTGTAATTGCAGTAAGGGCATTTATGCTTTTTTCTTTGCTCTTTCTCTATCTTAGCAAACTTGTGTTTTGGTTTGCTTCCATACCTTGCTCCAAACCTTTTTGCAGAACCTAGTTTCTCTATTTTTGATTTTACCATTGTTAAATTAGATGGGGCTGCCCGGACTTTCGCAGCCCACTTAATTATTTTTAAAGATGAGCCATTTGAACCGGGGTCGTCTGGCTTTTTTCTGCAAAGCACGCTTCACATACCCAAACCAGAAATGATAGTTACTCCAACGTAACCCAGAAAATCTCTGATTTTCGTTGGCCAAGCTACACCACAGCCCCAATTTTGAGTACTATTAGTTATTATGATTTGTTTTTAAATGTTTCGTATATAGTTGTTATTAGAAATTACCAAAACCAACCGAAAATTGAAAATTTTTGCGTGTTTTCGGGACACTTGGAAATTCATTGAATTTCCGGTGTGCTAAAAATTTACAATTTTTGAGCATGCTCAAAAATCTTAATTTTTCAAAACCTTTAAATATCGACTTCTATTTGCAAAATTCATGATAAATACCATTGCCGTTATTGGTACGCAGTTTGGTGATGAAGGTAAAGGCAAAATTATAGATTTTCTTGCGGAAAAGGCAGATGTTATTGCAAGATTTAACGGTGGTAATAATGCTGGCCATACAATAAAAGTTAATAATAAAACTGTTATTCTCCATATCATACCTTCTGGAATATTGCATGAAGATAAAATAAACATTGTAGGAAATGGTGTTGTAGTTGATCCCAAAGTTTTAATGGAAGAAATTGATGAACTGCAAAGTAAAGAAATCAATGTTACTCCGGAAAATTTGGTTATTAGCGAGAACGCTCATATCATTCTAAAAAAACATATAGAAGAGGACAAAGAAAAAAATGCGCATTTAGACACAACTGCTAGGGGAATAGGACCTGCTTATACTGATAAGGCAGCAAGAACCGGCTTAAGGGCCATAGATTACATAAACAAAAATGAAAAATATTCAAAAAAAATAGCCCCTTATGTAAAAAACACCACAGTTCTAATAAACAATTTGATTGACAAAAACAAAAAAGCATTGTTTGAAGGAGCTCAAGGAACTTTGTTGGATATAGACCATGGAACATACCCTTATGTAACTTCTTCAAACTCTACTGCGGGAGGTATATGCACTGGCTTAGGAATAGGGCCTAAAAAAATAGGCAAAGTGCTTGGAGTTGTAAAAGCTTATGTAAGCAGGGTAGGCAAGGGACCATTTCCAACAGAACTAAAAGATGAAACTGGAGAATACATACAAAAAAAAGGGAAGGAATTTGGAGCAACAACCGGAAGAGTAAGACAAGTTGGATGGTTTGATGCATTGATGGGAAAATACTCTGTTATGGTTAATAACTTAGATGCATTTATTTTAACAAAGACTGATGTTTTATCAGGATTGGAAAAAATAAAAATCTGCACTGCATACAAATATAAAAATAAAACAATAAAAGAATTTACAACAGATCTTGAAGTTTTAGAAAACTCCGAGCCAGTCTATGAAGAACTAAATGGGTGGAAAGAAAACCTGACAAATATCAAAGACTTTAACGATCTCCCAGCAAACGTAAAAAAGTACATTAAAAGAATAGAAGAATTACTCGGAATACCAGTATGCGTTGTTTCTCTAGGGCCTGGAAGAGACCAAACAATTGTCTTAAAAAAAGAATTTTTGTTCTAGTTGTTTTAGAAGTGCCTTCTAAATTTTATTATTTATTACTAAACGGAAAATTGGTTTATAGGTTGTGAGCTTGAAAAAAGAATATAACACAGAATACTTAATTTGTTTTCGAATAATTTGGAAAAACTATCTACCTGTAGGTCAATGCTATCGCAGTAATCTATTTAAAGAACTATACCTCTACGATAAACATGATAACACCCCCATCTGCATTTGATAAAAAAACAACCGCATTAAACTGGAAATATTATCTTGCACGTCCATTCTCACTATTTGGTGCATCAGTATGGAATTATTGGTACTCCTCTAATCAAATTCTTGAGATTTTGAAGACTGATATGAATGATTCACTATTTGTTGAAACGTATCCTGATTTTGTAAGAAATTACAGAATGAAAAATCAACTAGATGAATTCCATCAATCAATCGAAAATCTTGCAAAAGATATTGAAAAAACAAAGTCTCTCTTAAGAATTGGATTAAAACTCAATGAAGAAGCTCTAGAAAAATTAAAGAATAAAAAATTTCTTTCTCTAAAAAAAGAAGTTGAATTTTTAGTCAAAGTAGCTCTTCATGCAACAATAATTCCATATTGGGTTTTTGATTCTTTCACAGAAAAAGATAAAGAAGATTTAGAACTTGTAGAACTTTGCGAAACTTTACGAGCCAAATCATTTTACCCTAGATTCGTAAAAGAAATCATAACCCCATTAGCTGAAGAAAAATTGACAGAACTTGGAGTTAAAGACACATCAAATAATGTAAAATTAATAACTTTATCTGAATTATTATCTAACAAAATTGAAGTTATTAATGAAAGAAAAGAAAAAAGAGAACTAGATTTTTTCTTTGTTTATCAAATTCGGAGTGGGAGTGAACTTATTGAATGGACAAAAGAGCCAAGAGATTTGGTCGTCCAACTTGAACATGTTAAAGAAGAAGACTCTACAATAAGTGGCACTATCGCTTTTGCAGGAAAAGCTACTGGACATGCAAGATTAATTTTAACAAATGAGTATCACGACCAAACACTTAATGAGGGTGATATTCTAGTTTCAACAAGCACAAATCCTGAACTAACACCACTCATGTACAAAGCAGGTGCAATTGTTACGGATGAGGGTGGAATGATGTGTCATGCTGCAATCATTGCCAGAGAACTTCAGAAACCTTGTGTTGTTGGAACAACTGTAGCAACTTCATTAATTACTGATGGCGACTTAATTGAAGTTGATGCTGATAGGGGTGTCATTAAAATTCTAAAAAGAGTGGGCGGGCAGTAGGTACTCAAAAACAAACTCGTTGCTATGCTCCATCGGGACGTAAAGTCCCGGAAGCTTAATATCGTTTATATTCAATTCAAAAGAACTCTAAATCTTTTCTAAACTAATATTCCCTTTCTTTGCTTTGATTACTACTTCATCACCTTCATCGAATTTAGTCAAATCCGATACTATTTTCGGAAGCAGTATTCTTTCAGACCTAAAATCAAGATTTGCAATAATTTGTTGCTCTGCGCCGGATTTTTCAGTTGTCTTAACCCCTAAATCTGCAAACATTTTTGTAGTTTCAGTTGTTTTTCCCTTCTCAGTAAATTCTTTTGTTTTTTTATAAAGATACATTGCAATCTTATCAGCCACATCTATTTTTGTTGCAGCAGTTATTCCCTGCAGTCCTGGGCTTAAATTTGTTTCAATTACAACTGGACCTTTAACAGTTTCAAGCATATCAACTGCGCATATTTCAGCGCCTATTGATTTTGCAGCTTTTACTGCAATTTTCTGTGTATGTGAATCCAAAACTATTGGTTCTCCTTTACCTCCGGCATGAATATTAGCTCTTTTCTCTCCAAAAACAGCTTTTCTCTTCATTGATACAATTACTTTATCTCCCACTACAATAGCCCTGATATCAGAACCATCTGTTTCAACATACTCTTGTATCAAAAATGGTCTTTTTAAGGTCTCAATTGCATCAAGCATTGACGAAGCTGCTGCAAATGAATCAGCAAACATTACACCCTTGCCTTGTGTACCATGCGGAAATTTCATAATTATTGGATAATTTACCTGATCCAAAATTTTTTTGGCAGCATCTATTGAAGAAACCACATATGTATCAGGCATTGGAACCTTATAATATTGCAAAGCCAAATGTGTAAGAAGTTTATCATGGCCTATTGTAAATGCATTTGGTTTTATGGGCATATATGTATTATCATAGAAAGCTGTTGTTATAGATCTCAATAAAGGAGCATATCTAAAAGAGCCTTTTGCATATATGCCATTATATTTTTGCAATGGATTTCCATTGTATAAGATTGAAAGACCTTTGCTTCCCAAAGTAACTTCCATATCTTTAAGGTTTATATTCTCGACCTGGTCAAAATATTTTTTCATAGCTTCAATAGTCATCAAACTGCTCTTACTTCCCAAAGACATTATTGCTGCTTTCAATTTGTTTTTAAATTAAACTATTTTTAATCAATGAATATTAAATTTTGTTGTTTTAATTATTTCATTATTTTTTATTTATTCTAAGCCATTGAATTTAATTTTATATTTCATTAAATATTCATTTTTATTAATTTTTTATTGTTTATTTAGCCATTAATAATTTATTTTTGATTCCATTAATTTTAATTGATAATCGTTTAATTTTATTTTTAAATTTAATTTTAATTATTGGAAATTTTTATTTATTTTTCATTGATAAATTTTTAAATTGATTGAATTGTTTTTATTTTCAATATTGGCTTTGTTTTTCATTATCGTTTTTAGAGGGATCAACCAAAAATTCGTTTTCAAGTATATTAACTCCAATCAAAACCTTGTATCTCATATGTGACCTGTCAGCTAATGTAAACTCTGATTTCATTTTTTTCCCTGCCAATAAAATTACTGCCTCTATTACAGGTCTTAACTGATTTCCTTGGGCAGATTTTACAACTTTTGTTCTTGTGATAGGCCCAAGCTTTAATTTGGAAGCTAACCTGCTATCAATAGAACTTTTTGTTGCTCCAGTATCGACCTTTGCAACAATTTCCTCCTTATCTCCTCCATTAAATATCAGTTTAATCTTTTCAGTGAGGCCTACAACTATTTTTCCATTAACTTTTTCATGCTCTCCCATAGTCTACAAAGGATAAATTAGGGTTTTATAAGACTTTCTAATTTCCATTTACAACTCAAAAAAATAAAAAAATCAGGATAGTGTACTTTGCAAGAAGTCCAGCAAAACTGTAAATCACAAAATTCCTGAATCTATACCTTACAATGCCGGCTGCTAAAGAAAGCACAGAAGATGACAATGGAAAAAGGTTAAAAACAAATACACCTAAACCGCCATATTTGTCTATGTATTTATTTGCTTTTTTGTACCTTCTGTCCCCTATCATATTATGGATAACCTGGCTACTGACAAGATATCCTATTAAATAATCGATTATCTCTGCCACAATTGCTGTTATCAACGCTACTATAAACAAGATAGAAATATCAAAATCTTCTACAATATAATAGGTAAAAAGAATTTCCACAGGCATAAGCATAAAAAACAGGTAACCTGCAAAATGTATTGCAGAAAATGAAACTAAACTTGGTTCCCTATCCAGATAAATCTGCCTTCCGATTGTCAAGGAAGAAACAAGTATAGCTAAAATGGAGATTACAATAATAAGTTTATAGGTTTTACTTTTTTTCATCAGATCTTCTCAAACAACTCAATAACCTTTTCTTTACCCAGCGTAAGAATAAAAGGCGCAAGTTTTGGACCCCTATCTTTATTCAGCAAAACATTATATGCTGCCCTGAAAAAATCAGTATTTTTAATATCTGTTTTTTCGCAAATATCATAGAATTCTTCAAACAATGTTTTTTCAGTCCACCTCTTTTGCTTCAAAGCCTTAACAACTAAGCCCAAAGCTTTTTTCTCCTCAGCATTTAATTTTAAGTCTTTAGGAACCTCTTCCTGCACTGTAAATTTAACATCTTCTGGAGCGTATTTTTCCAGCCAATTTTTAGATAGCTCCAATCTTTTTGTTAACCTTTCTTTATCATAACTGCTTAGTGTTTTTCTATGAATCCAGCCATGAGAATGCAATATCTGAATTAATTCATTTAGAGTTTTATTTGGGAATGTCTGCGCAATCATTGTTGCAATGGAATAGTTTAATTGTACAGGAATTTTTTCAGGAATTTCTTTAATCTGGGAATATTTGTAGATTTCTGTTAATTGGAGGTCTCTTTTTTCTTTTTTACCTTCTTTTTCAAAATAAGACTGCTCAGCTTTTTCATACCTATCAGCCAACAAAAAAAACTTATTTGAGTGTAAATCAAAATTGATTACAGTGTTTTGCTTGTATGAAGCCATCATGAATCTTAAAAGCTCTGGTTCTGCAAATTCTAACCAATCCTTTAGTGAGATAACATTTCCTGCTGAACCGGAAAGTTTTGTGTTATCCACCAACAAAAACTCAGTTGGAGTTTGCAAAGGAGGTTGAGCTTTAAAAATTTCTTTGCAAAAAGCCTGAGACGTCTGGACAGATCCTCCACTTGAAAAATGATCCTTGCCTCCGGATTCGAAAGAAGTTCCATAAATAAACCATCCAGCTGCCCAGTGCAATCTCCAGGGTAATTTTGCTTTTCCTTTTTCAGGCTTTAGTTTTCCTTTGTGCTTACATCCTTTAGTATAATCTACATTTTGATTGCAAGCATATTCCACTTCCTTGCCATCCCAGGAAACAACTTTTGTTGTTGCTGACTTGCCGCAATTCTCACAAACAACCATAACTGGTAACCATCCTTTTTGTTTTTTGGCATTTGTAACGTCATTCCATATTTTCCTTATGTCTTCTGCCTTGTTTAGGACAATTTTAATTGCCTCATCAAACAAGCCATTTTTGTAAGAATCATAAGAGGAGATTACGTTTGCCTTGATTCCAAACTTGTCTAAGCAATCCAGAACATCTTTTTGGAAATAGTGGGCCCATGACTCAAAACCTTCAACAGGGCTTGGAACTTCTCTTAATGGTTTTCCCAGATGCTCTTCAAAATCTTCTTTTTTTATATCCAATCCAGCAGGAACCTTATCAAAATCATCAAAATCATCAATAATAAAATTTTGTTTTGAGATTAAGCCCTGATTTTTTAAGGATGAATTTATTAAAGAGGGAACCATCAATTCCGGCCTTGCATTCCCAATATGAAAAAATCCAGAAGGAGTCCACATCCCATGGATAACATGCTTTTTTACTTTCATTTCTTTTAACTGATCAGCAACCTTATCAGCCCATACATAATGCTCAATTTTGGATTTTTCCATAATTTAGAAATAAATTAATTGTTATATAAAGATTATGGAAATTCGGAGAATTTCCTAATCCCAGAAAATTATAATTTTCGCTGGATTTTGGAAAATCTTTATTTTATTTTAATTTCTCTGTCTTTAAGCAAATATAGAAGGTCTCTCCTGATATTCTGAGCAGTGACTCTAAGGCCTGCCCCTGGAGCTTCAACTGAATAAGGATTTTCTTCAGGATAAGAATTTGAGATTATGACTATTTTATTTGAGGTTCCTTTAAGATTTCCCAAAGGACTTTGTAAAGGGACTTCCTTTAGCGAAACTTCTAATTTTGGAACTTCTTTAGTTGCGTCTAAATTTGCAACATATCTAAAGGTCATTCCTCTTTCTGCAGCTTGTTCCATTTTTGCCTTAAACTCTGCATCAAGTTGTTTTATAGAACCTAAAAAAGAGCCAACATCCCCCCCATTAAAATAATCTTGAGGTATAAATGGAGATATATCAATGTCGTCTATTCCAACTTCATAACCTGCAGTTCTTGCCAAAACTAATAATTTCCTTGCTACATCTAACCCATTTAAATCATCTCTTGGATCTGGTTCTGTATATCCTTTATCTTTAGCATCCTTTACAATTTCTGAAAATTTTCTGCCTTTTTCAAGTTCAGAAGTGATATATCCAAGTGTTCCGGAAAAACAGCCCTGTATAGTTTTAGGGGCATCATTAATATCTTTTAAGTCCCTCAACATCGATACTGCTTCTGCCCCTGCCATAACTGAACATCTATAATCATATCTGTTAGGGTCCTTCGTCAATTCTTGAAATATTCCATAATCAGATAAAGCTGCAGGATTTTTATTTGCAGTAACTATGCCAAATGGGCTACTCTGGATAGTAGCTAGATGGAAATCTGTCATAGGTTTATTCAAAGCAGTAACATCAACAAAAACCAATGAGCTGTTTTCTGGTTTATGTCCAGCCCTTGCAACGCTCAAAAGATGTCCAAGGCCATTATAAGCCTGAGATTGAGAATATTGCCCATCTGCAAAACTATAAGCCTGTTCATGGGAAATTCCTCTTGGTTGATAAATGAAATTAGCGCTAGAAGCTACCCCGACTATCCTTGTAGGATTTACATGAATATCTGGATTTGTATCTCCACTAACAAGGATTTGCTTAACAAGAGTTCGGCCTATATTCCCTGTTGCTCCAACAATAAAAACATCTTGAATCATATTTTTAAACCTTTCTTTTTAACTACAAGTTCTCCTATCTGAACAGCATTTAATGCTGCTCCTTTTAGAAGCTGGTCGCCCGATAGAAAGAACTCCAGCCCATGATCCTTAAAGATAAGACTCTGCCTTATCCTGCCTACTTCAACATCGTATTTTTCGCTTGCTGTTAGGGGCATAGGGTAAACATTATTCTTAGTATCATCTCTAACAACTATTCCAGGAGTATTTCCAAATATCTTCCTTACCTTTTCTGGATATATAGGCTTATCAGTTTCAACAACAATACTCTCTGAGTGCGCCCTCATTGTTGGGATTCTTACACAAGTGCATGATATCGGAATATTTTCATCTCCAAATATCTTACGGATCTCCCATAATATTTTCATCTCTTCTCTTGTATATCCGTTTTCCTGAAAGGTATCTATCTGAGGGATTACATTAAAGGGTATTGGATATGGAAATAACTTATTACTGGCTTTCTCTCCACTAAGTTCCCTTCTAGTCTCTTCCTCAAGTTCATCCATGCCCCTATTACCTGCTCCGCTTACAGACTGGTAAGTAGAAATTATAACTCTTTTTAATCCATAATTTTTGTAAATTTGATATAAGGGTATAGCTGCTATTGCTGTAGTGCAGTTAGGATTAGCAATTAATTTTGAATCCCCAATAGCCTGGGGATTAATTTCAGGAATAACTAAAGGCACATCTTCATCGTACCTAAAAGCAGATGAATTATCGATTACAATACAGTCTGCTTTTGTGGCTTTTTGAGCATTTTCTTTTGACCATTCTCCGCTTATTGCAAAAAAGGCAATATCCAATTGTGAATAGTCTGCAGTATCTACATTTTCAACAGCTATTTTTCCTAGTGGTGTTTCTATCTTTTTTCCTACAGACCTTTTAGAAGCATATAATTTTAGAGATTCTATTGGAAATTCTCTATCGAACAGTACCTTTATTAATTCTTTCCCAACCATTCCAGTCGCTCCTAAAATTCCGACTTTAAGTTGGGTCATAGTATCTTCCTCCATTGTTTAACTTTATTTTTAATTGTTTTCATTACATACAAAGGATACCTCGTGCTTTAGCACGAGTTCCCAACCTCCATAAACTATTTCTTGACATAAAATAAGTAGATGAACGCGTAGCGTAGCTGGCGCGCTCACCCACCCCTGAATTAGCGTTAGCTC
>NYYQ01000051.1 GCA_002686855.1 Candidatus Woesearchaeota archaeon | reverse complement strand
TGCAGAAACCTAGCGATAGCTTTGGAGAATTAAGATGTAAGGAACTAAGAAGCAAAGAAAAAAATGTAATTTTATTTATTCAACACCGCATAAATAGCATCTTAGCACCCATTTTATTTAATATGGACACAGAAGTTGATTTAGGGAGTATACTGGGGAATGGAGAACCAATTGAAATGGACTATGATGTAGATCTTACTGATTCAATTGGCATACTTGGAACCAGAATCCTCACATCAAGTTATTCATATTTTATACCAATAAGTGCGTACAATAAAATTTTAAAAAAAGCTGAAGAAACTCTTAGTACATTTTCGAAATTAGTCTGTTCAGTAGGATACGATCCACGTATGTTTAATCTTAAAGAGACAAAAAAATTAGGTATAGACTTGAAATTGTTAAGTGATATGAGTGAGCATTTGTTTGTAAATGATATCTATGAAGGGTTGTCAGTAAGTGATGTAATAGAGTTTTACAAAGGGGGGCAAGTTCCGGAAAATGTTGTATTTGAAAGATTACACAATTTAAAATTACAAAAACAAGCTTTCGAATTGGCAGACCCTAATAGCTTGAGCTCGGATAAATTAGCTAGGCTTGATAGATTTATGACGAATTATAATAAGGAAATGGCTGCAGTTAATTCAATTATTACAGGCGATAATGCATTATATCTACATAGTCAAAGAGGTAGAGGTTTAGATTGTACCTTTGATAATGCAGTTAGAACCTCTATCAGAGAAGGAGAAGTACCATTCCCCCCTCCACAATTATACCTGCATTAATTTATTTTATTTTTTCGATATAATCTTCAACTCCTTCAGGAACCAGATGTTTCCATTCTTCACCTTTTGCCATTCTTTCCCTTATTGTTGTTGCATCTACGTCCTTTAATGAGTTGATTTTGTTAAAAGGAATTCTTCTCAATATATTCTTCAATTTCTTCCTTTTTATTAATATTTAAAGATAGTTCTAAGCCGATGTCTGCAAAAGATTTAGGAACTAAAAAAGGGGTAAAAGCCTGCTTAAATATTCTCAACACAAAATTTATAAACAACTATCTTATTCAAATTGTAAAATGAAAGCATACTCACTAAAGTTCGTAGCTTCCATTCTGAATATCCATAAAATAGGGGTATGTTCAAAATGAAAGTAGCAATAATGTATTCTGGAGGAAAGGACAGTACTTTTGCTATTGAGTCAGCTAAGGAGAAAGGCTGGGATATCCAGTATTTAATTTCTATAAAACCCAATAGAACTGATTGTTATTTGTTTCATTATGCAACTGTTGAGCATACAAAAGATTTGGCCAAAATATTGAAGATTCCACATGTTTTAGAAAAATGCAAAGTAGCTGACCCAGTGAAAGAAGCGCAGATTGTTAAAAAAATTGTAGAAAAAAGGCAAAAAACTGATCCTGTTAATGCGGTTGTTTTAGGAGGCACTGGGTTGCAGGAAACCCAATTATCAAGTGTGCAAAATGCTTTAAGGCCTTTAGGAATAGAGGTTTTTGCTGCTCATGCAGGGGAAGAACATGATTTAGTTATGGAGAAAATGGTAGATAAAGGCTATGAAATCATGATAACCCAAGTTGCTTCTGATGGCTTAATGAGATGGTTGGGTAAAACATTAACCAAAGAAAACTTTAAGGAGTTAAAAGAAGATTCTGTAAATTTTAAATTTCATATTGGTTTTGAAGGGGGTTATGCTGACACTTTGGTTCTAGATGGGCCTATTTTTGATGAAAGATTACAAGTTGAAAAGTTTGAAAAAGTAGTAGAAGATGAGTATTGCGGTCATGTTAAGATAAAAAAGCTTAGAGTTCTTGATAAGGAAGTTAAGGTTAGGAATTAGAGTTTAACTTAGAAGACTTAAAAACATCCGGCTTAAACGCCTTGCATCTTACAATTTCTGCATTTAAATTTCTTTTTTTCAGTTCTTGTTTTAGCTTTTCTTCATCTATTGTTTTCTGGTCATAGCCCAAACATATCATATCCGGTTTATGCTCTTCCAAAACTTTGAGAATATCCTCTTTATGTCCTAGAACTGCTTCATCAACAAAATCTAAATTTTGAATTTGTTGCAAGCGTTGATTTTCATTATTAATTGGATTTTTTGCCTTGAATTTTTGAATATTTTCATCTCTTGCAACAATTACAATTAAATGACCGTAGCTTTTCGCTTCCTTAAGATAATGCTTGTGGCCTTCATGCAGAATGTCAAATGAGCCAAAAGTAATTACTTTTTTCATTGTTTTTAGAATAATAAAGAATTATAAAAAGATTTGGAAAAAGAAATAAAAAAATAAAGAATTACATCATCGGCATTCCGCCCATGCCGCCCATTCCTCCTGGAGGCATTTCAGGTGCTCCTCCTCCTTTTCCAGTACTTTGGATAACATCATCTATTCTTAGCACCATAACAGCGACTTCTGCTGCTGAGCTTACTGCTTGTGTTTTAATCTTTAGAGGCTCGATGACTCCTTTCTTCCATGCATCCATTACTTTTCCTGTAAAGACATCAATTCCAGCCCATTTTTGCTTTTTTGAATGAGCAGCTTTAACGTCTGTTAGAGTGTCTATTGGATCCAAGCCAGCATTCTCAACTAAAGTTCTTGGAATCACTTCCATTGCATCTGCAAATGCCTGCACAGCTAGTTGCTCTCTTCCTGACAATGAATTGGCGTATTTTCTCAATGACATTGCAAGCTCTGTTTCCGGAGATCCTGCACCTGCAACAACCATCCCTGTCTTCAAAGCTGCGGTAACGTCTCCCACTGCATCGGTTACTGCGCGTTCTATTTCATTTGTTACATGCTCTGTTCCGCCTCTTATTAACAAAGTAACTGCTTTTGGGTTCTTGCAATCCATTATGTAGGTAAATTCCTCATCTCCTACTTTCCTTTCCTCAACAGTTCCTGCAAATCCTAAATCATTTTCGCTCAAATCTTTGAGATTATTAACTACTTTTGCTCCAGTTGCTTTTGCAATCTTTTTCATGTCGCTATCTGAAACTCTTCTTATAGCATAAATTCCCTTTTTAGCTAGGAAATGTATAGCAACATCATCAATTCCTTTCTGGCATAAAAGAACACTTGCGCCGCTGGATGTTATTCTTACCACCATATCCTGCAGCATTTTTTCTTCCTGGTCTAAGAATGCTTGCATCTGGTCTGGTGTTTTAATCTGGATATTTGCATCTATCTCTGTTTTCTTTATCTCTATTTCTCTGTCAAGTAAAACAATTTTTGCGTTTTCAACAACTCTTGGCATGCTTGCGCTTAATCTTTCCTTGTCTATTACAATTCCCTTGATTAGTTCAGAATCATCTACACTTCCACCAGTTCTTTTTTCTATCTTGATGTTATCTTTGTCAACAAAACCGTTTTCAATAACCATCTTAACAGCTTTTACAGATAAAATTGCTAAGGTATCTTTTGAATATTCAGCGCCTTTTCCGGTCATTGCTGTTTTTGCGATTTTATTAAGAACTTCTTCATTATTTTCTGATATTTTTTCAGCCATTCCATTTAGGATTTCCTGGGCTTTTACTTCTGCTAATCTGTATCCTCTGGAAATAACTGCTGGATGAACATCTTTTTCTATCAGTTCTTCAGCATTTTTTAGAAATTCTCCTGCCAGTACAACTGCAGTTGTAGTTCCATCACCAATCTCATTTTCTTGTGTTTTAGCAACCTCTACAATCATCTTTGCAGATGGATGCTCTATGTTCATTTCTTCAAGGATTGTAACACCATCATTTGTAACAGTAACATCTCCTAAGCTATCAACAATCATCTTGTCCATTCCCTTTGGACCTAAAGTTGTTCTTACAGTCTCAGCAACTAACTTAGCTGCCATGATATTGTTTCTTTGCGCATCTTTGCCTAAAGTTCTTTGTGAACCTTCTGGTAAGATAAATATAGGTTGTACATTTTGGTTTGTCATTTTATTAATTACCCCACTTAGTTTTTATTAAAAATCGTAAGAAAAGTGAATAAGCAGTTCTATATAAAGGTTTGGTTTTTTTGGGCTGTTAAGTAAACGTCAGGAAATAGAACATTAGGTTTATATAAACAACTAATATGTTTCTCTTAATTCTATGGTTTTAAAGAAAATACCAGATAAATATAAATGGAATGTACAAATTCAATTAGGTGCAGGATTAGCTATATATGGAATACTTATTGGGGATATAAATTGAACCTATACCAAGCGATGAAAGGTTTGGGAGAAGAGTTTTTAGATAAAGCATATTTAGCAAGAAATATCACTATGCCTATAGCTTTAATAAGTGCTTTAAGTGTGGGTATGGGTGTATTGCTGATGCATCTGTGCAAGAACCGTCAAAACCGAGAATTGACGAGTTTTCTTACAGTCCGGCTAATGATAACAGATTTAAGTTGGAAAAACTTGCAGAGGTGTTAGCTCCTTTTCAAGGTCAGGGAACTTATATATGCGGGGTACCTAATCACCCTTCACAAATGCGTTTTAATTATTCTAGGCGTGGTGATCAGGATAGGTTGGTTGTTGCCGGTTATTATTCTCATGCTGGAGGAATGGCCAAGTTAAAGGTGCTATATAATTTCCAATCGAATAATAAAGTGGAGGTCAGAATCTTGGGCACGAATATTTCTGGTAGGAAATTGAGTGAAAGTGGAGACGCAATATGGCGACTGGTTAATTATGCACCACCACAAATGCTTTTAAACTTAATGAGGCTTGTAGGTAAGAATTATTGTTCTTGGGATTCTTTGTTATAGTTATATTTATTGGTACAAGCTTTTATTATCATGTTAGCCTAAATAAAGTACAATCAGATTATGATGAAAAAGTTACAAAGCTGGAAAAGATTGAAGAGCAACTAATTTTGCAAGAAGAAAAATTAAAAGAGTTATCCAAGTTAAGAAACTCCATCAAGGAAGATAAGGAAAATCTGGAAAATAAGTATGGCGTAATGAAAAATGAATATGAGGTTTTGGAATTAGAAAAAGTGAGTTTAGCGCAAGCATTGGATTCTAGGCCTTTTGCAAAAGCAATATGCAAGGCAACAGGTAATGTTCAGTGCTTTAATTGACAATATTTTTCTGAAAATTCTCAAAAAACAACAAACTATTTATTTAAGATACCAAATCATTACTTTATTCAGCGGAAATTGGGTTTTATACCCCACAGCTTCGCTGTGGACATTTATACCAATTTCGAGAGTAAAAATTCCAAATGCCCCGTAGCCTCGCCCGCGACGAGCGAAGCGAGTTCGCTCGCAATTCACAGCGGTTGGGATTTTTACTGATTAAAAAATTGTGATGCAGATGTATATAAATGAAACTACACTAAAGCTTTTGATTACTCTTGGCATAATTATGGCTGGTTTTTTTATAGCGAAGATTGGCAGCAGCCTAATAATTTCAATTGCTAAAAAGAAGGAAATCATAAAAGTAAGGCATATACGCCTTGTAAAGGTTTTCAGGTATCTTGTGCTTATACTGACAATTTTAATTGCGCTGGTTTATTTGCGGGTGGAGCTTGTAAAAGATATAACAGTAATGAGTGATTTTCTATCCAATACATACAATCTGTTACCCACAATATTATTAGTAATACTTCTTATTGTCCTTGCTATATCAATAGTAAATCTGATAATTTTTGGGTTTAGGAGATTATTTGATATTTCCGGCATAACAGAGTTTATGCTTGATCAAAAGAAAGAGCAGTTCCTTGATGGGCTCCTTGTTTTTGTGAGATTAACACTTTACTTGTTTACTGCATTATTTTTGCTTAACTTGTTCGGTATTAACGTAAGTGGCATTACAAATATAATCAGCTGGTTTTTTTATGGTTTGGCAGCTTTGTTGTTCCTCTACATTTTTTTTGGAACAAGACCCTTTATGGAAAACCTTATTGCAGGAATCTATCTAAAAACATCGGGGAGTTTTAAACTTGGCCAAAAAGTCAAGATTGATGATATAGAAGGGAGCATAAAATCCATATCAAACCAAGGTGTTACAATAAAATCAGATTATAGCTATGCCACTTTCATACCCAACAAAGAATTTGTTAGGAAGGAAATTTCATTCAAAAATATAGAAACCGATTTAGACACTTTAGAGAAAATAAAAAGCTACTATGTTGAGCAGAAGCCCAGTTATTGCGGGCCTGCAAGCATTTCAATGATACTGAAAATTTTTGGCTATAATGAGCCGCAGTCAAAGTTAGGGGACTTGAGCAACACAAAAGTTGGGGCAGGGACCACTCCAGAAGCATTGATTAAAGTTGTCAACGACATCACTAAAAACAAAGTCAAAGGAGTGTGGATTGATGTTGGGCATATAACAGATTTGAAAGATGAAATAAGATTGTGGCTTAACCAGGGCGCTTTGGTTATTGTTGATTACAAAAAAAATATATTGTTTCCGGAATCAAAAAAAGCCCATTATGCTGTATGCGTAGCTGTGGAAGGAGATGAATTGGTTATTTTAGATCCAAGCGGCAATAAAGGCGGCGTTTATTTAGCTGATGCTGAAAAAGTATACAGGGGCATGGATACTTACTCAGAGCTTATTAAAGGGAAAAGAGGTTATCTTGTTTTTGCGCCAGAAGGAACAACTGCTTATCATAGAATTGAAGAGGGTTTAATATATGCAGACCCCAGCTTATACAAAGAACTGAATAACAAACTGAAAAAAGAGCTTTACAAGCTTACAGAGAAAAGTGAGTTGTTAGAAACTGTTTTACCTTTGAGAGTCAAAAATTTCATAAGAAAATGGAGAGAAAAGGACAGAATAGCCAGATTATGGAAGCCAGAGAGTGTGCAATAAGATTTATATAAATAATAGATTTCTTTATCTTGTCGGGGTCGTAGTGTAGCTTGGTCAGCGCAAATCAGAGATTTGCTGGGTTGCGTTGGAGCAACTATCACTCAAGGCTGGGGGTCTTGCAACCCGTGACAGCAAATTGCTGCGGGATTTCGAATCACGGCGACCCCATTATATTCAAAAACATTTATATATAAGTATAATAATAAGTAAAGAAAAGAATTGTGGTGGTATTTGATGATTTTTTTAAAAAGATACTTGATTTTATTTATCCTGTTAATTTATATTTCTCTTGTAAATGCTGCTTCATTTGATGTGGAAGTGGTTCCTATAGATGACAGAATTGCAATAGATGAATTTGCAAAATTCCAGATTGAGATTAAGAACAACCTAGGGCAAGCGGATGAGTATAGGATTTACAACTCTAATTTTCCAACCTGGGATGTAAGGACAGATCCCATAGTAAACCCCATAACTCTGGAGTTAGAACCAGGAGAGAAAGGAAGTCTTGAGCTTATTGTTGACCCTTTGAAAATAAAAGATATTGGAACTTATGCTGTAAATCTAAATGTAAGGACAAAAGTATTGAACCAGCTTAAATCTGCACCACTAAAAGTTACTGTTTTATCTATAGAAGGCCTGATTGGAGGTTATGTGCCTACTGTAGTTACAAGCGTCAGCATACCAGAAAAGATTGATCCCAGAGAGGAAGTACCAATAAAAATTGTTCTTAACAACCAGAACATTATAGATTATGAAGAATTAGTAATTAAGCTGGGGAGCAATCTCATAAAAGATACTGTAGTGACAAAGCTAGGTCCAAAAGAAGAAAAGACTTTAGAGCTAATAGTAAACCTTGATCCCTTGACATTTCCCCAAGAAGATACTTTAATGGTTACTGTGCTCAGAGAAGATAAAAGTATAATAAACCCAATTGCGAGAAAAATAAAAATTATAGAGTATGGGGATCTAAAAGTTGTAAGCGAGAGCAAAAATTTCTTGGTAACAAAGAGCAACTATAAGTTTGTATCGAACAATCCTGATTATGCAGGCAGCTTTAAGATTGAAACAACCTTGTTTGGCTCAATATTCTCATCAGAAAATCCAAAAGCTAAGGTTATAAAGGAAGATGATAAAAAATATTTTGTCTGGGACGTGGAGTTAGAAAACAACAAGATGGATGTTGTGGTTACAAAAAATATTTTACCCTTGGTTTTTGTTATAGTTTTGCTGATTGGACTAGTGTTCTCGTACTACATTTTCAGAGTTCCATTAATAATAAGAAAAGAGTCCAGCAGTCTTGTCAAAAGCGAAGGTGGAGTTTCTGAGATGTCGGTTATTCTGCACATAAAAAACAGAGCCAAAAGCAAAATTAAGGATATAGAGATTACAGAAACAATTCCAAGCATAGTTTCTATTGAAAGGGATATTTCTATTGGCGCTTTGCAGCCTACGAAAGTACTGAGACATGAAAAAAGAGGAACCACAATTGTAAAATGGAGCATAAATCATCTTGATGTTTCAGAAGAAAGAGTTTTATCATACAAAATCAAAACAAAATTATCAATTTTAGGTGACTTTAGTTTGCCTGCTGCTACTGCTGTATTTAAGTATGAGGGTAAAACACTTACCACTGTTTCAAGCAGGTTGCATGTTGTTAATTAGTTCTTTTGTTTTTCATAATGTTTTTAAATAAAAGCTACTTTTAGAATTGTATTTCCCTGCGTAGCTCAATGGCTAGAGTGCTCGGCTGTAGAAAGTGTTCGACTTTGTGCTTAGCACTTGAATGAAAAACACTCAGCCGAACCCGAGAGGTTGCTGGTTCAAATCCGGCCGCAGGGATATTTTTTATTTTTTTGGTAAAGTTTTTATAGAGTTCTATATGAAATAAGTAATATTGGGGTGGTTTATACGAATAGAATCTTAACAATGGTCTTAATTTCTGTAATCTTCTTAATTAGTGCTTGTTCTGAACAATCATTAACAAATAATGCACCACTTTCTTCTTCAAGTGAGGATATTTTAGAACAGTGCAAATGCACCAAGGATTGTTATGGAGAAAAAATTTATGGTTACTGCATTCATAAAAATGTTGAAACTCCGCAGCAATGCAAGGAGTTTGTAGGTATTTACTTAGGTCAAAGTTATGATGCATCCGTTAAATATTACTTTGATGATAAACATTTAGATACTTGCTACAATTCTTTGATTTCAAGACAGACTGATGTAAAGCTTTGTGCAGACTTTCCAGAAGATTACTCTTTTGTGTGTTTTAATGATGTGGGCAAAAGAACTCTAACACCTGAATACTGCAAAGATATCCCCTACTCATTCAAATCTGACTGTTATCTACATATTAGCGAAAATGATGCTGATTTTGGACTTAATTTGTGTGACGAATTAGATAGACAAGATAGGGTTACTTGCTATGCAAACAAAGCAACATTAAACGAAGATTCTACCATCTGTCTTGAACTGGAAGACGATTCCGATAAAATAAATTGCTACAGCCAAATTGATGAAAATTTTGAACCAAAGTTTGAAAGACAAAATTACGTTCCCATTTATTATAACTGGTTTGTAGAAGCTGACTTTGATAAGAATTTGATTAATGAATCATATTGCGAGTTTGAAAATACAGATATAAAAGTTGACGAGATTAGGAGAAATGATTCATGCTATATGTCTTTAGCTATGTATCATTCTGATCTAGATGAATGTTACAATCTTCCCACAAATTTTCTAGGTCAAAACCTAGCTAGAAAATGCTTATTCTACACTGCCATGTGGAATGATTTTGAGATAAGTGATTGTGATAGACTTGGAATAGATTTCAAAGAATGTAGAGAAGGAGTGATATTAAGTAAAAGAAGTCCAGAATTATGTAGAGAAAGTTATGAATCTCCAACTCAACAAGGAGATTGTATTCATAAGTTAGCTATTGATTATTATGGCGTGTATAGGAATAGAGATTTTTTCCTTTGTGGAGAGATAGAAGGTCAAGGAAAGTACAAGAACGAATGTCTTAGCAAAACTTATGATGAAAACGATGTTGACTTCCAGACAAAAGAAGTTTGTGATATATTAAGCACCACAAATGACTTCTTATCACTGGCTATGAAATGTTATTACAATGTTGCTTTAAAGAATTTAGATTTAGATTCGTGTGAACAAATTGATGGGCATGACACATTAAAAACTGATTGTAAGGAAAGAGTGGAGAAGGCATTAGAAAAAGAAAAATAAAAAAATAACACCATTTGAATTTATGACATTTTATTTCATATACATTTTTCTTACCAATAATAACGAAAATTTTAAATATAAGCTTTACTGTAAGGAGATATATAGAATTCTTGTAAAAGGGTTTAAGGAGATATTATTATATAAATTAGCTATGAAAATCCGTAAACTTTATAAATAATGAAGTAATTCAAAGTAAAATGCGTAATAATCTTTCTTTAGCTAAAAGACTATAATTTTGAGCTTATTTTAGTTTAAAGAGGGTTATGTACGGCATATTATTCAAAATGCCCTGGTAGTGTAGCCTGGCTCAGTATTTTGAGGCAAAATGTTGCAGTAACTATCATGCAGCCCTGTCACGGCTGTGACCCGGGTTCAAATTCATACGATGAAAGTCCCGGCCAGGGCGTTTTACGTTCATGGGCCGGTAGCTCAGCCTGGTACTTCACGAAAGTGAAGCAGGAGAGAGCACATCACTTTTAACAAATTGAAAGTAATGATGTGGTCGCGAGTTCGAATATTCCGGAGGGCCATTAAAATCCCCAGGGATTTGGGAGTCTCGTCCGGCCCATTTTTATTCAAAAATTACCAAAGGAGTTGTAGTGCAAGCATGAAGAAAAAATTTACACTTGATAAGCATATTTTGATACCGAAGCACAGCAAGTTAAGTGACAAACAGAAAGAAAAACTGCTGGAGCAGTATAATATTTCTTTAAAGGAACTCCCAAGAATATTAAAGACTGATCCGGCTTTGAATTCATTAAATGCAAAGCCAGGTGAAGTAATAAAAATCGAGAGGGAGAGCTTAACTGCCGGTCATGCAGTTTTCTACAGGGTGGTAATCGATGTATAAATACGGAAAAATCCTGATACAAAAATATTTTGACGAGCAGAGTTTTGTAGATTCGGACATAGAGTCATTTAATCGATTCATGGACCAAGAATTAAACAAGATTATAGAAGAAAACAAGGAAATTGTGCCTACAATCATACCCCATAACATTGATGATTTCAGGATTAAGCTGGACAAGATATGGGCTGTAAAGCCAGAGATTACAGAAGCAGACGGCAGCAAAAGAAATATATTTCCAGCTGAAGCAAGGCTAAGGAAACTTACATATTCTGCACCTACTTACATCGAGGTTAGCGCGCATATCAATGGTGTTCAGAGAGAAAGCATACAAACAGAAATAGGCAATATACCTGTTATGTTAAAAAGCAAGTGGTGTCACATTAATAATATGAACAAGCAGGAGCTTATTGAAAAAGATGAAGATCCAAATGAGCCTGGTGGCTATTTTATTATTAATGGGACAGAGAAGGTTCTTATAACAATTGAGGATCTAGCTTCAAATAAATTTCTTATTGAGAAAAGCACTACAGGCACATCTGAATTTGTTGGGAAATTATTTTCTGAGTACGGTTCATATAAGATACCCCATACAATGGAGAAACTCAAAGATGGAATGTTCTATCTTACTTTTACAAGAGTGAAAAGAATCCCCCTTATTGTCCTTATTAAAGCTCTTGGCTTGCTTAAAGATGAAGAAATAACGAAGTTTATTTCAAGTGAGAATCAGTATGATGAGGTTATTCTTAATCTGGTTGAGTTTGCAAGTATTAAAACAGAGGAAGAATCCTTGGATTACATTGCAAAGAAAGTGGGGATTACGCAATCAAAGGATGTAAGACTGGACAGGATGAGGGAAATACTTGATAAATATCTTATGCCCCATATTGGCATAAATAAAGAGGATAGGATTTTTAAGGCATATAATTTATGCAAAATGATTAAACGCTTTATAAGAGTGTCAAGAGGCGAATTTAGTACGGATGACAAGGATCATTATATGAATAAAAGGCTTAAGTTATCTGGAGATTTACTTGGGGATTTGCTTAGGCTTAACTTGAAAGTCCTGATTGGTGATTTGCTGTATAATTTCCAGCGTATTGTAAAGAGGGGAAAATTTCCTTCACTTAAAACAATAATTAGGGATAAATTGCTTACACAGAGAATTTATTCAGCTATGGCGACAGGCGTATGGGTTAGCGGCAGAAAGGGAATAAGCCAAAGAATCCAAAGATTGAATTATTTAGAAACATTGTCTCATTTGCAGAGAATTGTCAGTCCTTTAAGCGCATCCCAGGAAAATTTTCAAGCCAGGGAACTGCATTCGACACATTTAGGAAGATTGTGCCCAATAGAAACTCCAGAAGGTACAAATATCGGGTTGAGGAAGAACTTATCCTTGCTTTGCTCTATCTCTGAGCAGTCAAATGAAGATGAGGCAATCAAGCAACTAAAAAATTTTGGGTTAAAGACTATAAAATAATTTGTCAGTAAAAAATAAACAATTCAAAATTAAAAATAATATTCAATTAAAAAATTCAATACAATAAATTAAAAAATTACCCATTAAAAATGTTAAATCTGTTCAATAAAAAATAAAATCCATAAAGATAATAATCCAATAAAATAAAAAAACAATAAAATATAAATTAATAAAAATTAAAATATAAAAATCAATAATTGTAAAATTAAAATTATTGAATAAAAAATAAATAACGATAAAAAATGACAGAAGTTTTTGTTAATAGCAAATTTATGGGAACTGTGGAGGATGCAAGTAATTTTGTTGCTAAGGTTAGAGAAGAAAGGAGACTTGGTAATTTAACGGATAACCTTAATATTTACCATAATGAAAAGTCAGATGAAGTTTATGTTGATACTTCTAAAGGCAGGGCAAGAAGGCCTTTGATTATTGTAAGAGAAGGCCAGCCTTTACTAACTGAAAAACATCTAAAGCAGCTTGAAAAAAATGAAATTTCATGGAGCGATTTGGTTAAGCAAGGCATTATTGAGTATTTAGACACTGCTGAAGAGGAAAATGCTTTGGTTGCGTTTTTTGAAAAAGACCTTACTTCAGAGCATACTCATCTGGAAATAACACCTATGGCGATGTTTGGATTAACAACAGCGTTAGTTCCATATGCAAACTTTAACCAGTCAACAAGATTAAATGCAGGAAGCAAAAACCAAAAGCAGGCTTTAGGTTTGTATGCGGCAAATTACGCTGTAAGGATGGATATGGATGTTAATTTACTGCATTACCCACAGGCTCCGCTAGTAAAAACAATTATGCATGATATGGGTGATTATGACAAGCATCCTGCTGGCCAGAATATTGTTGTAGCTGTGATGAGCTATAAAGGCTATAACATGGAAGATGCGATAATATTGAATAAAGCATCTATTGAAAGGGGTTTTGGAAGATCTACATATTACAGGCCAAGCATTGCAGAAGAACTGCGTTACTCTGGAGGCTTGATTGACCAGATAAGCATCCCTGACAAGGATGTTAAAGGATACAAAACTGAACATGATTACAGATTCTTAGAAGCAGATGGAATAATTTACCCTGAAGCAAAAGTTACAGAAGGAGATGTTGTTATAGGAAAGACTAGTCCTCCGAGGTTCTTAAGTTCGTTAGAAGAATACAACCTTACTGCAGGAACGAGAAGAGAAAGCTCTGTCGCTATAAAGCATGGTGAAAAGGGAGTTGTTGATTTTATTTTGATGACTGAGAATGAAGAAGGCAACAGGCTGGTGCAGATAAGGCTAAGAGATGAAAGAGTTCCTGAAATAGGCGACAAATTTACCAGCAGGCACGGTCAGAAAGGAATTGTTGGCTTAATAGTTCCGGAAGCGGATATTCCTTTTTCTGAGTCTGGAATAAAACCCGATTTGATATTTTCTCCTCATGGAATTCCTTCAAGAATGACTATGAGCCATCTTATAGAGATGCTTGCAGGCAAGGTAGGCGCTTTGTCAGGAAGACCCATTAATGGAACAACATTTGATGCAGAACCAGAAGAAAAGTTAAGAGAAGAATTGAAATCGTTAGGGTTCAGGGAAAATGGCGTAGAGACTTTCTATAATGGAGTAACCGGGGAGATGCTTGAGGCCAAAATTTTTGTTGGAAGCATGTATTATCTGAAGTTAAAGCATTTAGTTGCAAATAAAATACATTCAAGGGCTAGGGGCCCAATCCAATTGCTTACGAGACAGCCAACTGAAGGGAGGGCAAAGGAAGGAGGCTTAAGATTGGGAGAGATGGAAAAAGATACTTTTGTTGCTCACGGAGCTTCATTGTTATTAAAGGAAAGATTTGATTCAGACAAAACTGTTGTACCAATATGTGAGAATTGCGGGATAATAGCAATCAGGGATGAGTACAAGGGAAAAAGCTATTGTCCTATATGCGGTGAAAATGTGGAGATAAATGATGTTGAGATAAGCTATGCCTTCAAATTAATACTTGATGAGTTTAAGTCATTAGGAATGTATCCAAAGCTTCAATTAGAGAGCAAGTATTAGGACAATAAAAATTTCAATAATAAAACAATTCAAAATTAAAAAAATCATATTCAATGATGAAAAAATAAATAAAATTGATAATTGAAAGATAAAAAATATATTAAAAATTAATCAAATAAAAAAATTCAATGAAAAAATAATTGTCAATATAAAATAATCCAATAAAGAAAAAATTAAAATTTATCAATAATTAAAAAACAAAAATAAAAAAATTCAAAATAAAATGGCTAAAGAAGAGAAAACAGAAGCAGCTGAAGAGGTTAAGGAAGAAAGCAAAGAACCTGTAAAAGCTGAAGAGGAAGCTGGTAAAGAAGAAGAAAAAAGTCCAGAGCAGCTATTGGAAGAAGTAAAACCTGAAGAAGCTGCCGGTGAGGAAAGTGCTGAAGAATCTGCAGAAGGACAGGAAGAAAAAAAGAAAGCTGAAGTAATTGAGCCAGAAGAAAGCCATATCTTCAAGCAGGTAAAGAGTATTGTCTTTTCTATGCTAAGCCCGAAGATGATTAAGGACATGGCATCTGCAAAAATTGTTACTCCAGAGCTTTATGACAAGGAAGGCTACCCAGTAGATGGCGGCTTGATGGATATAAGATTGGGTGTTATTGATCCTGGTTTAAGATGTAAAACTTGCGGTTCAAAATTAAAGGAGTGTATAGGACATTTTGGTTATATAGAATTGGCAAGATCTGTAATCCATGTCAAGTTTGTGGCTATAATACTTAACCTTCTTAAATCAACATGCAGGGATTGCGGAAGGATTTTGATCCCTAAAAACAAGATAAGCAAGTACAAGGAAACTCTTAATCAGGTAGAAAAAGAAAAAGGCGTTGAAGGCAGGAGAAAAAAAATTAAGGACATAATAACAACCCTTAAGACAATTAATAAATGCCCTTATTGCAAGGCAAGACAGAAAAAAATTAAGCTGGACAAACCAACAACTTTCTTTGAAGAAGAAAAAAGGATAAGCCCAATAGAAATAAGAACAAGGCTTGAAAAAATAACTGATGAGGATACGTTGTTGTTTGGACTGGTTGTTCCATATGCAAGACCAGAATGGATGGTTTTAACATTTTTACCTATACCTCCGGTTACAATGAGGCCAAGCATTACTCTTGAAAGTGGTGAGAGAAGCGAGGATGATTTGACGCATAAGCTTGGCGATATTGTCAGGATAAACCAAAGGTTATTTGAGAATATAAATGCAGGAGCGCCTGAAATAATAGTTGAGGACCTATGGGATTTATTACAGTATCATATTTCAACTTTCTTTGATAATGCTATTGCGCAGTTGCCTCCAGCGCGTCATAGGTCTGGACAGCCATTGAAGACTTTAACTGAAAGGATTAAGAGTAAAGAAGGTAGAATAAGGCATAATCTAGCTGGTAAAAGGACAAATTTCAGCGCAAGAACTGTTATAAGTCCTGACCCAATGATTGAGCTTAACGAGGTTGGAGTTCCAGATGCAATTGCGATGAAGCTTACAGTGCCTGAAAAGGTCACTAAATGGAACATGGAGTATCTAAAGAAGTTTATTGAGAAGGGACCTCAAAAATATCCTGGAGCAAATTATATTATAAGACCAGATGGAAAAAAGAAAAAAATTACTGATGAAACAAAAGAAGCTTCGTTAGAAGAAATACAGCCAGGATATACAGTTGAGAGGCATCTCATGGATGGTGACATTGCCATATTTAATAGACAGCCAAGCCTGCATAGAATGTCGATGATGAGCCATAAAATTAAAGTTTTGCCAGGAAGAACGTTAAGGCTTAATCCTACTGTTTGCCATCCATACAATGCTGATTTTGATGGTGATGAGATGAATCTTCATATTCCACAGACAGAGGAAGCAAGAGCAGAAGCAGACATTTTGATGGAAGTGCAGACGCAGCTTATTTCTTTAAGATATGGGTTAAGCATAATTGGGTGTGTGCAGGATGCTATTTCAGGAAACTATCTGTTGACAAAAGATATGGAATTGAGCAGAAATGATGCGCTAGATCTTTTAGCAGCAATAGGCGTGGAAGATTTCTCAAAATTGCCAAGGAAGGAAAGAGTTGATGGAAAAGAAGTATTTTCTGTTTTGATACCTGAGGATTTCAATTTTACTGGAAAAACCAGGCAGGATGATGAAGTTGCAATAAAGAATGGGAAACTTATCGAGGGATACCTTGACAGGAGTAACCTTGGGGAAGGTTCAGGGTTGCTGCTTAGGAATATACACCAAAAATATGGAAAGGAGTTTACAATAGATATGCTTGGGAAAATCTTCAGGTTAGGAATAGAAGTTTTGCTAAGGAGAGGATTCTCATCTGTTGTTTCAGATACTGATTTACCGGAAAATGCAAGAATCAAGTTAAATGATGTACTCAACAATGCAAAAAAAGAAGTAGAGCATTTAATAAGCATGTACAAGGACAATAAGCTTGAATCATTTCCGGGAAAATCGTTAAAGGGAACTCTTGAAATAAAGATCTTGGAAGTTTTGAATAAAGCCAGGAATGAAACAGGGAAAATAGTTGCAGATTTTGCTGATAAAAATTCCCATACAATGATTATGGCCCAATCAGGCGCCAGGGGCAACTTGCTGAATCTTGCGCAGATGGCAGCTTGTGTTGGCCAGCAGGCTATGAGAGGCAAAAGAATAGACAAAGGCTTTGATGAAAGAACACTGTCGGCTTTTAAAAAAGATGATTTAAGCCCTGAAGCAAGAGGTTTTATAAGCAATGGGTTCAAGAGCGGATTAACTCCAACAGAGTTTTTCTTTGGCGCAATGACCGGAAGGGATTCTTTAATGGATACAGCATTAAGAACTCCCAAGTCAGGATATTTATATAGGAGGCTTGCAAATGCACTGCAGGATTTGAAGGTTGAATATGACGGCACTGTAAGGGATGCATCCAACAATATAGTGCAGTTTGCTTATGGAGAAGATGGAATTGATGTGTCTAAATCAGAAAAAGGCTCAATAAATGTAAAACGAATAATAAAATCATTGATATAAGATGGATAAAACAATAAATGAGTATGAAGGTAAAATCCCAAAAAAGCTGCTTGAAGGGATAAGGGAGTATTTGCCAAAAGGAACAAACCACTCAAAACTAAAGAAAATACTAGATAAAGCTGTAAGGGAGTATAAGGATGCAAAAGTACATTCCGGAGAATCAGTTGGGATTATAGCGGCAGAATCTATTGGCGAACCTGGAACACAGATGACGTTAAATACGTTCCATTTTGCGGGCGTATCTGAAATGAATGTTACATTAGGATTGCCAAGAATCATAGAGATCCTTGATGGAAGAAAACAGCTTAAAACACCGGCCATGGAAATACATCTTAAAGCTCCTTACTCAAAAGGCAAAAACATTAAGGAGTTTGCTCTTAGCATTAAAGAGACAAAATTAGGAGAGATAGCATTAGAATTTTCAATAAGCCTTGTTGATTCAGAAATAGAAGTAAAACTCGATAAGGAGAAAATGAAGACGCTTGGATTGACAAATGGGCAAGTAGTTTCCAGTATTGCAAAGCAGCTTAAGAAATTTAATGTAAAAGACAACAAAGATTCAATATTATTAAGAAGTCGCGCAAAGGAAGAGAGTTTAAATGAAGTGTATAAAGCCAAGGAATCTGTAAAAAATATCCATCTTACAGGGATAAAGGGAATTTCAGAAGTTTTACCAGTAAAGAGAGGCGATGAGTACTTAATTGTTACTTCTGGTTCAAATCTTCCTGAGGTGTTGCAGTTACAAGGGGTAGATGTTTACAGGACAACAACAAATAATATTTTTGAAATTGAGAAAGTTTTTGGTGTAGAGGCAGCAAGACGCGCTATTATCAATGAAGTCTATAAAGTAATAGAAAACCAGGGCCTTAATGTAGATGTCAGGCATATAATGCTGGTTGCTGATACAATGTGCTTTTCAGGAAGTGTAAAAGGGATTACAAGGTATGGTGTTGTGAGTGAGAAAGCATCTGTCTTAGCAAGGGCAAGTTTTGAGACTCCAATAAAGCATATAATAAATGCTGCTTTGGTTGGAGAAGTTGATGATCTTAACTCTGTTGTTGAGAATGTAATGCTAAACCAGCCAGTACCTGTTGGAACGGGAATACCTAAATTAGTTACTAAAAGTGAAAAATAGTTGATAAAGATTCTAATAAAAGCCAATAAAGATTTATAAACCATTGAAAAATCCAATAAATAAATTAACAATGAAAAAACCCGGGAAATTTCAATAAACAATTTTTTTCAGTGCTTCAATAATAAAATTAAAATAATTTAAAACAACAATTGAAAAATAAAATGCCTAAAAAGATTACCTCTACTGAAATAAAGAAACTTGTCAAGACAAAGAATCTTGTTATAGGTACAGAGAAGACTATCAAGAACCTTAAGCTTGGAAAAGTAGAAAAGGTTATTGTAAGCTCTAATTGTCCTGAAAGAGTTTTCAATGACCTAAGCCATTATAGCAAGCTAAGTAAAACTGAGACTATAAAAGTTCTGTATCCTAATGAAGAGTTAGGGGTTATTTGCAAAAAACCCTTTTCTATTTCTGTGTTGTCTATATTGAAAGGTGCTAAGTAAGTGGTAAGGATAAAATACAGTATTGATATAATGAAGTTTATGTCTTTGTTTGAAAGTTTAACAGGTGCTAAGCTGAAAGATTGTATTTTGAATGATGACATTACTTTTGTTGTGCAGGAAAACGATATGGGAAAGGCTGTTGGAAAGAAAGGCGTCAATATAAAAAAGATTGAAGGTATTTTGAAGAAAAAAATAAGATTGGTAGAGTTTAATGATGATGTCACAAAATTTGTGAGTAATTTGATCTATCCTGCAAAAGTGGAGGACATAAAAGAAGAGAAAGGTATTGTCAAGATTTACACACCGGACACAAAAACAAAAGGCTTTGTCATGGGAAGGGACAGGCATAAAATAAATATGGTTAATGATATTGTAAAAAGATATTTTGAGGTTGAGGTAAAGGTTGAATAGGCTTTGTTGAAAGTGAGGGTTAGCATCAATTTGCGGAGAGCTTCACAAAGCAAGTTAAATAGAAACATTTAAAAAACAGATTTTAATACCAAAAAACAAAATGGGAAAGAAAAGTCGAGGGATGAATGCTGGAAAGAAGCTTAAGGCTAGAAGGCATAAATCAAGGAAATCAGATAAATGGTTTGTTAGAAGAGTTGGAAAACTAAAGGCAAAAGCTGATCCTTTGGAAGGCGCTTCTCAGGCAAAAGGCATTGTTTTAGAGAAAGTACAATTAGAAGCTAAGCAGCCAAATTCTGCTATGAGAAAATGTGTTAGGATTCAATTGACTAAGAATGGGAAGCAGATTACTGCATTTTGTCCAGGAGATGGCGCTACTAAACTTATTGATGAGCACGATGAGGTTATGATAGAATGTATCGGTGGCGCGATGGGAAAGAGCAAAGGAGATATTCCCGGAGTTCGTTGGCAGGTAATTAAAGTTAATGATCAAAGTTTGAATGCTTTAATGAGTGGGATAATAGAAAAAGCTCGTAAGTAAATTACAAAATGTCTGAAATAAAAGTTTTTAACAGATGGGATGTTGGAAGTATCAAGGTAGAAGACCCTGGTCTGGTGAATTATATTACGTTAGAGCCTAAAATTGTTCCAAAAACAGGAGCAAGGTATGCAAAAAACAGGTTCCATAAGAGCAAGGTTTTCATAGTTGAGAGGCTGATTAATAAAGTTATGATACCTGGGCATAAGGGCAAAAAACACTTTAAATCAAGCAAGCATACAACAGGAAAGGCAAACAACGCTTTCTTAATTGTTGAAAATGCTTTTGGAATAATTGAGAAGCAAGCAAAAGAAAATCCAATAAAGATATTTGTAAAAGCCTTGGAGAATGCTGCTCAGCGTGAAGAGATAATAACTATTGAATACGGTGGCGCAAGGTATCCAAAAGCTGTTGAATGCGCTCCTCAAAGAAGGATTGATGTTGCCTTAAGGCACATGACACAAGGCGCTTATCATAAATCATTTAACTCAAAAAAAGCCATTGAAAACTGCTTAGCAGAAGAAATAACAAATGCATATAAGTTAAGCAATGCCTCAAGCGCAATTGCTAAAAAGCTAGAGGTTGAGAGACAAGCAGATGCTAGTAGGTAAGCTTGTATAGTGGAAATGGCAAATTTTCGTACATGATGGGAAAATTATAAATTTTCCGTCACCCACTAAAGTGGGTTTAGTTTGCCATTTCGAATATAGCAACT
>NYYQ01000050.1 GCA_002686855.1 Candidatus Woesearchaeota archaeon | reverse complement strand
TTTGGGTAAATGATACTGCTGGTAATTTTAAGATAAACGATACAATAATAACAGTAGCAAATACACCACCACAAACACCCACAATAGTATTCCCAACAACAGACTTGTACACAACTATACAACCATTGGACTTAAATGTATCATTTGCAGAAGATGCAGATGGAGATACTTTGAATGTCAGTTATTATATTGATGGTGTATTAAACCAGACTTCTTTAACTAATACAACATTGAATGTTTCTGATGGATATTATATCTTGAATGTTAGCATAAGCGATGGTTTTGCTATTACTGAAAATGCGAGTGTTAATTTTACTGTTGATACTACGATGCCAAATGTTTCTGCATTTAGCAGCCCTACAAACCTATCTAATATTACTGGTTTGTTTGTGATTAATGTTACAGTGAATGATACAACTACTAATGTTGATTCTGTGTATTTTAATATTACAAATGGAAGCAATTATGTGATTTTAACAGCATCAAATGATTTAAGCATTTTTTGGAATGCATCATCAAATGGCAATGATTTATCCGAAGGAGAGCATAATATTACTGTTTATGCAAATGATACTTTAGGAAACTTAAATAATGAAATATTCAATACAATAACTGTTGATAATGTTGTTCCGAGTGTAGTTATTTTGAGTCCTTCTAATAATATAAATGTTTCAGAAGATGTTAATATAACCGTGACTGCAATGGATACAGTTGGAATCCAGGCAGCAACAGTATGGAATGGAAGCGGCTGGTCAAGTTTGTCTTTAATTGAAGGCTCAATAAATAATGGAAATTGGAGCATAGTAATTAATACTATAGCACTAAGCGATGGCTTGATTAATTTTACAATTAATGCTACAGACTTTAATGGAAACTTTAATGATTCTGAATATGTAAATGTAACTGTAGATAATACTAATGCGAAAATATACCAGTTTAATGGGAATGTTGTTGGTAATGCTTCTGTTAAAGGAACAATAGTAATAAATGCAACTTCAAATGATACAAGCGGAGTTGGAGTGGATAATTTAACATTTACAATTAATAGTGTTAATTATGTTGCTGAAAAAAATAATGATTATTGGAATCTGACATTTAGCACAACTGGCTTGAGTGATGGCAGATATAATATTACTGCTATAGCTACTGATTATGCTGGAAATGACGGTGTTGATCATGTTGTTATTAGCGAGGTTATGTTTGATGGTCCTGGTTTAGATTCAAGTATAGAGAATGAGTGGGTTGAGCTTTATAACCCTACAAATTCGTCAGTAAATTTAACTGGGTGGGATCTAAGGGATGAAGGGGGTTCTGTTTATGATATAACTAGTATTATAATAATCTCTCCAAGGTCTACCATAATAATAGCTGAAAATGCTACATATTTCAATCAAACTTATGGCATTAATGCCACAGTGCAAGATGATACTTTTAGTATGACTGATAGTACAGGCAATTTGACATTAAGAGATTCAAATAATGATGCAATAGATTTTACTGCATGGGGAAACAGTGCAAGCTGGAATATCGATGCAAATGCAGGTAATACAACAACAAGGAATCCTGTAAGTGGAGATATAAACTCCCCAAATGATTTCTCTAATAATACCCTACCAACTCCTGGAAGTGTTACAAATCCAGAATTCATAACAATAACTGTTGATAATACCCCGCCAAATGTAGTTCAATTTAACAATATGGTTGTAGATGGTGCTAATCTTTCATCAAGTAGTTATACAATAAATACAACTGTTAATGATACAACTTTATCGGTGGATAATGTTTATTTCTTCATAGTTAATTCAAGCAGCGATAATATTCAAAATATTACAGCTTCAAATGATGCAGGAGATTATTGGAATGCTACATGGAGTACAACAAGCTTAACAGATGGTCAGTATAATATAACTGTTTATGCGAATGATACTTTGGGTAATTTAAACAGTTCTGAGAAGATTTCTGTTAACGTTGATACTACAGTGCCAAGTATGGTGGTAGTTAAACCATTGAACAACACATTTGTCAATAATGGCAGGCAAGAAGTTGGTTTTAATATTACTGATGCTGTAAGTGGGGTGAATGCATCTACCCTTACTTCAAGCAGTTTTAGGTATGCATTCTCGTCCTTTGCTTTTGATATATCGGATATAGCTCTTAATGCGATTACTAATGGTTATTATGTTAATGGAACTGTTGATTTAGGAAGTAATGAAGTTCAAGTGAATGTTTCAATTACAGATGCGAAAGATAACTCAGGAAACTCAATCTCTGCATTCTGGACTTATACCATAGACCTGACTTTGCCAAAAGTTACAAATATTGATGTTGTAAATGATACTGACAAAAAAGTAAGAAGCACTGATGTAATCAATATAACTCTTAATGCAACAAACGGAGCAGCAGGAATTGATAATGTAAGCATTTCCAATGGCTCTTCAATAGTTTATATGAGCCCTCTTTCAGGAGATATATGGCAGGGAATTTTCAGCGCTTCAGCTATGGGATGTAATGGTGATGGGAACTGCACTTTGATATTTAATGCAACAGATACAGCAGGCAATAAAAATAATTCTGAAGCTCTTAACATAACAATAGACAATACAAAACCAAAATTATTCAATATAATATTAGATGATCTGGATAAAAAAGTTAAGAGTTCAGATAACATACAGGTAAATATAACAGTCAATGATACTAATTTTGATTCTGGATCAGCGGTTGCTTTGGGTAATTTCTCTGTTGTGTCTATGGTGAAAGATTCAACAGCTAATGATTCTTCAATATGGACAGTAACAACAACCGCATCTGCGCTTGGATGTAATGCAACGAATGGAGCATGTATATTGGGATTTAATGCAACAGATATTGTTGGAAATATTAATAGCTCTGAAACTTTAACAATGACTGTAGATGATACCTCTCCAACGGTTGTAAGTCCAAATACTAATGATAGCAATAATATTGTAAGGAATGACACTTATCTGAATATAACAATTAATGCAACTGATACAAATACAATAAAGAATGTAACTCTTAATGGGACTGTCTTAACTGGCGCTATTTCTGGAGATATTTGGCATACGGTTAATTATACTTATCAACTTTGTCCTGGGTTGACAAATGGAGCATGCACTTTAACATATACTGTTTATGATAATGTGAGTAATGCAAATAATTCAGAAACTTTGACAATATTTGTTGACCATACTAACCCCAGCTTTGTAGATACTAATACTAGCGATTCTGATAATATTGTGGGTTCAACAGATATGATAAACTTTACTGCAAATATAACTGATACTTATAATGTATCTGCTGTTGATGTTAATGGAACTGTAATGGCTCAGATTATAAATACATCAGTATGGTACGTTACAAGCAATGCTTCTGAATTTGGATGTACAACAGATGGAAACTGCACTTTATTATTTAATGCAACAGACAATGCTGGAAACAAAAATAATCAAACATTGACGATAACTGTTGATACTACTGCACCCACTTTTAATAATATTACAAGAAGCCTAATTACAATATATAATACATTAAATGTTACAGTAAGTACAGTCTGGAATGATACAAATGGAATTGCAAGTGTTGTTTTTGAGCATAATGCTACTAATGGAAGCTTTGTTAATTATACTGCAACAAACGATAATGGCAATTATTCTTTAATCATAAATGGTTCTATTTTAGAGAATCAGGAAGTTGTTGCATGGAAATCTTATGCGACAGATACTGCTGGAAGAGAAAACAACAGCATGAATCTGCAAACGTTCAGCGTAAGCAACAGGATACCTTCTTCATCTACACTACCTTCAGTAAACTGGAGCCAGAATACAAATGCAACTCTTAACTTATCTCAATACTTTACAGATTTAGATTCTGATAATCTGAGTTATGTTGTTGTTTCAAGCCCTCAGAATATAACAATTTTGATAGATAACAATACTGATGTCGCGACTTTTGTTCCTGATGCTGACTTCAATTATAAGCTGCATGGGATAAGGAATGCAACATTTAACGCAACTGATGGTTATTCTTGGAATAACAGCAATATGATCATGCTTAATGTAAGCTTTACGAATACTTATGCACCTGTTGTTTCGGGAATACCAGATGTTACTTTTGCGGAAGACGGCCATAATGCAACTATTAACTTAAGCAATTATGTTACTGACAGGGATAATTTCGATTATGAAATAAATTGGACTGCTTTTGGAAATTCAAGTGTTGTTATAAAGATAAATCAAACTACAAAAATAGTAAATATCAGTGCAGTAGCTGATTTCACTGGTTTTGAAAATGTAATTTTCTCTGCAAATGATGGAAACTTTACCGGTACTGATGTGATGAAGGTAACTGTTACAGCAGTAAATGACGCACCTACAGTACCTACTCAAATTTATCCTGCAAATAATTCAAATGTAACTTTGACTAATTTAACACTTAATTGGAATGGGTCAACTGATGCTGAAGGTGACGCTATAACTTATTATGTGTTCTTCTCAAACAGCTCAAACCCATTGTTTAATACAACTACCGCAGAAAATAATACTAATATTAGCGATATTGTCAAGGGAAAAACTTATTATTGGTATCTGATTGCAAGTGATGGAACTTCAAACAGCTCTAATTCATCATTGTTCCAGTTTACTGCATCTAATAATAATGTTCCTACTTTTAGCGGGCCTATACCAAATATGACATGGCCGGAAGATGTGTCAAATAGTTCCTTAAATTTGTCAGTTTACTTTACTGATAATGATGTGGGAGATACATTGACTTACAGTTCAACAACTCCAACTAATATTACAGTGTCAATAAGCCAATCAACAGGAGTTGTTACTCTTACACCTGCTGGAAACTTTACCGGGATAGCTTATATTAACTTTTCAGCAAGTGATGGTACAAACACTACTTGGAGTAATTCAACACAAACAAGCATTAAGTTGAATGTGACTAATGTAAACGATGGACCGGTGTTAACGGCAATTGGAAGTTTAAGCGCTACACAAGCTACATCATTTTATTATGATGTTAATGCTACGGATGTTGATTCAGGGGATAGCTTGACATTTTCAGATAATTCCTCTCTGTTTACAATTGCAGCCAATGGAACCTTTAACTTTACTCCAACAAATGCGCAAGTTGGAACACATTCAATAAATATATCTGTAAATGATTCAGCTGGCTTGTTAGATAGTGAGATTATTAGCTTAACAATTTCAGATACAAATGACGCTCCTGTTATGGATACAATTAGCTCACAGAGCGCAACAGAAGATTCTGAGTTAAGGTTCAATATAACCACAAATGATCCTGATAATAATACTTTAACATATTCTTCGAATGTATCTGTATCGTTTACAAACTCAGCTAACAGAAGCCTTACGACTGCTTCATGGACACCAACAAATAGTTATGTTGGAAGCGCTATTGTGAATATCAGTGTGAGTGATGGTTCATTAACAGATTCACAGCTAGTTACTATAACCGTGACAAATACCAATGATGCGCCCACAATTGATTCTTACAGTCCATTAACTAATCCAACAATAGCTTCACAAGCAGGAAGCCAGAGATTTGAGATTACTTTTAGTGATGTAGATGTAGGAGATAGTTATAATGCTGCATGGTATAGGAATGGAACTATTATCGCTTCATCATCTTTAAATGCGTCGAATGTAACTGTAACTGGATTAAATACAGGAATTTATAATGTCTCTGCTGTTGTTACTGATAGTGCCGGCAATTCTACACAACAAGAATGGATATTAACTGCAAGCGGCGATATTAATTCAACCGAACTAACAAGCCCTGTTTTGGATTTAAATGAAACAGAAAGACAGTCAGTAACAAATGTTGCAGTAAATCAAAGTGTTTCCGGAGGAATTGATTTTGGCAGCAATACATTAAACTTTAGCGGAGTTGTAGCATTAGAGGATGCATTTAACATAAGTGAAGGTATGGTATCTGTTGATACAGATACTTATCCAGGATTGAATAAGTCTGCTTCCTTGAGCATGAAGAGCCTTAACTTTACAAAAGCGCCATTGATTTACATGTCATCAGGATTTGAAAGCACTGCTAATGCGAATATATGTCCAAGCACAATATGCACAAACATAAATTATGACCCATCTACTGGTGTATTGAGGTTTGATGTTGCTCACTTTACAACCTTCTTTACACAGCAAAATACCACGAATGGAGCCCCAATTATAACATCAACTGCTAAAACAAGTTCTATAGTGGATGAGCAGTACAGTTATGATGTTGATGCTACTGATCCTGATGGAGATACTTTAACTTATTCCCTAACAACATCACCAACTGGAATGTCAATAAGTTCCAGCAGCGGGTTAATAACTTATACCCCTTCAGCTACTGGGAACTTTAGCGTTACTGTACAGGCAAGCGATGGAAGCTTAACAGATTCACAATCATATAATCTAATAGTTGGCAAAGCATCAAAACTAAGAATAACTGATTTGGATGTAAAAGTAAGTGGAAAAACTAAAAAGGATTTAGATAATAATACTAAGATAAAGAAAGATGCAGAACCAGGAGACGAATTAGAATTTATCTTTAAAGTTGAAAATTTCTTTACTGACGATGAAGATTTAGAGATAGAAGACATAGAAGTGGAAATTACCATACAGGATATAGATGATGGCGATGATTTGGAAGAGGATGCTGATGAATTTGACCTTGATGCAGGAAAAGATGAAAAGGTAAAAATCAAATTTGATGTTCCATTGGAAGTTGATGAGGATACTTATGATGTAATTATAGATGTGGAAGGAGAAGATGAGAATGGAACAGCCTATAATATAAGATGGGAGCTGGAGTTAGATGTCGATAAAGAAAAACATGAAATAAGAATCTTAAGGGCTTCTTTAACACCAACAACCATAAAATGCCAGAGAACTGTTTCAATTAATACAGAACTGATAAATACTGGTTCAGAAGATGAGGATGATGTTACTTTAGAAGTTCTAAATGGAGAGCTAGGTATAAATTCAATAACTACTGGAGAACTTGATGAAGGTACTGATGATAACAGGATGAATAAGCTTGTTACAGCATCAATAAACAGTGATGCAGTATCAGGAATATACCCTATAACAGTCAATGCATATTATGGCAGTAATTTAGCTGAATCAAAAACACTTAATCTGGAAGTTCAGGAATGTGAGCTTGTGAAAGAGGTTAAGAAAGAAGTTAGGGCAGAAGTTAAAGAAGAAAAGCCAAGGGTTGAGGTTATTATACCCGAACCTAAAGTAGAAGAAAAACCAGAAGCTCCAATAGAGATATCATTCACAGATACAGATGAATATCTTACCTTATTGGCAATATTAATAGTTATATTCCTTGGAACTGTAATATTTGTTGTTGGAGCAGCGTTTATTGTTTTGAGGAAGTGAGTTATTTAATTTCCATTAGATTTTTAATTTATTTTTCTTTGTATTCAATTTTTTTATTAAATTTTTATTCATTGTTTGATTTTTTATTAAATTTTTAAATTGCCTCATTACTTTATTTATTATTGAATATTATTTTTATTGGTTTTCTATTTTATCTATTGCTTTATACAATTTATTGATTTTTCCCCATGTCTTTTCCAATTTCTTATTCCCTTCATTAACCAAAACTTCAAAATAATTTTCATCAATCAACAATTTTCCATTTTTGCTAATTATTGTGTCAATTCTTTCTGTGCTTATTAGCTCTAAAACAATTCTGTTTTTTCCTATTGAAATTATTCCAGATCTTCTAAATCCAATGTCTCTTGCTATGTTTAGGAGTTTTTTTGCTGCTTCAATGTTTTTACATGCTATATGGAGTATTGCAGGTTCCATTAGGAACCGAACATCATTTTTTGGCAGTTTATCGAGAATTTTCTGGTTTTCTATCTTTTTGAAATCAACCTTATCATGACTGGAAAAAAGCCATTTTGTATTGTGTTTTGTTTTATTTGGAATTAATAATACAATTCTGCCTGAGCAGCTGCTTGTTGTAAAGAAATCATCTAGAGAATTAATTTTATTAACTAATCTTTTTATTTTATTATCTATTTTTCCTTTTATGCTTTTATCCTTTTTTCTTAGAAATTGGTTTTTTTCTTTTTGGAAATTCATATAATTCACAATTTTTTCTTTTTAAGCTTTAACTTTTCTCTTCTTGGTAAAAGTTTTGTTTCTTTTTCTGCCAACTGATCTTCTAATCTTTTGATTTCTTTTTCATAATAGCCGGCTAATTCTGTATTTTCTTCTTCTAAGGCTTTTTGTAATTTTATATCCCTGTGCAAATTAATCTCTTTTTTTAAACTTCCAATTCTTTTTTTATATTTCTTCTTGCTCATTTTAATGATTTTTTTACTTCTTTCAATAAATTTTCAGCTATGGCCAATAATTTTTTAATATCGTTATTTTCAATTATTTTACTTTCTTTTACTTTGATATTACCCCTTTCACTGGAGTAAATTAAGTATAGTTCTTTAATTTTATTTTCTGACAATCCATTATTTTTTAAATATTCAAATAATCGAGACTTTGAAAATATTTCATTATTTAAAAGAAGTTTTATAATTAATAACCCCCTAATTCTTAAAATTAAAGAATAAACAAGGCTTCCTATTTCAAAATTCAATTTCAGCCCTTTTTTGTTTAATTCTAAAATTTTTTCAGTGCTGTCTATGAATTGTTTTGTATTTTTCCCTGTAAATTTATAATTTTTATACTCTTTTATTAACTTTGAGTTAATGATGGTCTTGGCTTCTTTTATTATAGGAAGGATTAAAACTGCATTATGCTTTAATGTTTCTTCAAGATTTTCTAATGTTGTAGAAATAATATGGTAGCTACCTACTTTATCAATAATTTTGAGTTTACAGTCAGTTATTACCAATATGTCTACGTCTGAATTAAATGTCTGCTCGTTTCTGGCATAAGAACCATGCAAATAAATTCCTAATATATTCTCTAAATATGGCTTTAAAATTTCCAATATCTCAGATTTTATATCTTCAAAGGTTTTGGACTCTGTTATAAACTTTATTCTTTTGCCTATATATTTTTTTGGCAAAACAATATGGCCGCTATTGCCAAAACTTTGAACTATTTTTGTTTCCATTATGTATATATGTATATACATTATTGTATTTAAGTGTTTTGGTTTGATTAGTGGTAAATGGAGAATCAATTTTAGATATTGTTGAAATGTTAAGGGAGATATAAAGCAATATTAAATGATTATGTGCAGTTTCATAAAAATCTTCCAATAAATTCTATATTGTCATCTCCTGTCCCTGAAGCTCATTATGAAAAATCTGGCTGGGGGGAAACCAAGTTCCAGAACTGGAGATTAAAAAATCAGGACTAAATGATAATATGTTTAAAACAAAGAAAGTATAAGCCCCGGATTTCTAAAAATAATTCTTAATGTGCGAAGCACCATCAAGAGTGTGCCCCATTATCGTTTTAGCCTCCGAAAAAATTGAGTTTAACATCGGAAGTTCCTGTTAGTTTCCTCGATAGAGATTGGATTTTAGTGCAATGTTCCCGAAGGGAAAAATCCAAAGTAAGCGGGCGAGCGTATTAAGAGGTTGGTATCGTATCTTTCTAGTAGCTAAAAACAATATATTTATAAATTAATACATTATATCATATGAAATGATACATTCAGCAGTCAGTACACAAACTACTGGAGAATTAGGTGACCTTGCAGGCGCAGCATTATATTCAGATTTTTGTAAAGCAAGTGGTGTTGAATTAGATGAATTAGCAAGAATTGATGCATTAACTCCATTTTACAGAAGTAGAATTAATCAATTATCTCCTAAAAAAAGAAAAATATTAACAGCATTAGTGAGAGAAGGAGAACCATTAAGAATAAAGGATTTAGCTGGATCTGCTAGAATAGATAAGCATGGAATAGTTTCGGTTCAAGTAGGAAGGCTTGTTGAAGATGGACTTGTTCAAAGGCTCCCTGATGGCAGATATTCCATAAGTGATGATGATCCGGATTTAGTCAAGTATCTAAATGCAAGATTAACTGAATTTAGTACTATTTGGACATCTCAGAGGAGTAAGGAATTAATTCCAGATAGAGAAACTCCGATTACTTATTTTATGCGACACCGAACAGAGATAATAGGCAGAATGTATCGACATTAAAACGCCAACCTCTTTTTTTATTATTTCTCAAATTTTTAATTTGACTATATTTTAGCTCGCCCGCTTATTGAAACTAACACTATTTTATGCATAGAAGACGCAAAACCTCACTCTTCAATAAACTCTCTCATTCTTTGAACAAACTTTTCTGCTGATTTGTAGTAGCGCTCGTATTCTTCCCCTCTTATTTCTTTAATTTCTCTATGGGTTATCATCTTCATGATCTTATAGAAATGCCTCATAGTAGTTACATATTTGTGCTCAAGCAGCTTTTTCCTTACTAGTTTTTGCTCCAGCAAATCAGCAACATGTTCAGGAGTTGGAGGAATTTCTCCATGTTTCATTAAGACTGCATGCGCAGAGTCAATTACTGCCCAGTATAAGTCCATTGTTGCCTGCAGTAGGTGCCATCTGCTGTTGTGCAAGGTGTTTGGGCCACGGATGTAGTAAGTCCAGATGCTTTCTGATGTTGGCCTTATCTTTCCTTTTTTCAGCAAAACCTGCAGTGGCTCAAAAAATCCTGAGTCTATTATTGCAACACCATCCCTTAGGATGTTAATTCCTACAGGATCACCATTCCTGATATAATCCCAGAAAGAAGTAAACCTTAAAGTTGTTATATGCAGTCTAGTAGAGACTTTTACAATTGTTTTGTTGATTATAAGCCTGTAGGCATTAACTACCTCTGGGCTTAAGTTTATTGTCAAATCATCAAGAATAATCAAAATATCTATATCACTTTTTTTAGTTAATTTTTTTCTTGCAGAAGAGCCAAATAAGACTATGGCGCGTGTTAAGCCGCCTAATTCTTTATATACCTCATTTGCAAATCTATGCGCTATATCAACATCATATCTATCATATTTTGCAATATTTGGATGCTCTTTTCTTGGTATATCAAACTTCATTATAGTCTTGCTACTCTTGTAAATTTATAAACCTTTATGACCATTTTTAAATGATAAAGAAAATTTAACCTAATTTTATACAACGGAATACCACCAATCTAAGATTGGCGGTATTCCTGGCATCAAAAACCACTTGCTGTAGATAGTTATGTTCATCATGCCACTCATCTGTGGTGGGTAGTTTTTGACATTTTTGGTTAAATTTTTTATATCCTTCTGATAAAATTAAATACATATCTTATCTTCAGGATAACGAAAACCGAACTAATCCTGCAATTTATCATTCGGTTTTCGGGATTGAAAATTCCCTGTGGAATTTTCAATAAACAAAAACATTTTATTTAATACAATTTTTTAGGTTAATATGATGGATAATCTATTGAATATTTTTTCCAATTATACAAGAAGCTTAGAACTACTTTATTTATTGAATAATATAAAAGAAACAGTAAGACTGGATGCTAATGATTTAGAATTAAAAAAAATAAAAGAATTTTGCAATGAGCAAGAATTATTCTTGGAAATATCAGATTTTAAACTAATAAAAATAACAGATAAGGGCAAAGGTGGTTATGCCAATATTGTTAAGAGAGTTCCATTATCAAATCCACAACAAGGATTAAAACATATTTATATCTCTAAAGATAAAAATAAATCAAAATTTCTTAAATTATTGGAAAATAAGAATGATGATAGAGCAGTTGGAGAAATTCTTGATTACCCGAAATGCTGTGTTGATTTTTTTGTTAAAAATAATGAGGAACAACAAAAATTACAGAATGACTATATATTGCCTGCATTAAGTAATTCTGATGGATTTGAGTTCCCTTTTTACACAAATTATGCAACAAGGTATTTCGATGTTGCTTTATTGAGCCATTTTCCTCATAGCTTTAATTGTGATGAATCAATAGAGATAGCAAGAAAAAATATTGAATGTATAAAGGTGCATTCTAAAGAATTAGCTGATAAATTTGAGAACATGCTTAAAGGTCCTGTTTTATATACAGAAAACCAAGGAATTTTTGTTTTTAAAAATTATAGATTAAAAAATAATATTTTGCATTACAATGAAATAAAATCAACAATAAAAAATGATTTATTAGAATTATTAAATAAAAATAAAAAAATAGAGATTATTAATAAAAACCAAATAAAAATAGGAAATAAAATATTAAATGATATTGGTTTTATGGTTTTTACTTAGTATAGACAGTAAACAGAGTTCCATTTATTAGACAATGGTTTTGTTTCTTTAGATTTTCCGGATGGAAATGATGGCCGCAATGAACTAATTTTCCAGTTAATTCGTTAAGTATTTTTTTTTCTAGGCCACGGTACATTGGTTCACCAGGATAAACAAAAACTGTATCAAATCCGGATATACCATGGTCATAAAAATTATTATTAAAGAATATTGCGTTAGGTATTCCTACATTTTTTTGTATTTCCAAGGATTTTTGAAACAGCTCATCATCCATTTCAATGCCAACAGCCCTTTTGCAGAATAAAGATGCAATCAGAACAACCTTACCATCTCCGCTTCCAAGATCAAGAAAGGTTTCATGCTTTTGAAGGTTTAGTTGCTTAAAGGCATTGTAAATATCTCCTGTAGGCACATGGCCCCAGAAACCTCTGCCTGTTGTTCTTAATGGCAATCTTCCCTTACTTAATAGGATTTTATAAAAATCATCATACTCCTTTTTTATCTGCTGAAATAGCTCCGGTTTCATTAAATTTTATTATTGAGTAAATGCTTTTTAAACTTTATTGTTTTTGACAAAATCCATAAATAAAAAAACTTTTAATATACATTGCTTATCCGCTTTAATATGGTGGGGAATATAGCGAACTTTAGGAAACTGGATATCATACGATGCTTACTAAAGATAGATAGGCCTGTGAGCAGGTCAAACCTTTCCCAAATGCTTGGCCTTGGAGAAGGAACTATCAGGAGTATTTTGGATATATTAAAAGAGAAGGATTTACTCGTGTCAGATAAACAAGGACATTCTTTAAGTGCTAATGGAAATTCTGTTGTAAGAAAAATAAAAAATTATATTGAGATAGGTAAAGTCAATTTAGATAGCATATACCAAGGTAAAAAGAACATAGCCATACATATAAAGAACCCAAAAAAAATAGAAAAAGCAGTTGAACTAAGAGACACTGCTGTTAAGAATGGGGCAGATGGAGCACTTATTCTTGAATATGATGGACAAATTAAGTTTTATGAATCAATAGATTCTGATACTGAACATAATTTTAATGAAATAGAAAATAAATTTGATTTAAGTAAAGATGATATGGTAATAGTGGCTTATGCGGATTCTTACATGCTGGCTGAGCATGGAGCTCTGGCAGTTGCAATAGAGCTTTGTGATGAGATAAAGAATATTATGCAGGGATTCAAATAATCATGAAAATTTCGGAATAGAAACTTATTTAAATGAGATCTAATTTCTGTTGGATATTATATCCAATAGAATCTGAAAATGGAATTAAAGCTGAAATTAAAGAAAAAAAAGAAGAAAGAGGAGAAACAGGAAAGCAAGCAAGAAGTTTCTGCAGTGCAGAGAGTAGCTGTAAGAGCTGTACAAAAACAATTGCAGTTACTTAATTTAAAAGAGGTGTTGCTGTTGATTGGTTTTACAGTTGGCGCTGCTTTGCTTAGAATACTAATGCAGGCTGTACCTTCAGCTGAGCCTTTAACCTTTTTTGCAATACTTGCTGGCTGGCTATTTGGGAGAAGCAGAGGATTTGCAGTGGGAGCTTCATCTTTATTTGTTTCAAACTTCTTTATGTTTGGCGGCCAAGGACCATGGACTATTTTTCAAGCTCTAGGCTTTGGAATAGCTGGTTGGTTAGGTGGAATGCTTAGAAAAAAAGCTTCTTATTTTGAAGTAGCGCTTATTGTAATCTTAGGGACATTGATTTTTGAGATTATTATGAATGCCTTTACTCCTTTTATGATAGGCTCATCAATTTTCGTAGCATTTGCTTTAGCTTTACCTTTTATAATGACACATCTTGTCTCAAATTTAATATTTGCTTTAGGTCTGCCATTTGCAAAAAAATTTGTAGAAAAGAAGGGGGGTTTTAATGAAAAAGATATTTGCATTAATATTCTTAATAAGTATAATATTAGTAGCAAGTTTAATTGGCTTAAGAGATTTGGAAGAAAAGAACAGCTACCAAGGTAAGGCCACTTTGATAATAATGACTTTGGGAGAGACTATACAAGAAGAGACTGATGTTGGGGGTGTAAGTGTTTTGGGGCTGTTGAATAAGAACCATGATATTAAGGTTCTTCAAACTCCAACCAGTAAAAGGTTAACGTGCATTGATGATGTTTGCGCAAAGAATCAATTTTGGTGGAAATTTTTAGTTAATGATGAGCTTGTATTAAGCTCTGTGGATAAATATTATCCAAAAGATGGAGATGTAATATTATTAGAATATGGTGAAGAAGAATGAAAAAAATTAGGATATTATTTGTAAGTTTTGTTTTGATGGTATTTTTAGTCCAAATTACAAACGCAGCGAATGTGGGTATTGTAGTAGAATTTCCTGATGGGAGTGTCAAAACTGATTGCGTTTCTGTCGATGCTTCAACTTCCGGTCATGATATTTTACAAAAATCAACTTTAGATATAACCTGGAGTAGTGAAGGCTTATATGGATATGCCCTTTGTAAAATTGATGGTGTTGGAGACGAAGTTGCATCAGCTGCAGGAAATTGTGTGTGGGACCCTAACCTATTCTGGGCATTTTTTATTCTAGATGGGAATGCATGGCAAATCGCTTCTGTGGGCGCTGGAAGTTATACTGCAGTAGACAAAGATGTTCTTGGATTTGCCAGGAGTGGGTTTGATTTTTTATTTAATCCTACTGAAGAACCCCCTTTAAAAACTTATGAGCAAGTATGTGAAAAGCTAGATGTTAAAGACATAAAAGTCTATGTTGATGGAAAAAAAGAATCAGGAGCAGATGAAGATGGCGGGAAGATTGATGCAATACCTGGCTCAAAACTTGAACTGAAAATAAAGCTGGAAAATCTATATACAGATGATGAAGATGTCGATATTGAGGAGATTACTATTGAGGGAACTTTAGAAGATATCGATAATGGCGACGATATTGAAGATGATGCAGATGATTTCGATATTAAAGCTGAAAAAGATAAGGATGTTACTTTAAAGTTCGATATTCCTATGGAAGTGGAAGAAGATGATTATGATTTAATTGTTGAGATTGAAGGACAAAATGAAAATGGCTTTCCTTATTCCAAGACAATAGAGTTTGAAGTTGAGGTTGAGAAAGAAAAACACGATGTGGTTTTTGACAAGCTGGAATTTTTAGAGAGCAGCTTTCAATGCGGCCAGCCTGCTAATCTCAAAGTCAAAGTTGTTAATTTGGGAACCGAAGCTGAGGAAGTAAAGCTTGTTATTTCAAATCAAGAATCAAGAATTAATATTAATGAAAATTTTGAATTAAGTGATGACCCGTTTGATAAAGACAATAGTTTTACTAAAACCTATAAAATAATGTTGTCTTCTGACATTAATCCGGGTTTATACCTTTTAAGAGCTGACTTATTTTATGGAGATTATATTGAAAGCTCAACTGCTGAATTAAATGTTGCATGTGGAGAAAATGCTTTAGAGCTTGAAGAAAAATCTGAAGAAATTAAGGAAGAAGTTCAGGCACAAACTGTTCAAACTTCTCAGCCAACACAAACAAAATCCAATATTGCTGGAGCGGCTGTTTCAGATGTTGCAGTAGAAGAAAAGAACATGCCAAATAGAAATATAATAATGATTAGTATTCTAGCTGGTGAAATGATAATTTTAATTGTTGGAATTACTTTGTTAATACATATATTCAGAAGATAATTAATTAAATCTAGTTATGATGAGCAATGCAGCTATGTTGTGGACTGGGGGAAAGGATTCTTCTTTGGCTCTTTATGAAGCAAAATTGTTGGGCTATGAAGTGAAAAGTCTAGTTACTTTTGTTCCTCCTGGACCAGAATTTCTTGCTCATCCTATTAGTTTTATGAAATATCAAGCAGAAGCCATAGGTCTTCCACATTATACATTAGAAGTCAATGAGCCATTCAAAGCAAGCTACGAAAGCGCTATTCATTCTTTAAGGGAGAGACATGGAATAGATATATTAATAACTGGCGATATTGCAGAGATAACTGCTGATATTCCGAATGTTAATTCCGAAGTTAAAAATTATCCCAATTGGATAATAGAATGCAGTAAATATTCGGATGTTAAGGTCCTTACTCCGCTGTGGGGTATTGACAGAAGCAAACTTATTGATAGGCTTCTTTCATATAAATTCAAAGTAATCTTTTCTCTTGTAAAGAAGCCTTGGTTTACAATAGGGTGGTTAGGAAAAGAGATAGATAGAAATTCTTTAGAAGAGTTACAGAATTTGAGTATGAAGACTGAACTTGATGTTTGCGGTGAGCAAGGAGAGTATCATACATTAGTTTTAGATGGGCCTTTATTTAAAAGAAGTATTAGCATAGATAAATATTCTAAAGAAATTAAGGGTTCACTAATTTACATAGACATACAAAAAGTATCTCTAAAAAATAAATGAATTTGTCAAAAACCACCCATCACACACGCAGAAATCGTAGATTTCTGGTGTCCTGAAAATCTTCTATGAGAATTCCATTGATAAAATAAGTTTGAAATGGAAAAGATTTCCATCTCACACTTATCCTTTGTTTCCGTTA
>NYYQ01000049.1 GCA_002686855.1 Candidatus Woesearchaeota archaeon | reverse complement strand
TAGATAATTGGATAGGAGAGTTTCGTTTTCTTTTTAAACTTTATATATGAGTTTTAGTCAGAAATTTTTGCAGAATTTTGGAATTTTACAGAAAATCAGTGGGGTGTAAGTGAGTTCGTGCTTTCTTACTAGCTCATATCTCATAGATTTTCGAAACCTAGTGAATAGCCGATTTCCATTAGGTTTCGTTGCTATGGTGTTTGAGTAATATCAATAGAAACATTTAAATATTTGATGTAATAAATTATTTTTATCATAATGCAAGGTGGTTTAATGACTGGTTTTTTTTCAAAAATAAAAGAAAAGATGTCTGGCGGAAGTTCTGAGATTATGCATGAGGCCGAGGAAGAAGGCTATGTTGAATTAGGAACTGATAGTGGCTCTGAAGCAGGTTCAAGAGTAACTGTAAGGCCATTTGTGATTGAGGATTTTGAAAGCATTAAGCCAATTTTAGATTCATTAAGAGAAGGGCATACAATTGCCTTGATTAACATTAAATCATTAAAAGACAAAGATTTAGTTGAGCTGAAAAGAGCAATAAATAAATTAAAGAAAACATGCGATGCTATTGATGGTGACATTGCAGGTTTTGGAGATAACTGGATAGCTGCTGTTCCGAACTTTGCCCATATCTACAGACACAAACCAAAAGCAGCAGAGGAAAAGAAAGAAGTGGGCGAGATTACTGAGTATGATTAGATTTCTTAAATTATTGTTTATCTTTGTGGTATAAGTCCAGGAAAATTATTTTGTTTTCACTTTCGATATATGCATAAGATATCCTAAATGGTGTTATGTAAACTTCTCTTGTTCCCTTTCTAACATTTCTCATTGGCTTTCCAACTTCCGGGTTGTCAATAATTTTACTAATTTGTTTCCAAATTCTAATTTTTAGGTTTTTATTTTTAATATGCTTTAATACCTTATCGAATTTAGGATTTCGCTCTGTTACTCTTTCGCCCATTTTTTCAAATCCTTTAAGAATTCATCGGCATCTTGTCCAATAAACTCTCTTCTGTCATAAGCTTTCCATGCTTCTTCAGTTCTTTTGGCAAACTCTAAGTCTTCCTCTAGGTTTTTGTTAAAATCATCTGCCTTTTTAAGAATTAGTTGTTTTTTATTATGTATTATAACCAGCTTTTCTCCTTCTTTGATATGCTTTCTCATTTCCTTGGGTATAACTATTTGTCCTTTTGAACTCATTTTAGTTATATCAATATTCATTATTATCACCTAGTAAGATTAATCTTACTTAATATATAAATGTTTCGATTACAAAAACTATATAAACAATTTTTCTTTACAACAAAAAAATTACAAACCTAGACCTTCATCAATCTCCTTGGCCATCTTTTTTAGTTCAGAAATAGTTCTTATTGTGTCTTTTTCAACTTCATCTACAAGATCCTGCAAGTTATTTACCCTGAGAATGTAGCCATGTTTTGTTGGGACAACAATTCCAGAATCCAAAAGCTTATGCAGATGATGCACTACTGTACCACGACTTAGACCTAGCTTGTAAGCCAGTTCATCGCTTGTCAAAGGCCTGTTTTGCTTTGTGGTTTTAATTAATTCTATAAAAATTCTAAAACAGCTTTTGTCTTTGTCTCTTAAGTTAAATAAGCCTAAAGAACTCCCTAACCATTGCAGTTCCTGGTTAATATTTTTATGCGCTGGCTTTCTTATGTTTATTATTGTGATGCGTTGCGAGTACCTCATATCTATAGCTTATTGGAGCTTTTCTTTATAAATATTTTGGTTATTTATATGCTAAAGTATGGAAAAGTTTATATAGTAGTAGATATTACTATGATTTCGTTGATTTAAAGCCAACAGAACTAAATTTAACATTTGATGATAAAAATGGATAAAAAACAAAACAAGCAACAAAAAGAAGGCAAAAAAGAATTAAAGAAAGAGCATAAGAAATCTGATAAAGAGGTTATTGCAGAGCTTACAGATTCATTGCAAAGATTGCAGGCAGAGTTTGAAAACTACAAAAAACAAGTGGATAAAGAAAAAGAAGAGTTTGTGAAGTATGCTAAAGCAGATATTATTGGAAAGATATTGCCTGTTTTAGATACATTTGAGATAGCTTTAAGGAACACAACTGACAAAGAAAAGTTTGTCAAAGGAATGGAAATGACATTTGCGCAGTTATTTTCAACTTTAGAGTCAGAAGGTTTAAGGCCAATAGGAGCTTTAGGAAAAAAGTTTGATGCTTATTTTCATGAAGTTATGCTAAAACAGAAATCAGACAAAGAAGAAGGAACAATTTTGGAAGAACTGCAGAAAGGCTATATGTTCAATGATAAGGTTTTGAGGCATAGCAAGGTTAAGATCAGTGAAAAAGAGGGGAAGGAGAAAAAAGATCATGGAAAATCTGACAAGAAAGACTCCAATCAATGATATATTAAAATTAACACACCCATGCAAATGCAATGCATGCACCATTGGCTGTAAACATGGAAGCGGTGTATTTGCTGAAGAAGAAATAAAAAAACTTGCAGGCTATTTGAAAATTGATGAAGATGTACTCAAAAAGGAATTTTTGGAGGAAATTAGCAAATTCAATACAAAAAAACTACGCCCTAAAATACTTAGGAAAGGAAAGCAATATGGCAAATGCATTTTTTTTGATGAAGAGCTTGGATGCAAAATTCATGAAGCAAAGCCATTTGAATGTAAAGTTGCAATGGGATGCAAGCCGTATGGAGAACAATTAAGCTTGTGGTTTATGCTCAATCATTTTGTAAATGAAAATGATGCTCAAAGCATAAGGGATTATGCAGTTTATTTGAAAAGCGGTGGAAAGACTCTGGATGGGGCTAAATTAGAAGAATTAGTTCCTGATAAAGAGAAGCTGAGGAAGATATTGGGGTTTGAGATTTTGAAGTAATGAACCAATAATAAAAAACAACTTAAAAATAAAACATTGAAACAATTAAAAAAATTTCAATATTAAAATTAAAATATAATAATTAAAAATTAATGGAAATAAAAAAATTCAAAATTGAAACAATGAAGAAATAATCAATAAAAACATTGAAAAAATAAAATTCAAAATTAAAATTAAATAAAAATTTGCCAATAAAAAATAATCAATTATAAAAATTCAAAATTAAATAAAAAATTTCAATGAAAATATTAAAAATTTAAAATATAATAATTAAAAATTAATGGAATCAAAAAATAAAATTCAAAATTAAAATCAATTAAAAAATGATTAATGGAAATAAGATAATAAAAATAAAATAACGTGGAGGTTATTACAATGACTGATAAAAAAACAAAAACAAAGAAGGAAAAAATCATAGGGATAGATTTAGGTACAAGCAATAGTGCAGCTGCTGTTTTGCAGGTAGGAAAACCAACTATTGTGCCAAGTGCAGAAGGGACAACTGCTTATGGAAAGGCATTTCCAAGTGTTGTGGCTTTTACAAAAGATGGGCAGATGCTGATAGGAGAGCCTGCTAGACGTCAAGCTGTTTCCAATCCCCAAGGCACAATAACTGCTGCAAAAAGAAAGATGGGAACTAATTTTAAGTATAAAGTCAACAGCAAAGAATACACACCGCAACAAATTTCTGCATTTATTCTTCAAAAAATAAAAAAGGATGCAGAGGAATTTGTTGGTGAGCCAATAAAAAAGGCCGTAATAACAGTTCCGGCTTATTTTGATGATAACCAAAGACAAGCTACAAAAGATGCAGGGACTATTGCAGGATTAGAAGTTGTTAGATTAGTTAATGAACCAACAGCTGCATCAATGGCTTATGGAATAGACAAATCAGAAAAAGAACATAAGATCTTAGTGTTTGATTTTGGTGGCGGAACATTAGATGTTACTGTAATGGATTTTTCTGAAGGTGTTTTTGAGGTTAAATCTACATCAGGAGATACTCAGCTAGGTGGAACTGATATGGATGAGTCTTTGATGAAATTTATTGTTGAGGATTTCAAAAACAAAGAAGGTATTGATTTAAGTGAAGATGATACTGCAATGCAGCGTTTAAGAGAAGCTGCAGAAAAAGCTAAGATAGAGTTATCAACAACTTTAGAGACAGATATAAACTTGCCTTTTATAACTTCTGGTGAAGAAGGCCCAAAGCACTTAACCATGAAGCTTACAAGGGCAAAACTGGAGCAATTACTTGAGCCTATAATTCAGAAGTGTAAACATCCAATGGAGCAGGCTTTGAAAGATTCTAAGTTAAGCGATAATGATATAGATAAAATAATCTTAGTTGGCGGACCAACCAGGATGCCTGCTGTAAGGAAGTTTGTTGAGGACTTTGTTGGCAAGAAAGCTGAGCGTGGCGTAGATCCAATGGAATGTGTTGCTCAAGGCGCATCAATACAGGCTGGTGTTTTGGCTGGAGAAGTTAAAGACATTTTGCTATTAGATGTTACTCCTTTAACTTTAGGTATAGAAACGTTGGGAGGGGTTTTTACAAAGCTAATAGAAAGGAACACTACAATTCCAACCAAGAAAAGCCAGAATTTTTCAACAGCTGCTGATAATCAGCCTGCTGTAACTATAAGGGTTGGCCAAGGTGAAAGGTCAATGTTTGCTGACAACAAAGTTTTAGGACAATTTGATTTAGTGGGAATACCGCCTGCGCCAAGAGGCATACCCCAGATTGAGGTTACATTTGACATAGATGCAAATGGAATTTTGCATGTGACTGCAAAAGATCTAGGAACTAAAAAAGAGCAGAGCATTAAGATAACTGCTCCAAACAAATTGAATGATGAAGAAGTGGAAAAAATGAAGAAGGCTGCTGAGGAACACGCAGAGGAAGATAAGAAAAGGAAAGAAGAGATTGAGACAATAAACAGCGCAGATGCATTAGTGTATAGCTCAGAAAATCTCTTCAAAGAATTTGAAGGAAAGGTTGACAAGAAGGAATTGGAAACTGTAAAAGGCAAAGTCATGGAACTAAAAGAGCTGTTAAAGCCAGAGAAGAAAGACATTGCTGCAATAAAGAAGAAATTAGATGAAGTTAACCAGCTTCTGCAGAAGATGTCTACAGAGATGTACCAGAAGGTTGCGCAGGAGCAGGCTAAAAAACAACAGGCTGGTGCGCAAGCTGGACAGGCAGGAGGAGCGCAGGCAGGACAAGCAAAAACAGAAAAGGCAGAGAAAAAAGATGAAAATGTTGTTGATGCCGATTACAAGGTAGAGGATGAAGGCAAAGGGAAAGGCAAGGAAAAAAAGAAATAAAAATGAATATTCCTTCCAAAGAAGAATGCTTAGCTATTTTAAATAAAAATAACACTCCTTCTAATGTGGTTGAGCATTGCAAAGCAGTATGTAATGTTGCTGAGGAAATAGCTGAGAAACTCATTAAAAAAGGAGTTAAAGTAAATAAGGAATTAGTTGTTGCAAGCGCTTTACTGCATGATATTGAAAGAGCTAAAGAGAATCATGTTGTAATAGGAGCAAATTTATTAAAAAGAATGGGGTTTCCGGAAATTGCAGAAATTGTAAAAAAACATAGTCTTTATAAGAATTCAGAAGAAGGGGTACAACTCAGGACAATTGAGGAAAAAATTGTCTTTTATGCTGATAAAAGAGTTAAAGGCAAGAAAGTTGTAAGTTTAGAAGGAAGGTTTGAAGACCTAAAAAAAAGATATAATGTTGAGTTAAAGGATGAACTTAAGTTTTGCAAAAAGCTTGAGGAAGAGTTGCTGCAATAAAAAACTATACAATAAGTTTATTTCAATGAATAAAATTTAAAAAGAATGATTATTGAATAAATCAAAAAAAATGGCAAAAGACTATTATAAAATATTGGGTGTTGATAAGACTGCAACTAAAGAGGAGATTAAGAAAGCCTACAAAAATCTGGCTAAAAAACATCATCCAGATTTGAATAAGGAAGAAGGTTCTACGGAGAAGTTTAAGGAAATAAGCGAGGCAGCTGCTGTTCTGGCAGATGATGAAAAAAGAACCAAGTATGACCAGTTTGGCACAACTGCTGATAAATTTGGGCAGGGATTCCAGGGTTTTGATTTTTCTGATTTTATGTCTGATGCTGGTGGTTTTGGTTTTGATTTTGACAGCATCTTTGAAAGTTTTTTTGGAGGTGGCTTTCATGGCAGAAGAAGAGGGCCAAGAAGAGGCAATGACTTAAGATATGATTTAGAGATTACTTTAGAGGAAGCTGCTACTGGTGTGACAAAGCATATTACAGTTCCTAGAATGGAGCAATGTGGTAAATGCCATGGTACTGGCGCTGAAAGTGATAAAGATGTTATTAGCTGTCCTGATTGCAATGGAACCGGAATACAGAGAAGAACACAAAGAACTCCTTTTGGGATGTTAGCTACTACAACAACGTGCAGAAAATGTCAAGGCCAAGGCAAGTATATAAAAAAAGAATGCGCTGATTGCAATGGCAATGGAATCGTTAGGAAGACAAGAAAGATTGAAATTGAGATTCCTACTGGCGCTGAGCAAGGCACTAATTTAAGGGTAGCAGGAGAAGGTGAAGCAGGAGAAAAAGGCGCTGAGACTGGTGACTTGTATGTTGTAATTTATGTAAAAGAGCATGATGTTTTTGAGAGGCAGGGTGATGATATTTATGTTAAAGTTCCTGTTTCTTTTGCTGTTGCAGCTTTAGGCGGAGAAATAGAAGTTCCGACTTTATCCGGAAAGGCAAAATTAAAAATACCTTCTGGAACGCAAAACAACACTGTCTTCAGGATGAAAGGAAAAGGAATTCCTTATTTGCATGGCTATGGAACAGGAAACGAGAATGTTGAGGTTGTTGTAGAGGTTCCAAAGAAATTAAGCAAGAAGCAGAAAGAGTTATTAAAAGAATTTGCTAAAGAAGGGAAGAAGAAAGGGTTTTTAGAGAAGATATTAGAATAGTGTTGTTTCTTAATAGTAGTTATAAAATGGAAAGATTTAAATAGCTGCGGTGTTGAATAAATATCTTACTTCCTGACCAACTCAAACTCAATTTTTAGCTTTTTTAACAATTCAGTTACTTTTGTAAGGTCTTTTTTATTTTTT
>NYYQ01000048.1 GCA_002686855.1 Candidatus Woesearchaeota archaeon | reverse complement strand
TTCCATTTAATTTTCCCATTTTCTAACCTCCAATTGTAGATTGGATGTTGGGTTTAGAAAGAGTATTTAAAAGTGTAAACTAATTATGAAATTGAACAACCCTAAAATTTAATCGAAACATTTATATATTTAGTTAGATTAATTTTCTATTGTAAGGTTGATAAATCTCGACGGTATTTTTTTAAAAATAGCTAAAAATCTAGTTAAAAATGGAGCAAAATCCTAATGAATATGGGGCTAAAGACATACAAGTTCTTGGTGGTTTGAGTGCAGTTCGAAAGCGTCCTAGCATGTATATAGGAGACACATCTCTAAGGGGCCTACATCACTTAGTTTTTGAGGTTGTGGATAACAGCATAGATGAGGCTTTGGCAGGATTTTGTGATAAAATTGTTGTTATAATACATAAAGATAATTCTGTTACTGTCATAGATAATGGAAGAGGAATTCCAGTTGATATGCACCCTAAATTTAACAAGCCAGCTGTTGAAATTGTAATGACAAAGCTGCATGCAGGCGGTAAATTTGATGCAAAAACTTACAAGGTTTCTGGTGGCTTGCATGGTGTTGGTATCTCTGTTGTAAATGCTTTGTCAAAAGAGCTAAGTATAGAAGTAAAAAGAAATGGAAAAATATACCAGCAAAAATATGCCCAGGGAAAGCCATTAACTGAGCTTAAAGTAACAGGAGATTGTAATGATACTGGAACTAAGATAACATTTATTCCTGATAATGAAATCTTTTCAGAAACAAAATTTCATTTTGATAATCTATCAAGCAGATTAAGGGAATTAGCTTTTCTAAACAAAGGGCTGCAAATAACTTTATTTGATGAAAGAACAAATAAAAAACAGGAATTCCAGTATGAGGGAGGTATTATTTCTTTTGTTGAATTTCTTAATAAAAATAAAAGTCCCTTGCATAAGCCAGTTTATTTTGAAAAAGAGAAAAATGGGACAAAAATAGAGGTTGCGCTGCAATATAATAATGGCTACCAGGAAAATATTTTTAGCTTTGCAAATAATATAAACACACAGGAAGGTGGAACTCATTTAGTTGGCTTTAAGACAGCGTTAACAAGGACAATGAACAGCTATGCAGAAAAGCTAAAAAATAATGATACAAAGCTTTCAAGCGATGATGTGAGAGAAGGCCTTACAACAGTTATTTCTGTTAAACTGCAAGAACCGCAGTTTGAGGGCCAGACAAAAACTAAACTTGGAAATTCTGAAGTAAGAGGCATTGTTGAAAGTGTTGTTAATGAAAACTTGGGAAATTTTTTGGAAGAAAACCCCAATGTTGCAAAACTAATTGTGGAGAAATGTGTAAATGCTTCTAAAGCAAGAGAAGCAGCTTCTAAAGCTCGCGAGCTAACTAGAAGAAAAGGCGCATTAAACAGCCATTCATTGCCTGGAAAACTAGCAGATTGTTCTGAAAAAGATCCTGCTAAATCTGAGATTTATATTGTGGAAGGAGATAGTGCGGGCGGATCAAGCAAACAAGCAAGGAACAGAAATACGCAAGCAATATTGCCTTTAAGGGGCAAAATCCTTAATGTTGAGAAAGCTAGATTAAACAAGATATTTGAGAATGTTGAGATAACCACCATGATAACTGCTTTAGGAACTGGAATAGGGGATGAATTCGATATAGAAAAAACAAGATATCATAAAGTAATAATTATGACTGATGCGGATGTTGATGGAGCGCATATAAGGACTTTATTGTTAACATTCTTTTACAGACACCTGAAATCTCTGATTGAAGCAGGCTATGTTTATATTGCGCAGCCGCCGTTGTATAAGATTTCAAAGAATAAAAAAGTGCGTTATGCTTATTCTGATGAAGAGTTGGAAAAGTTATTTAAGGAAATAGGAAGAGATGGCGCATCTGTTCAAAGATATAAAGGGCTTGGAGAGATGAATCCACAACAATTATGGGAAACAACAATGGACTCTGAAAACAGGACTTTACTGCAGGTTAGCTTAGAAGACGCTGTAGAAGCAGATAAGATATTTACAATCCTGATGGGAGACCAAGTAGAGCCAAGAAGAGCTTTTATACAGGAGCATGCAAAAGAGGTTGCTAACCTGGATGTCTAAATGCCCAATAATTAATTCCAATATTAAAAATTATATTTATTAATTTAAATGAAAAATGGGTTATATTGAAATCATTGGTTTTGTGGCAGCTGTATTAACAACTACTGCATTTGTACCGCAAGCTGTTAAATCGTGGAAAACAAAACATACAAAAGACGTTTCATTGGGCTGGATTTCAATATTAACTGCAGGAATTGTTTTATGGTTGGTATATGGAATTTTAATTGCTTCGTTTCCACTTATTTTTGCTAATCTTTTGTCATTTATTTTAGTCCTCATAATTTTGATTTTAAAAATAAAATATGGATAAATTATGCTAATTTCAATCAAAATCTTTATAAATCAAACATTTTTCCTCTTAGACCATGGCAAAAGCAAAAACATTGAAGAAGGAGTGGTATCCTATTATTGCTCCAAAGATTTTCAGGAATGCTGTTCTAGGTGAAACTGTAGTTTATGAGCCTGAAAAGATGGTGGGTAAGGGTTTGAGCCAGAACCTCATGACACTTACAAATGATGTTAAAAGGCAGAACATAAAGATAAATTTTGAGATTGTTAAAGTTGAAAATGGAAAGGCTTTTGCGGATATTACTGGATATGAAATGGTGCAGTCATCAGTAAAAAGATTAGTTAGGAGAAATATAAATAAGATGGATTTGTCATTCACATGCAACACTTCTGATAAGAAAACAATTAGAATCAAACCCATTCTTATTACAAGGTCTGCTGCTAGCGGTTCTGTAGCAACAAAAATCAGGAAGAATGCGCAAGAGCTTTTGATAAAACATATAGGAAGCATGACTTATGATAATCTCATAAATGATTTAATAAGCCACAAGCTGCAAAGCACTTTAAAGGCTAATTTAAACAAAATACATCCATTAAGGATTTGTGAGATAAGGTCTATGCATATTGTAAAAGTGCAAAGTCCTGAAGCAAAAGAAAAAGAGAAAACTGTGAAAAAGAAAGAAGTGAAGCAGGAAATTAAAGTGGAAACTAAAGTAGAAGAGAAAAAAGCAGAGAAAGTAGAAGAAAGTAAAATTGTAAAAGAAGAAATAAATAAAGATGCGAAAGTAGAAGAAAAGAAACCAGTGCAAACTGCTTAAAGTTTAATAAAAATATTTAAAAGCAAAACTTATTCTTGATTTTCTATAGCCCCGTAGTGTAGCGGTCCAGCGAAAATCCAGAGATTTTCTGGGTTCGCTGCGCGAACAATCATCCGAGGTTCTGGGCCTTGGGACCCAGGTTCGAAACAACTAAGTCAGTTACGAAAGTCCTGGCGGGGCTATTTCTAAGTCAAAACCACCCATCAGAGATGGGTAACATGTTTTTATTATAGCTGTATTGTTCAGGTGGTTTTTGACTAAGCGAAGGTTTTGCGTAGCAAAACTCACGAACGTAGTGAGATTATCCGCCACTATTTTTCCACCAATCATAGGATTGGTGGAATTTTAGCGTAATAAAATATGACTTAAACAGATAAACTATAGTTTTAATGATATCTTCCCCATGTTAAAGTGCAGAGATTTCTAGTAAGTATTACTATTGATTCCTGTTAATGAGAATAAGGGGTAAATCCGATTCCAGCAGATTTCCTATCAACTGGCCTTAAAGGCATTGTTGATGTGATTTTCCAAAAATGGTCCATTATTGCCGATTGAGGGTCTGTGGCTTCGCTTCTTTCCTTTCTATAAACAAAAGCACGCTCTTTTGCTCTTAGTAATAGTCCTGAATCAGTTGAATGTTCAAGAGCAACGATTAGTGGATTCTCATCTGCTGCCATCGCGTAGAGCAAAATAATTGTATTGAACATTGTTTTTGGACTTACATCCTTTTTAGGTAATTGAAATATTTTATTAATTTCTAACATAGAAGATTGGACTTTATCTAAATGAAAATAAATTGCAGCTTTCATATAATATCCAACTGCATCATCTGGAGCTAAGGCTATTTTTCTATCCAAAATAGCTAATGCAGCAACATAGTCGCCTTTTCCAATATTGGCCTGGGCTTGTAATCCTAAGCCAACTGCACTATCTGGAGCTACTCTCAAAGCATCTTCATATTTTGCCATTCCTATATATGCTTGGGCTTTTAATCCTCTGCCAACTGCATCGTTTGGAGCTACTTCTAAAGCTCTTTCGAAATTTGCTGTTTTAATATAATATTTGGCAAATATAGCCTGGAAGTAAAGGTCTTCAGGAAATTCAGTAACGGCTCTGTTTATCTCTGCCTCTACATTAGGATCTCCACATGGGCCAGTCATTTCAACTAGGTCATTGAGATATCTAGTTATTTGCCTAGGATGTGCACCTTCGACCATTAATCTTTCTAAACTCATACTACTATAAAGTAGTCAGTTAATTAAAAATCTTTCTATATATTGTGATATCTTCCCATGTTAAAGCGCAGAGATTTCTGGCTAAGAATTACTATTAAAACTCTTGTTTAAATGAATAAACTATAGTTTTATTAATAGAGAAATATTCTTTAGAGAGTAAAATGATTGAAAGTTTGCAGAGGCTTGTGAATGAAAAGCGGGAAGAAGTAATTCAATGGGTTGATAAGAAACGGAAAGAGGTAACTCTGCCAATCAATTCTTCTTTTGATATTAGGGATAATGGTATAAAGGCCTCTATTGTTGATTCTAATTTATTTCCTGCTGGTTTCAATAATCTTTCATGGGAATCAAAAAAACTTGCTTCAGAGTATTTTAAGCAATTCATTCCATCAATATGCGAAACAAAAAATATTCTTGTGATTCCAGAAGCGCATACAAGAAATTTATTTTACTTATCGAATTTAAATTCGTTAAGGGAAATTTTGATAAATGCTGGCTATAATGTAGTGTTGGGAAGCATAAGGGGAGATATTGAAGAAACTTTAGAAGTGGTTGATAGTAATAAGCAGAAATTAACACTTGAAAAAATGAAGCATGTTAATGGTAATATACAAACAAAAAGTTTTGAAAAAGGATTGATATTGCTGAATAATGATTTTTCTGTTAAAGCTCCTGAGCTATTGAATGATGTTAAGGAATGTATTACTCCTCCTTTAAAGCTTGGATGGATGCACAGGAAAAAAAGCAACCACTTTAAGCATTTTTGCAAGCTGATAAAAGAGTTTTCTGATAATGTGGGGATTGATGACTGGATTTTATGCCCCAGGACAAAAGAAGTGGATGATATTAATTTTGGAACTGGAAAGAACATAGAAAAAGTTGCAGAAGTAGTGGACAAAATTATTGCAGAGAGCAAAGAAAAATATGAGAAATATGGTGTAGATGAAAAACCCTATGTTTTTGTCAAGGATAATTCCGGAACTTATGGTATGGGAATAATAAGTGTGCATTCTGGAAAAGAAATTTTGGAATTGAATAGCAAGCAAAGAAGAAAAATGAAAGCAGGAAAGAAAAAATCACTAATAAATTCTGTTATAGTCCAAGATGGTATATCTACAAAATACAAAGTTAATGGAAGAAGTGCAGAACCTGTCCTTTATTCTGTTGGCGGCAGAAATGTTGGAGGATTTATGAGAATGCATGATTCAAAGGATGAGAAAGCAAGCTTAAATGCTCCTGACGCAAAATTTGATGTGCTTCTTAAGGACAATATAACAAGGCCAATAATTGATTTTGTGGATGAAAATAAGGAGCTGTCATTATATGCTTTATTAGCCAATATTGCAAATATAGCCATTGGAAAAGAAATGGAGGAAGTGCAATGAAATTTTTATTTATTATGGACCCTTTTGAAAAATTAATGAATATGAAAACAGATTCAACAATAGAAATGATGGGTGAATGTATAAAGCGTAAGATAGGAGTATATTGTTGTGATGCTGGAGATTTATTTTTAAAAAAAGGAATTACACATTCTTTAGCTGCAAAAGTCAGTATGAAAAATAAAAAGCCTTCATCATCCAAACCAACAGACTTATCTTTAGATGATTTTAACTTAGTATTGATGCGTAAGGAACCTCCTTATGATGTGAATTTTCATCATGTTACCATGTTATTAGAGAGAACAAAGACTAAAGTAATCAATAGCCCATTTGGTTTAAGAAATTCTAATGAAAAATTAATGGCTTTTAACTTCCCTTCAATAATACCAGAAACTATTGTTACAAAAAATGAAGAACATATAAAATCATTTATAAAAAAACATAGGAAGGCTGTAATAAAACCAGTCAATATGTATGATGGGATAGATGTATTCCTTTTAACTCAAAAAGATCCAGAACTGTACAGGAAAATCAATACAGTAATAAACCAAGGACAAGATTATGGCATAGTTCAGGAGTTTATTGATTCGGTTTATGAAAGTGATAGAAGAATTCTTGTTCTTGATGGCAAGCCTCTTGGAGTTATTAAAAGAATTCCTAAAAAAGGAGATTTTAGAGCAAATATGGCTATCGGAGGAACTCCAACCAAAACTAAAATTACGAAAAACGATCTTAATATAATAAAAACAGCCCACCCTTACTTAAAAAAACAAGGTCTTGATTTTGTGGGATTTGATATTGTGGAAGGTAAATTGCTGGAGATTAATGTTACTTGCCCAACAGGATTAGTGCAATTAAAAGTATTATATGGGAAAAATGTAACAAAAGATGTTATTGATTTCTATATAAAAAAATCAAAATCCTAAAAAAACTTTGACCTGCCCACTAATAAGAACCATCCTTTAGAATTATTCAAAAAATTGTGCCAAAGTTTCTTGAACTCACCATATGAAAGAGTATAATCATTACCATTTGCAGGATCAGCTAAAAAGAGTAGTTCTTCATTTGAATCATAACCACAAATAACTGAATAGTGCCCTGAATTTGATAATGGGTTATAATAATTAATAAGAGGAAGATATCCTTGCTCTAACGATTCAATAATGTCTTTAATTTTTCCATGATCTTTTTCCAGACAGTAAAATCCTTCTTTTTTTACTTCTTCAATTAAATGATTATGGCTTGTTCCTATTTTTGGCATTGCTTTGCATAATTGAATCATCTTTTCTTCAGAATAGTGCTTACCTAAATGTTCAAAAACCATTCTCAATGCACTTGGACCACAGGAATAGTCTTTATGCTGAGGATAATATTTTAATTTTATTTTCATTTTATTATATTAATCAACATATAAGTAAATTATTTAAAGCTTTCTTATTGTTGATTATTTGGTTAAAAAAAGTAAGAATTAGGTTTTCTTTAAGATTGTTTGAAAATACCAAAACATTTATAAACTAAGGTAAATAAATTTACCTTATGGTAAATTATTATACTTATTTAGAAATATTCCTTGATGATTTAGATAAAAGAATAAATTTAGGAGAATTTGAAAAATACTTTAAAATACCCCACCAAACAATAAGAAAATACTTAGATATCTTAGTTAAAGCTAATATACTTATAGAAGAAAAAAAAGAGCGATTAAGGTTATATTGGATAAATAAAGGCAACCCTTTAGTTTTCGATTATATTTCTATATGCGAAAAACAGAGGTTGGATAACTTATTAAAAAATTCTTTATTCAAAAGCTTATATGCTCATGTTTCTCCCCATTTCAACAAAAACAATATTTTAATATTTGGATCATCAGTTAATGGAGCTAATTTTAAGGATATTGATTTATTTGTAATTTCAAAAGATAACGAAATAAAAAAAATATTAAGAAAATTTGAGCAAACATATTCCATAAAATTACACATCATACAAACAAATGAAAAAGATATATCAAAACCATTTATTAAAGAATTAATAAAATCCCATATAATCTTAAATAACCATGATTATTTCGTAAATTTGCTTTATAAAAATGGATGATAAAATTAAATGGTGCAAAGAAAAAGGTATGAAGTTGATAGATTCTAATAACAACTTAGCAGAAGAATATTACCAAAATGCTGAAGAAACTTTAAGGGTTATGAATAAAATCAAAGATACTGGCTCTAATATGTGGCTTGCTACACAAAAATACTACACAGAGTATTTTGCAGCGTATTCTCTTTTAATGAAAATCGGAATAAAATCTGAAATTCATAGCTGCACAATAGAAGTTATTAAGCTATTAGAAAGTGAAAAAATTATTAATTTCAACTTTTCTTGTAGATTGGAAGAGGATAAGGAACTAAGAATAGACAACCAATATTATCTAAAAAACAGGCCAGTAAATATTGAATCAAAAAGTCTTTCAGATTTGCTTCTCAATATAAGAAATTTATTGGATAATATCACTAAAGGGCAAATAAACCAAATCAGAGAAAAAATAAAATAATCTCATGAAAAAACTAATAGCGCAAGGAGCAGAATCAAAATTATTCTTAGTTAAAGATAATGTAATTAAGAACAGATTTAAAAAAAATTATAGAATAAAAGAGATAGATGAAAAGCTAAGGAAATTCAGGACAAAAAGGGAAGCAAAAGTGCTTCAAAAGTTAGAAGCAATAAATTTTCCTAGTCCAAAATTGATTGAAAATGATGAAAAAGAGAATTTAGAGATAGAATATATTAAAGGAAAATTATTGAAAGATATTCTTGAGAAAAATAATTATGTTGAATTAAGCAAGGAAATAGGGGAAAAGATTGCTATATTGCATAACAACAACATTATTCATGGTGATTTGACAACATCCAATATGGTTTTTAACAAAAAAGTATATTTTATCGACTATGGTTTGAGTCTTTTCTCCCATAAAATTGAGGATAGGGCAGTTGATTTGCATTTATTGAAAGAGGCTTTGGAATCTAAACATTACAAAATATGGGAAAAATGCTATAAAGCTGTTTTGGAAGTATATGAGAAAAAAGCTGTTAATGGAAAGGAAGTTTTAAAAAGGTTAAAAGTAGTTGAATCAAGGGGGAGGTATAAAAGAAAACATTGATTTAAAAAATAGGTAATAATAAAAATTTCAATTAAAAAATAAATCAGTAATCCAATAAAATAAAAAATAATTAAACTATAACAATAAAAATGAGCCTGATTCTTACAGCAATGATTGTGGTTACTGCTTTTCTTGCATTGTATTGGGTTTTTTATGGCCAAAGGAAACATAATGAAATGATGAACCCTAAAAGGAAAACTGAGTTAAAAGCGATATTATTTGATCTTGACGGTGTTATTATTGATTCTTTTGAGGCTTGGTTTAGTGTTTTTAATCAATTGAGGAAAAAATATAATTTGAAGGAAATAAGCAAAGAAGAGTTCAGGAAAAAAGTTTGGGGCGGTTCTGTGGAAAGGGATGCAAAAGAATTTTTTAACAATCTAGACCCAAAAGTTTTGAAAAAAGAATATGAAAAGCTGATGGGGAAAAATGCCAAGAAAACCAAATTGAATGGAGATGCAGAAAAAGTCCTAAAAGCCATAAAGCATAAAAAATTCAAGATAGGTTTAGTTACAAATTCTCCTGGAAGTATTGTTAATAAGATTCTTAATTTCCATAAGATAGACAAATATTTTGATGTAGTTATAACTGCAGATGATGTTGAAAAAGCAAAACCATATCCCGATCCTATCTTAAAAGCATGTGAAAAGCTAAAGGTAATGCCTGATGAAATAATGTATGTTGGTGACACTAAAATTGATTATAAAGCAGGAAAATCAGCCGGTGCTTTTGTTGTTGGGTTGAATACTCATGGTGATTTGGTTATTAGTAGGTTGAGGGATTTGTTGCAACTTCTTTGAGTTCTTATCAACACTGTGCTATCACGTTTTAACTAGACACATATTGGTTACATTGGGTGATTAATATGTATAAACTAACTTACAAAAAAAGAGTGTGGTTAGTTAAGCAATATAAAAAAGGTATTCCTATATCTAAATTAGCCTTAGCACAAAACATCCATAGAAGTGCTGTTTATCAAATAATTGATAAACATAAAGAATATGGTTTTGATGGTCTTAAAGATCATAAAACGGGACGTCCAGAAACTAAGCTGAACAAGAATGCAGAAATAATCATTTTTGATATAAGAAAAAGATATGGTTATGGTGCTTGTCATATTGAGCAAATCCTCAAAAAAAGAGGATTGGGTATAAGTCATAGGCAAATAGAAAAGCTTCTTCTTAGGAATGGATTAGTTAAGCCTAACATTAAGAAGCAAAAAAGCAGAAAATGGGTTAGGTATGAGCTTCCTAATCCAAATGATATGACTCATACTGACTGGACTTATTGTCCTTTTACAGGCAAGCAGCTTAGTGTTTACATAGATGATAGGACAAGACTAATAACAAGTTTTGGCTTGTTCAGCAGAGCTACAGCAAATAATAGTATAGCTCTGCTGAAATCTGCCATAGCGGAATATGGAAAGCCAAAAAGCGTAATGACAGATCATGGAGCTCAGTATTATGCCAACCATCCAAATGCTAAGCAAGAGAATACTGAGTTTAGA
>NYYQ01000047.1 GCA_002686855.1 Candidatus Woesearchaeota archaeon | reverse complement strand
GGATGGCATGATTTCATTAGCCTCACATTAAGTGGTTTTTGACGCTCAAAATTCCACTTATTATGGATGGTTTTTGAGCACACAAAATTCCATGCAATGTAATTGTTATGTTTAAACCAATTACCTCAGATAAGTGGAATTTTGTTGTTTTAATATTCATTCATTATTTAGACCTAAACTAACTCTAATAGCGTAATCTACCTTGTTCAAGGTTTCAACATCAACTTTTCCTAATTTCTTTACTAGCCTCTTCTTATCTATTGCTCTTATTTGGTTCAATAAAACCTTTGAGTCCTTATCCAAGCCAGTAATTTTTTTAGTTAAGGAAACTTCAAAAGGATAAATCTTTTCTACATTTTGGGATGTTATTGGCGCAATTATGGTTATAGGGCTGTATTCGTTGCCTATATCGTTCTGTATTATTACACCTGGCCTTGCTTTCTTAATTTCATGACCAAGAGTTGGATCAAGATTTACAATCCATATCTCTCCCCGTCTTACTTTGCTCATTCTTGTATTTCCCTAGAAGCAGTTTCCCACTCTTCCAACATTTTGAGATCTTCTTTGCCAAGACTTTTATACCCTTCTATCAACTCGCTCTCTAAAGTCTTATCTTTTGATTGCTCAATAAGCTTATGTATTGCATCATCATAGCTCTCTCTTCTACTTTTTAAATGGTTTAAAGCAGATTTCGTTATTTTTTTCAGTTTTATTGTTGTAGTGTTCATGGTATACCTCTGGTATACTTTCTGCTATTTAAATTTTCCTATTTTTTATTTCTAATAAACCAAATAAGCTCTGTCACTTCGCTACGCTTCGTTCCTTGAGTTTTGTTTGTCACATATAGAGAAATGTGTTGATTAGATGAAATTTGAACACATTTCTAATCTCGTGAAATGCAGATAATAATTAAACTAATTAGTGCATTTCACGATATCTATAATTTCTTTAATTTGGCGACAAAAAAGCCCTCGCTATCATTATCCTGGGGCCAGATTCTTAGGCATTTTTTAATATCAGAATTATAATTGTTTTTTTCAAATTCCAATATAGGCTCACTTTTCTTTAAATTCTTTAATTTTATTTCTTCTAAACTCGCACTTTTATATTTACTTAATAAAAAATCAACAACACCTTCATTTTCTTCCGGCTCTAAAGAACAAGTTGAATAAACTAAAGTTCCACCTGGCTTTAAAATTTTAAATGCAGTCTCTAAAAGCTGTTTTTGGGTTATTGAAAGCCTTTTTATCATGTTAGGATTCCAGATTCTTAATGTTTTGAGGCTTTTTCTTATTGTTCCTGTACCAGAGCAAGGAGCATCCACTAAAATTTTGTCGAACTCAATATTGGATTTTCTAAACCATTGGCCCAGCATTAATGTGATTATACAATTTGTAACACCGCATCTTTGCAAATTAAGGCTTAAAGGCTTCATCCTTAAAATAGTGTAGTCATTAGCAACTAAGATTCCTTTATTATTCATATATTGGGCTATTTGAGTTGTTTTGCTTCCTGGAGATGCTGCTATATCCAAGACAATTTCATTTTCTTTTGGTTCTAGAACTAATGGTGGAATCATTGATGCTGCTTCCTGAGTGTAAAAATAACCTAAGCTATGCTCAATTAAATTCCCAATATCTCTTCTATGTTCATCTCCAATGCCTTTATGTTCAATCCAGAATCCTTCCTTGCACCATGGAACCTGTGTTAGATTCCAGTTTTTTTCCAATCGTTTTTTTAATTCATTTATGGGGATTTTTAAGGTGTTTACTCTTATTGATCTTCTAAGAAAAGATAAGGAAATTTTTTTAAATTCTTCCCACTCTGTTAATTTTGAATATCTTTCTATGAATTTTTCCTTGAATTCTATTTCATTAGCATTAGGCATTAATTTTTGTTCCATTTTTAGAGTTTTTTTGACATGTAAGGCCCATCATAGGCATAGCCTAATTTAGAAAAATATTGCTTGGCTCCAATACCAGAAATGACCACAATTTTATTTCTATTATGTTTTTTTGTTATTTCTTCTGCTTTTTTCATCAGTTTTTTTCCTATGCCCCTATGCTGGAAGCTTTCTCTTGATTTCTTGCCTATCTGAACAACAGTAGAATAAACATGGAGTTCTCTAACTAAAGCAGATTTTTTAGTAATTTCTTTTCTTAACGGCTTTGAGGGAAATCTTAGCCTGCAAAATCCAAATAATGAATGGTTTTTATCTATTGCTTGTATAAAAAATTCTTTGCCATTAGAAGCATTATATTCTATAACATCAATATTTAAATTTTTTAAATTATAATTTTTTTTGTTTAATGAAATTTCTCTGCACCTAATGCATTTGCATTTTATATTCTTTTGTTTACAAATTTTTTCAACATATTGGCGTAAGTTTGTTTTATCTACACCAGAAGAAGTTAAAAACGAAGGTATGTCGCGTTGAACCCTCATTATCCTAATGAATTCTGGAACAAATTGCTTAGCCCATGCAATCATCTCTGCAGCTTCCTTTGTTGTTAGTGGGTTAAATTTTCCGGCTTTCCAATATTTATACAATTTTGTTCCCCCCATAACCATGCACGGATATATTTTAAGCATGTCTGGCTTGTAATCTGGATTTTTGAATAGTTCTTTTAGCCCTTTCCTGTCCATTTCTTTTGTTGTTTCAGGTAAGCCGGGCATGTAATGCGCATTAATCTTGAAGCCCAGGTCTTTGAGAATTTGTATTGAATCTATGTTGTCTTTTACTGAGTGGCCACGATTTATTTTTTTTAATACATCATCATATATTGTCTGAATGCCTAGTTCTATTCTTGTGCAACCGAGCTTGAGCATTTCATTTCCTTGTATTAATTTACCATAATCTGTCCTTGTTTCTATTGTTAAGCCAATACATCTTATCTTTACAGTTTCATTAGTTTTTTGCTCCTTTTCTAATAATATTTTTTTATCATTATGATTTTTTATTTTTATTAAAATTGATTTTATTGATTCATTTTGATTTTTTATTTCATTTTTTTTAATTGAATTTTTTCCATTAAAATTATTTTTATTTGATTTTTTAATTGAATTGGAATTTTTTTTATTGAATTTTTTCCATTGTTTAAAAATTCCATTGGATAAATTTTTATTATTGAAAAAAAGATTATTAATTGAATTTAAAATTTTTTTATTTGATAAATCTAAGTTCTTAATAAATAACAATTTTTTCTGGATTCTTTCTGTTCTGCTTGTATCGCTAATATCAGCAGGCATTTCAAAGAAACTGTTGAACTTTTGCATATCAATTCTATCTTTGTTGTAAAATAATCTTGAAAAGTCATTCATTGCCTTAAACAGATATTTAATAAAATATTCTTGATAGCTATAAGGGAAGAAATTGAATGTACCTCCTTGCAATATAACATCAACTTTTTCCGGAACTGAGTTCATAGCTACGTAATGCTCTAACCTGTTAAAAACACCAAGATATGGGTCATAATGGTTTCTTATAGCTCTTCTTGTTGATGGCTCTTTGCCTGTATAGCTTTGTGGAACAGTTCCAAAAGGGCTTCCTGGACCTCCAGGGCAATAAGTACAGGGGCCTATTCCCTTGATTGTATGGGGGCATGGATAAGGATCTGTCATAAGAGCAAGAGGAGCAACTCCAGAAATAGTCCTTACTGGCTTCATTGACAAGATGCTTTTGAACTGCTTTCTGTCTTTATCAGATGCCAAAGAAGCAATGGTTGCATTTTTAGGGATGTTTTTATATTCAAATCTATTTAAAACATTAAGCTTAATTTTGTTGAAAGACTTTAAATCCTTAATATTGTTTTTCTTTGCTTCCTTGAGTATTTCTTTGCATATTTGTTTTAGGTGCATGTTTATTCTGAAATAGAAGAGTATTTATAAATTTGATAGTATTATTTTACTAAATCAGGCCTTACCCTTACCACAACAAACTTATAGATTTCTATAATTATCAAAACAAATTAAACAATTTTCCAATAAAGAAGACATAAAATAATAGAAGCAAATAGCCTTCCCATTTTGTTACTTCTTTTTCCTGGGCAATAAAGAAAAATAATAAGGTTGCTACTAACATCATTGGCAATGCAAAGGTAATTATGTTTTGCGGGATAATCAAAGTTCCGAATAATGCAGGCACACCCATTACCACAAAAGTGTTGAATATATTTGAGCCGAGAACGTTTCCTACTGCTATCTCTGGCTTTCCTTTTCTTGCTGCAATAATGCTTACTGTTAATTCCGGTAATGATGTCCCAAGAGCAACAGCACTTGCAGCTATTATCTCTTTCCCTAAGCTGAATATTTCTGATAAATTAATAACTGCTTCTATAGTATACTTTGCGCCAATATAAATAAAAACAGCACTTACAGCAAGTACTGCAATAGTTTTTGCATCTAATCTCTTTTTTCTTGTAAGCTCTTTTTTCATCTCTTTTTTTATTTCAACATCTTCATGTTCCTTTTCCAAACTTAGAGTATAGAGGAAATAAATAACAATGCCTAGTATCAATAGCAAAGCCTCTGGTAAAGTAAAAATACCATCCCAAATCATCAAAGCGAACAAGAATGCAGAACCAACTAGTATGGGCAAATCAACATGAAGAATCCCATAAGTAATTTTTAGTTTTTTCCCGATAATAGCAGCAATAGCTAAAATAAAAAAGATATTAGCTATATTCGAACCAATTACATTTCCCACTACTATCTCTGATGAGTTTTTTAAAACAGCAAAAATAGATGAGATAAGTTCTGGCATGGAAGTTCCTATTGCTACTATAGTAACTCCGATAATAAAAGCAGGCATTCCAAAGTACAAGCCTATTTTTTCAGCAGAGTTAGTAAAGTAAGATGATGCTTTTATCAATACAAACAAGCTAATTACAAAAACTAAAATCCAAATAAGCATTTCTAACATTTGATTTTATTACAAATTCAATGTTTAAATTATTTTCCTGTATATAGTAGCGGACATAAGTTATGGGTCATAAACATCCGCTACTATATATAAAACGACATACTAAATGAATAAAACTTATGTCGTTTTCTAATATTTGCAAATTAATTACCCAATCACATCTGGCCTTATCTTTACTATAACAAACTTATAGATTTCTACAATTATGAAGACAGAGCTGGAAACTAAAACTACATATAGCCAATCAATGCCTGTTAAAGGAACTGTTTTAAAGAATGCGCTTAATGGGCTGTGGATTACAAGAATTTGCATTAGTATTGAGATTAAAATTGCGCCCCAGAGCTTCATGTTTGTAAACAATCCTATTTTGAATAGTGAATTAAATTCAGACCTGCAATTTAAGACATTAAACATCTGATAAAACATTAATGTAGAGAAGGCCATTGTCTGGGCATACATTAAGTTTGCATCTGGATCGTATAATTTGAAAACAGCTAATGTGCCAATCATCATTGTAATACCCACAATAAACATTCTTGCTATTATGGGTTTAGAGATTATCCTTTCATGCTTATCTCTGGGTTTTTTTTCCATAATGTTTGGGTCTGCAGGATCAACAGATAAAGCTAAAGCTGGCAATCCATCTGTAACTAAATTAATCCATAGTATCATTATTGCTATTAAAGGCAAAGGTAAGCCAATGATTATTGCGATAAAGATAGTCAGAACTTCTCCAAGGTTAGATGATAATAAATATTCAACAAATTTTTTGATATTATCATAAATACCTCTGCCTTCTTCAACAGCATTAACTATAGATGCAAAATTATCATCTGTAAGAATCATATCAGATGCTTCTTTTGTCACATCAGTTCCTGTTATGCCCATTGAGATGCCAATGTCTGCTTTTTTTAATGCAGGAGCATCATTAACACCATCTCCTGTCATTGCAACAGTATGGCCTTTTTTCTTTAATGCATCTATAATCTTGTTTTTGTGTTCTGGATTAACTCTTGCATAAATTGCAATTTCTTCGACTTGCTTTTCCAGATTCCTTATTTTATCTAATTCCTGGCCATTGATTGATTTTCCTTCAATTCCTATAGCATGGGCTATTGCCTTTGCTGTTGCTTCATTATCTCCAGTAATAACAACAACTTTTATTCCTGCAAGTTTGCATTTCTTAATTGCTTCTTTAACTTCTTCCCTTGGAGGATCTATCATGCCTTGCAATCCTATAAAAATGAGGTTTTTTTCAGCTCTTGATTTGTCCATAACAGTTTTGAATGCAAAACCTAAGACCCTTAGAGCATTGTCTGCAAATTCCTTGTTTACTTCAAGAATTTCTTTTTTCTTTGATGCTGTTAGTTTCTTTACCTTTCCGTTTTCATAGTATGAATTGCACTTGCTCAGAATAACTTCAGGCGCTCCTTTAACATATGCAACATTCTCACCATCAATGTTGTGCATCGTGGTCATTCTTTTCCTTTCAGAAGTAAATAGAATTTCAGCTTTTCTTGGATATTTTTTTTGTAATATTTCTTTGTTGATTCCTGCTTTTGCAGCACTTACAATTAAGGCTGCCTCAGTCGGATCGCCAATTACATTTTTATTATCAAAAGCAGCATCATTGTTTAAAGCTCCAATCTTAAGCAGTAACTGAAGTTCTTTTGGGTTTAATTTTTTATTATTAAACAAAAATTCTCCTTTCTTTTCATAGCCAGAGCCAGAAACATCTATAATTTTTCCATTTGCATAAATTTTCTTTACAGTCATCTCGTTTTTTGTTAAAGTTCCAGTCTTATCTGTGCAGATAACATTTGTCGAGCCTAAAGTTTCTACAGATGGAAGTTTCCTTATCAAAGCATGCCTTTTAATCATTCTTTGGACACCGATTGATAGGCCAATTGTCACAACAATCGGCAATCCTTCAGGTATTGCAGCTACTGCTAAAGCTACTGCCAATATAAAAAATTCCAGAAGAGGTTCTCCTTTCAATATGCCGGAAACAAACACCATCAATACTATTACCAACGTCACAACACCTATTCTTTTACCAAGAATGGCCAGCTTTTTTTGCAATGGTGTTGCTTCTTCTCCTGCTTCTTCTATCATGCTTGCAATTTTACCCATTTGGCTTTGCATTCCAGTAGACACTACTATTGCCTTTCCTTTTCCATTAGTTACAATAGTTCCTGAAAAAACCAGATTAAGCCTATCAGCCAAAGGGGTTTTTTCAGGCAAAACTTTAAGCTCTTTTTTTACAGGCAAAGATTCTCCTGTTAAAGCTGCTTCTTGTGTATGTAAATCTGTTATTTCAATAAGTCTGGAACCCGCAGGAATTTTATCTCCTGTCTGTAGCTTGATTATGTCTCCTGGAACCAATAGCTTGGCATCAACTGTTTTCTCTTTTCCTTCCCTGAATACAGTAGCTTTTAGGCTTGCTAATTTTTTTAAGGCTTCAATGGATTTTTCTGCCTTGTATTCAATTCTAAAGCCGATTATAGCATTTGCAATCACGATAATGCCAATTACTATTGCATCTTCTTTTTCTCCAAGAAAAATAGATATTATCACTGCCGCAATTAATATATAAATTAAGATATTATTAAACTGCTGCAGAAAAATCTTTATTGGGCTTATTTTTTTGGCTTGCTTAATTTCGTTAGGGCCGTATTTTTTTAGCCTTTCCTCTGCTTGTTTTTCAGTTAAACCTTCTTTATTTGTTTTTAGTTCTTTAAAGACATCTTCTATTTTTTTATTGTGCATCTTAATTTGGGTAATAATCTTCTTCTTCGTCTGATTTATTCAGACCTAAAATAAGTTCTTCATTCATATTTTTATCAGCAAGTTTTTCGAGCTGTTTTTTTAGGAAACTCGATTTTTTCTGCATTTGCATCACCCTTTTTGCTCTTCAAATTTTATATACCATTTATTTGCATCCTGGTCAAAGAAGAAAACAACATTGTGTTTCTTGCTCTTGTCTAAAGCGAATAGCAGAGGCATAGGAATAGTAGTTTCAAAGCTAGAGCCTCGCTTGTAGAGCTTTCTCTTGAATTCTGTTGTCATTGTACTTATTTTAGTACTTATTAAATTACTTATATATAAATTTGTTGGTTATTTATATTGGAAATGCTGAATATGTTACTTATATTTATACTTATTTATTTACTTATTTATTTTAGAAATGGTTATATCTTTAGTGAAATTTCTTATTTTTCTGAGAAACTAAAGGGTTGAGTACAGGGGAGAATTTGAATAATAGTAATAGCATCAACGATAAGCTTTTTCAACATCATTCCAGAAGTCTCGGAAATCTACCATGGCTTCTCTAGTCGAACCAAGGTCTATTTGCAGAACTCTTCCGGTCAAAGCATCGATTGTAATTTCATTTCTTCGATCTCCTTGTTCAGTTACCAAATTTATGGTATCCTCTTCCCCGGGTTGATCCTCATGTTTCGGCCTATAATCATGTAATATCACAGCAGCAGGATATTTCACACCAGTAGGTCCTTCTCTTCTTAGAATATCCATCTCCAATCTTGGACTACCAAGCAAAGAAGCACTTTCTGTTCCAACATCCCCACTCAATCTGTTCAGATCCGCTGCTACTTTGTATGCCCCAGGTAGTATTTCACCTACAACTAATGGTTTAGAAGTTTCAGCGGTCGCCATAGGTGCTACTGCTAACGTAGCAATAAATGCTAATGGAATCGATGTAATTGCTTTTGCCATGTTTGTTACCACCTTGATAATTTTATTATTATTTTTACTACTGCATGATGGTTTAACTTATATATAAACCTTTCGGTTTTTTTTCAAATTCTCTCCCACTCAACCCCAATTTTAGCTTCATCTCTTTTGTAGAAAAACTTACTAAAATTTATAAATCATTTAAAAATATGGTTTTTTATGAACATAGCAATAATATCCTCAACAAAAGACAAAGCAAGCACTAATATCAAAGAACATCTTCTCAATAGTTTTGATTTT
>NYYQ01000046.1 GCA_002686855.1 Candidatus Woesearchaeota archaeon | reverse complement strand
CGACGAGCGAAGCGAGTTCGCTCGCAATTCACAGCGGTTGGAATTTTTACTCTCGAAATTGGTATAAATGTCCACAGCGAAGCTGTGGGGTATAAAACCCAATTTCCGCTGAATAAAGTCTGCGGACTTTATTGACTATTTGAATGATATTTTTGATACCTCTTTAATGGTTTTTTCTCTCAAGTCCTGGAAAAGAGAGGCAAAGGTATAATCTACTCTTACTGAGCCATCTTTTGTCTCACAGATAATCCCTCCATCAGTGTCAAATGGCTTTACTCTAAGATTAGCATCTATAAATTCCTGATCTATGCTGTTTGCATATACTACATCAACATCTATTTCCTTTCTGGCCATTTCAAGCAGCTTTTTTATTATAGCTTCTCTCTCGTTTTTTGCTATTTTCTTAATTTTATTAAAGGCTTCGTGGTAAACCTTATCCATGATTTCTTTTTTTGCCTCAAAAAGCATTTTCTGGGATTCTATATTTTGAAGGGATTGCTCACGATTTTCTATTGCTTTCATCTGTGTATGCAGGCTTTGTAATGATTCCTGCTCCAGCTGCTTTATCTTTTCAGTAACATCTTTCTTTACTCCATCAATTTTTGCAGCTGCCTCTGACAAAATACCTTTTTCTGCTGCTTCAGCTTTCTGCAGTATCTCTTCTTTTATTTTTTCCAATCCCATATTATTTACTTATTGCTTTTAGTTGGCAAAAATCACATTCTACCCATTAGCATTATTGCAATTACTAAGCCAAAAATTACCAGCGTCTCTGGAAGGACAATAAAGAACAAGCCCTTACCGAACTGTTTTGGATCCTCTACAATTCCACCAAAAACAGCTGCAATTGCCTGCTGCTGGGCCAGTCCTGTTCCTATAGCTCCAAGACCTATTGCAAGGCCTGCGCCTACGCCAAGCAAACCGCTTCCAATTTCAACTACCATTTTTTTAGACCTCCGTTAAAGTATGCTTTTTTGTTTTTCAGCTCCGAAAGGAAGATATTCTATTCCACCGCCTTTATAAAACTTAGTAAAAAATTCGACATAATGGAGCCTTATCGAGTGTAAAGATGGGCTTAAGATGCCCAATGCAATGTTAAATAAATGTCCGATAATAAGGGCTATTAGCGCAAGGGGAATGAATAGTATGCCTTTGTGGAATAAAAATGTTGCAAAGTCATTTACCATAACTGCAATGAAAACTGAAGCCAGGCCAACAGCCATTAACCTTGCATAGGAAACAATATGAGTTAGTATGGTTGGTATTTCCATCAGGCCCATATAACCTTCTCCCTTGTATAACATAAAAATTGATAAAGCTAATAAAGTATAACCAGCAAAAACTGGCAAATTTATGATATTTGCATAGGAAGCATACAAAGCAACTGCTGAAATCTGCAGCAAAATCCAACTCAATTTTTCGTATGCTGCCTTAAGAAATCCATGATGCTTATATTCTGATATAAATCCGAGTATTAATCCGAAGTTTACCTGGACAACACCCGCAATTATTGAAATTAGCATCAGGGTATTTGCGCTATGAGTTCTTATTATAAGGCCATGCCATGGCTCATAGCCAAAAACTTCTCCATAAATAAAACCAAAGAGAATTGCAGATACTGAAGCTGCCATCAGTATGTTAAAAAAGTTTTTTCCAACTGGAAATTTTTTCTTGAGCCAGTAAAATAAAGCAAATGTGACAAGGCCATATCCTACATCTCCTAACATGAAACCAAAGAACAATGGAAAAGTAAAAGCCATTAAAAAAGTAGGATCGAACTCATTGTATTTTGGCAGGTTGTATAGGTTTGTGAAAAATTCAAATTCTTTAATATATCTTGGATTGTTAAGCTTAACAGGAATCTCTTCTTCTTCACCTAATGGTTCCTCAACTATATGCAGTTTATTGCCTGCAACTTTTGCAATTTCATTTTTCACTTTTTCCATATCTGCTTCAGGCAGATAACATCTCATGAAGAATGTTTCTCTTGTTGAGCCAAAACTTAATGGGGCTTGCGCCTTTTCAGCTTCAACTGATAAGAACCTTTCAGCATCGATAAGATGCCTAAAATGTTTGTCAGATAATTTTTTTAGTTTGTTGTTTTGTATTTTAAGATTTGTCTCTAACTTTTCCTGTTTTTTTGAAATTTTTTCGATTAACTCATTAGGAGCTCCTTTTAATTCATTTGCAATGCTGATATCTATATCTGAAAATGATGCATCGGCAAGTATCTTATCAAATTGGTCAGAAAGTTTTGAATCGACAAATAATGCTGCAAGAGTCCTTTTATTGTGTTGTACTGCCTTGATTTCAAATCTGTCAGTTATATTTTCCAGTTTTTCTTTGATGTTAGGATCATTAATATATCCGAAATAAGATTTTATATAATTTGATTTTTGGAAATATTCTGGAGATAGATTTAATAAAGCCATTTGCTTTAGAGCTTCTTTTTGATTGGAAAGCAAGGATATCTCATCTTCTGTGTTTTTTGTTTCATCAATGACCTTATTTACCTCTTCTCTGATTTCATTAATATTTTTCTCCAATTTATTAAAGTTAAATTCTATTGGTTTTGGATTAGCGCTGGAAATATTTAAATGACTCATGATAGACCTTATTTGCACCAGTAAGCTGCTTACTTTATCAAAGGATTTTAATGGAGCGCATAAGTCAAATTCGTCTTTTTTATGCTCTATAATATGAGCTACCTTAAGTTCTTGCAGCTTTGAAACTACTTTTTCCAGCTTTGACTTAGGACCTAGTACAAATAATTTGGACATGCGTTCTGGCTTAAGCATTTTCTTTTGTTACCTTTAAGAATTCGTTATATACATAATCAATGGCTTTTTTGCTTGTTTTATCGGCGCTTTTTTTTATATTAGCTACTGTTTTTTTTACTTCCTCTAAACTCTTTTTCTTTGTCTCCTCGAACTGTTTTTTGAGGTTTTCAAGCTTTTCCCTGTTTTTTTCCTCAATATCTTTTTTCTTTTTTTCAATTGTTTCTTTTGAAGAGTTTTCTGTATCTTTCACTATACGTTCTGCTTTTTGCCTTGCTTTCTCTACTAATTCATCTGACTTATGTTCTGCTTCTTTTATTCCGCTTAATATTTCCAATTTTATTTGCCCTTTAGTGATTATAGTGCACTTAATAAGATAGCCTATAATAATCTGTGACAAACCTTTACTTTTTAAACTTTCCTAAGAGAACTAGGTTTTTCTATTTCTTTTGAAATAGCCCAGCCTACAACAGTTTCTTTTAGAGAATATATAGATTATAAGAAGAAGGTTTTTATACTAGATTATCTATTGTTTTTATTATGAAAGTAAAGGAGATAATGCATATGGCGGATAGGGTAGATTCTAATGTAAGTATTTCTGAAGCTGCAAAATTAATGGAGCAAAAATTAATTGGCTCAATTTTGGCTGAGGAAAACAATGAAGTTATTGGAATAATGACTGAAAGGGATATTTTAAAGAAAGTGGTTGCTAAAGGAAAAAATCCTGACGAAGTAAAGGTGAAAAATATTATGAATCATCCTGTACTGACAATTGATGCAAACCAGGATATTGTGGAAGCAAGCAGAATAATGGATAGAAAAAGAATAAGAAGATTAATAGTTACTGAAAACGATAAAATTATTGGAAAGGTAACTGCTAACAGCATTTCCAGAAACCTTAAATTCTATTTAGCCAGGAAATCTTTAATTTCTAATGAATATGTAAGGCCAGAATATTGATTTGATAAAAATTTATATACCGCTTTAATTTCTATTTCTTTATGCGCCTGTAGCTCAGCTTGGATGCCTATTAGGCCAAAGAGAGCGACAGCCTCCTAAATCAGGAGTTAGCTGTAGGTCCGGAGTTCGAATCTTCGCAGGCGCGTTTTTTTACTTTGTATATTTCTTCAAAGCTTCCATTATCTTCTTTCCACCTACTTTGCCCCTGTACTTGCCCATAAGAATCCCCATATAAGCGCCTATGCTTAGGCCTTTCTTCTTGATTCCTGTTACATTTTCATTTGTATTATACTCTCAAATAGAAAAATATTTAAACAAATGTTCATTTTATTAAACAAATGTTCAAAAATTTAAACACTTTAAGGATATTCTTTGAAGAGCCAACTAGGGAGTTCAATGTGAGGGAAGCAGCAAGAATCCTAAAAATTTCTCCTGCAACCGCTAGCAAAGAATTAAAAAAATTAGCAAAGGAAGATTTGTTAATGGAAAGAAAAGAGAGAATGCTTATATTGTATAAGGCTAATATTGAAAATGATTTTTTTAAAGATTTAAAGGTTTTTTATAATATAAGGAAAATAAAAACAACAGGGCTTCTTGATAGTATAAATCAATTCTATCTTAAGCCAACAATAGTCCTATTCGGATCTTCAGCTTATGGCACTGATACAGAAATAAGTGACTTTGATTTTTTATTAATTTCAGAAAAAACCAAAGAGTTTCCGGATTTAAATAAATATGAAAAAAAATTAAAAAGAAGAATCCAGGTTTTTGTTGTCAAAGATATTAAAAATTTAAAAAATGAGCATTTAATCAACAATATTCTAAATGGCATAATTATACAAGGAAAAATAAAATGGATTTGAATGAGTGTTTTAGGAAAGGGCTGATTAAAAAAACAAGAATTGACAAAGATTTAGTTAAATCCTTGATTGAAATGTCTTCAATTAAAGAAACCACAGTAAAAACAGCAAGTATTAATGACATTAATATCTCAGCATATGTTTCCCTTGCTTATGATTCTTTAAGGGAACTCTTAGAAGCGTTTTGCGTTATGAAAGGATACAAAGTAATATCCCATATTTGTATTGGGGAGCTTTTAAGGAAAGAAATTGATGAATTTGATTATGAACAATTCGATAGGGTTAGATGGATCAGAAACAGCATAAATTATTATGGAAAAAAAGTGGAATTTGGCCAGGGAAAAGAAATTATTGAAAAGATATTCACCATTAGAAATAAAATCAAAGAAAAACATCTGGAGAGAACATAATTATTGACTTATAGAGAAATGCGTTGATTAGATGAAATTTGAACGCATTTCTAATCTCGTGAAATACAGATAATAATTAAACTAATTAGTGCATTTCACGATATTTGGTTATTTTACAAACTTCTTCAAAGCTTCCATTATCTTCTTGCCATCAACTTTGCCCCTGTACTTACCCATAAGAATTCCCATATAAGCGCCTATGCTTAGTCCTTTCTTTTTTTCTATAAGTTCCTTAATCTCTTTTTCTAAATCCTTATCAGAAACAGCTGCAAACTTATCAAAATCAACTTTTTCATTTTTTATTTTTTTTACTAAAACATTAAGTACTGCTTCTTTTGTTATTTTTCCCTTGTGTAAATAATCAAAAACTTCTTCAAAATCTTTATTTTTTAATTTGGAGATGTCGAGCTTAAATCTTGTTTTTATTTCTTTTGGAATATTTACAAGTATGTTTGCTATTAGAGAGGATTCTAATTTGTTGAATTTTTTAACTAAGCTTTCGAAAATTTCATGGTCAACTAATTCTTTTGCAAGCTCTTTGCTTATTTTGTGTTTTTTTTCTAGCTCTTCTGTTTTATGAGTTAACAGTTTTGGAAGCTCTTTTTTTAATTTCTCAATATAATCTTTATTTATTTTAATTGGAGGAACATCTGTTTCTGGATACATTCTAGAGGCTCCTGGCATTGGCCTTAGAAAAGAGGTTGTAAAGTCTGACTCTGCTTTTCTTACTTCATTATTTATTTTTTTATTATTTTTAATTAAATTTAACTGCCTTTTTACCTCATACTCAATTACTTTAGGAATGCTTCTTAAATCCTGGAATCCTTTTACCTCAACACGGGTTCCTTTTTCTATGGAAACGTTGACATCTTGTCTTATTGTGCCTAAGCCCCTCTTAACATTTCCTACACTTCTTAGAATCATTCCGATTATTGAAGCAGTTTCTTTTGCATGGTCTGGGTCTTTTATGTCTGCTTCTGTTGCAATCTCCATCATTGGGATTCCTAACCTATCTAAACGGTACTTTACAAAGTCACCACTTTCTTCTATTTTTTGTGCAGCCTCTTCTTCTAATAAAATTACAGAGATTCTTACTTTTCCTTTTGATGTTTCAATGTAACCATTTTGTGCAACTAAAGCTGTTCTTTGGAAACCAGATGTATTGCTTCCATCAACAACTGTTTTTCTCATTACTTGCAGTTCATCAACAATTTTAGCATTAAGCATTAAAGAAATTTTTAGTGTAGTTTCTAATGCTTGTTTGTTTAATGGTTTTGGTGGTTCTTCATCATATTCTATTATGCAAGTATCTTCTGAGTTTGCTTCATAGATGAATTTTTTTCCTTTTTTCATTTCATGCTTTGCAGCAATATCAACTTCTCCTGTTTCTCCTGCTACAGCTCTTAATCTTCTTTCAAATTTCACATTAGGTTCAGCATTAGAATTGATAGTAGGGCAGCTGCAAAATAGTTTTTTTCCTTCTAATTGCTGATGACACTCGAGTCCACACCTGAATCCTAATTTCTTATAGTCCAATTCCACTTGTACATAGCCTCCTTAAATTATCTATTTTATTAAGGTTAAAAACATGGTCTCTGATTTTACTCACTAATTCTCTTACGTCATTAAGTTATATAAACCTACTTTAAATAGGTTATTATTTTCATAATAATTATTCCCCATATTTACCCTCGCCCCATTGCGGGCTCGGATTGATTGGGTTATACAGCAGTAAGAACCCAGCCTGTTGACAAGACTGGGACAATAATATTTTACTAGAAGAACTAAGTTAAGTCTCTTTAATCAATCAACATTATGTTCGTGAATCATATCCTTAATCTTCAGCCACTTTGGCTTTTTTCTTTGATTATAGAACTAGTTATTTATTTACTTTATCATCTACTGAATTAAGAGAAAAGCTTATATAGTAGTTATAACTACTTATATAGTACTGGAGGAAAAATGCCAACAACAATACAAGTTAAGGACAATACTTTGGAAAGGTTGAAATTTTTTAAAAACTACTCTAAAGAGAGTTATGACGAGGTTATTAATAAAGTGTTGAATAATTTAGAAGAAGGGCAGTTAAGTGATGAAGTAGAAAGGGATATTAAAATAGGATTGAGAGAAATAAAAGAGGGAAAAGGCCAACCTTTAGAAGATGTCACAGAAGAAATGGGAATTAAACTATAAGGTAATAATACAATCACCAGCAAAAAAAGATTTAAAAAAATTGCCTAAGAAAGAAGCAACAATAATAATTAAAAAAATCCTTTCAGTTTGTGAAAACCCATTAAACTCTATTGAAAGGCTAAAGGGGCGTAACTTATGGAAACTAAGGATAGGAAATTACAGGGCGATAATTTATTTGAATACAAAAGATAAGGAATTGAGGATATTAAAAATAGGCCATAGAAAAGAAATTTATAAAAAATTACAATCATAAGGGGAGTTCTTTCCTAGTAAAAGTTGGCACCTGTCAACTTACTCAAATAGTTTAAAAACATAAAATAGGATATTCTTCTGGTTTTTCTCTTTTGTCCTATTTTATTTTATTCAATAAATCTTTAATTGGTTGCATGAAAGAATTAAATTGGTTGTTTATAAATACCTTGTTGCAAAATAAGCTTTTGCTTTTTGAAATTATTTTTTGTTTTTTGAGAAAGTGTTGTTTAAAGTGTTTTTATCTTGGTCTTTTTCGTCGAATTCAATTGTGTCCTCAAATTCGACTTCATAAGACATTACTTATCACCCAGAATTCTGCAGAAGGCTTTTGTTTTGATGTTGTTACTTTTAACCGCAACTTCCTTAAGATAAACTAGAATACTAAAATCTTTTTGACCGTTATTTAGAGTTATTATTTTTTCGTCAAATGATTTCATTTTTCCTCTTTTTAATTAAAAAGTACATTGAATATAATAACATACTTGGAAAAATATGGAAAAAATCAGGAAAATTTATAAATAAATGGAATAAACATTCCATTATGGATGAAAAAGATGAAAAAATCCTCAATATTTTGAAAGAGAATAGCAAGTTATCTTCCCAACAGATTTCAAAAAAAACTTTGATACCCATTACAACAGTTCATCATAGAATAAAGAAATTAGAGAAAGAAGGCATAATAAAGAAATATACTGTTATTTTAGATAATAAAAAGATTGGAAGGCCTGTATCAGCTTATATCCTCATTAATGTTGGCTATAAAGTGTTAAGAAGATTAAAAATTACACCAAATGATATAATGAACAAGTTAAAAAGGCATGAATTGGTTGATGAGGCAACGGTAATTGCAGGATCAATTGATATTCTCATTAAAGTTAGGGTAAAAGATATAGATGAATTAAATCAGTTTTCTATAGAACGTCTTAAGAACATAGAAGGCGTAGAAAGAACACAAACAATGGTTATTATGGATGAGGTTTAAATTAATCTCTAATCCAAAAACTCATCCCCTAATAGTCTTTCGTTTATTTCTCCTTTTAGGTTTTTAGTCATTAATTCTTTAGCTTCTTCTTTTTTGAAATTGCCTAGGAGCCATGCTAGTTTTATGAAAGCTGTTTCTGTTAGCATGTCTTGTCCTGATATGACACCAATATTCTTTAACAATCTGGTTCCAGAATATATATCCTTGTGTACTCTACCAAAAATACAATTTGAGGTTATTACTGCTATACCTCCAGAATCCATAAATTTCTTAATTGCGTCTAAATTCATTTTATTTTCTTTAATATTCGTCGGCATGAGGCCTATTCCTGTTCCTTCTAAAACTACGCCCTTGTACCCTTTTTGCGTTAGGGTATCAATCAGGTCTGGAAACATATTTGGGTAAGACTTGATAATAGCAACTTTATCTTCAAATTTATCCCTAATAATTAATTTTTCCTTTGATTTTTTCTCATATTTCTTTAAGAATTCTATTTTTTTAGTTTCATAATTAACTCTGGCTATGGCTTTGTCATTCACGGCCTTAAATGCATCTCTTCGGCTTGTGTGTAGTTTTTTGGTCTTAGTAGCAGGTAATATTAAGCAGGAGTTATCACTAGTGTTTTCGTGCATGCATATTCCGACTCCAATAAAATCTGTTTTTATAATAAATTCGGCAGCGCAAATTAAATTTACCCCTGCATCTGTGCTTCCCCTGTCTGTACTTCTTTGAGAGCCAACTAAAATAACAGGTATTGGTAAATTTTCAAAAACAAAACTTAAAGCTGCTGCGGTTAATGCTAAAGTATCCGTTCCATGTCCAATAATTATTCCATCTACTTTATCTTTAATTGCTTTGACAATTGAATCACTCATTTTTTTATAATGAAAAAATCGCATGTCTTCTGACATCATATTGCTAACAAGAATTGATTTTATGTTAGCTATTTTCTTGACTTCTGGAAACATATTGACAAAATCTTCATCAGAAAAAGACGCAACTACACCACCCGACTCGTAATCAACCTTACTCGCAATTGTTCCACCAGTATGCAATATAGAAATAGTTGGCTTTTTGTTATCTTTTTTGATTTCTTTTTTAGAAGTAGTTTCTTTTGCTTTATATTTTTCTATGACTTTGATTTCTTTTGCTTTTTTATTGTCTATACCTATATTGTAGCCATTATCTAATTTTATTATTATAGAATCAGTTTCCTCATTGGGCATTAGGATTCCTTCTTTTATTTCATCTTTTGTGATTACTTTTACCCTGTCTCCTGGTTTTGCTGTCATAAGAAAAAAAGAAAGAATTGTTTATTTAAATATTGCTAAAATATTAACTTAATTGTAAAAAATTGTTACAGTGCTTGGGTGGGATTAGAACGTTGTGTTGAACTAATGAAGGGATTAAAGTTTTGCGTAGTAAAACTTACCCCATATAAACAGGTTTTTCTTCCTGCATTTGTTTTGCTCTGGCTGAGCTTAAGGATTCTCTGATGTCTTCATAAGTTTTTTCTATTTCTTTAGTTATTGATGGCGGGACTTTTTCTATGGCTTTGTCAAAATGTTTTGCTGCTATTTCTTTTGTATCTTTGCTTTCTCTTAAAGCAAATATTGCCGCTTCTCTGCAAACAGACTCTATGTCTGCTCCTGCGTAACCTTCTGTTTTTTTGGCTAATTCCTCCAATTTTATGTTTTTTAATGGCATTCCATGTGTATGAACTTTGAATATTTCCAATCTTGATTTTTCATCTGGAGGCGGAGTTAAGATAACCCTATCAAACCTTCCTGGCCTTAGCAAAGCAGTATCAACAATATCCGGCCTGTTTGTTGCGGCAATGATAACAATATCGTGCATCTCCACAAGACCATCTATTTCTGTAAGAAGCTGGTTAACAACTCTCTCACTAACATGATTTTCAGATGTTGCTCCCCTTCTTGGGGCTAAGCTGTCTATCTCATCAAAAAATATTATTGTTGGGCTAGTTTGACGGGCTTTTTTGAAAACTTCCCTTACAGCTTTTTCACTTTCACCAACCCATTTTGATAATAATTCAGGACCTTTAACTAAAATGAAATTTGCTTGGGATTCAGTTGCTACAGCTTTAGCCAACAGGGTTTTTCCTGTTCCTGGAGCGCCATAAAGCAAAATTCCTTTTGGTGGGTTAACTCCCAATCTTTTGAAGGATTCTGGATGTTTTAATGGCCACTCAACTGCTTCTATTAATTCTTGTTTAACAGGTTGTAAACCGCCAATATTATCCCATTTTACATTAGGAATCTCTACCAGAACCTCTCTTAAAGCAGAAGGCCTAACAACTTTCAAGGCTTCCCTAAAGTCTTTTTGTGTTATTCTCAACTTTTCCAAGATATCTTTTGGAATAGGCTGTTCTTCTTGTAAGCGTAAATCGGGTAAAATTCTTCTTAAAACAATCATTGCTGCTTCTTTTGCTAAAGATGACAAATCTGCTCCTACAAACCCATGAGTAATTGATGCAAGTTCCTTTAATGCTACATTTTTAGCAAGAGGCATGTTTCTTGTATGTATCTTTAAAATATTTAAACGTCCTTCCTTACCTGGAACTCCAATTTCTATTTCCCTGTCAAATCTTCCTGGTCTTCTCAAAGCAGGATCAAGAATATTGGGAACGTTTGTAGCAGCAATAACAACAACTTTTCCACGGCTTTGCAAACCATCCATTAATGCAAGAAGCTGCGCAACTACGCGTCTTTCAACTTCCCCTTTTGTTTCTTCTCTTTTTGAGGCAATTGCATCTATCTCATCAATGAATACTATGCTTGGCGCGTTTTTTTGAGCTTCCTCAAATTTTTTTCTTAAGTTTTCCTCACTCTGCCCGTAATATTTTGACATAATTTCAGGACCATTTATCAAGATAAAATGAGAATTTGTTTCATTTGCTACAGCTTTAGCCAATAATGTTTTTCCTGTTCCAGGAGTGCCGTGCAATAAAACTCCTTTTGGCGCTTCTATTCCCAAACGCTCAAAAATCTCTGGATGTTTTAATGGCAATTCTACCATCTCCCTTACCTTCTTTATTTCTTCACTTAAACCACCTATGTCTTCATAGGTAACTTCTGGAATAAGCTCTTCTTCAACCTCTACTGCCTCCGGATTAAATATCACTTCTGTTTGTTCTGAAACAATAACAGGCTGCTTAGGGTTTGTATCCACAACTATGAATTTGATATCACTAAAACCAAATCCCATCATGCTTTCATCTAAAATATTAAAAACGTCTTCAAAGAACGGGCTTTCTGACATTGTTGAGCGTCTTCTTCTAGTGCCTCCCAAAGAAACAATATCACCTTTAGTTAAAGCCCTGCCAAGCAAACCTTGCTTGAATATTTCCGGACTTGCGCGTATTACAATGCCTTTTCTTGCAGGAGCTATGGTAATTTTTTTGGCTTCCTTTACATCGGCTTTCCTTACCTGTACTATCTCCCCTATTCCGGTTTTTGAGTTTTTTCTTATGATACCGTCCATCCTTATTATATTAAGTCCTATGTCTCCTGGATAAGCCCTATCTGTTATGGCAACAGTCTTTCTTTCACCTTCTACTTCTATTATATCTCCTGGCCTTACACCTATTTCACTTAGAAAAGTAGAGTCAATTCTAACTATACCTTTATTTACATCATCTTGTATTGCTTCTGCGACTTTTAATTTTATTATTTTCTCGGCCATGTTTCTAATATAGCGGAAAAACAAATTATCCATATAATATTAGTTTGTTTTTCCTGATACACTCGGAAATGCTTTGCATTTCCGGTGTCCCAAAAATCTACGATTTTTGAGGAAAGCAAACACATGATTGATCTTACGGATATTTAGTGCGTTTGCTCTAATTTGTAATGCTTGTTGTTTTATAAAATTTATGAAAATCTATGAAGAAAATTAAGAAGTAGTTTTTTGTTCAGCCTGTACTTTAGGTAATGGTATTGGAGGAGGTAACCCCACCTGTTCACTTAATATCAAAGCCTGTACATTAGATTTATTCAATACTACATTCAATATTCTTGTCATGATGTCTTTTGGCAGTTTTTTATCTTTTTTCCAGCCATCTAGAATTTCTTTTACTTTCTTTGCATCTTCCATATATAAAACACTGCCAATAAGCTTTATATTACCTGCATCGGGATCATATTTTGAGGTAAATTCAAAAGTAAAGTTTAGAACTTTCTGTTTTTGGTTTCCAAGGGAAAGGTCTTTTTCTTCTACGTTTTCTATTGTTACGTTATTGTTTATATTTATCTTTCCTTTGGCTGGATCTTTCTTTTCTGCTTCTATTTTGGTAAAGTTAAATGAAACGATTGTCATTTTAGAAAATAGGATATTTGTATATTGTATATAAAGTTTTGTATTTTTAGTTATATTTTTTTCTTTTATTTATTGTTTATTTTATTTGATTTTGATTATTGTATTTTATTGATTATGATATTATTACTAATTTTATTGATTCGTCAAAAACCACCCATCATAGATGGTGGCATGATGAACATAACTATCTACAGCAAGTGGTTTTTGGCGCCAGGAATACCACCAATAATGAGGGTGGTTTTCGAGTACTACTCATACAACCAATCTTAGATTGGGAGTATTCCGTTGTATAAACTATTTATTTCTTTTTCTTGCCTTTTGACATCTCCTTAATCCAAACATCTCTTTGCGGGAATGGGATTGAGATGTTATTCTTGTCAAACTCTTCTTTTATTTTCTTGATTGAATCAAAGTAAACACCCCAGTAATCTTCTTTTTTCATTGATGGCCTTACTGTTATATTAACTGAATTGTCTCCCAAGCTCTTAACTGCAATTTGAGGTTCTGGATCTTTTAATACGCGCTTATCTTTCTTTAGTATGTCGTTGATAATTTTTATTGCTTTATCCATATCTGAATCATAGCTAATGCCTATCTCAAGATTGTATAACTTCCTTGTTGGATTTCCATGAAAATTCTGTATGACATCTCCCCATATCTTGCTATTTGGTATTGTAATTTTTGTTCCATCTGGACTTTTCAGCTCACAAGCTGCTATCCCGACCCGTTCAACTCCACCAACTATTCCTCCTACTTTGATCCAGTCGCCTACTTTGAAAGGCTTGTGGAAGAGAATAAAAACTCCTGATGCTAAATTTCCTAAAGTGTCTTTCAATGCAAAACCTACAATAAAACCCATTATTCCTAGGCCTGCAATTAATCCAGAAACATTTACTCCCAGATTTGCTAGAACTACTGTTAAAAGTACCAGCCACAATACAACTTTGACCATATTTTCAAGAAATGTTTCTGCGCTTCTGTCAAAATCAACTTTGTCAAAGAATTTTTCTATAAGCTTTGTTAGAATTTTGATGACAATATAGCCAATAACAAGTATGATTACCACACTAATAATTTTTGGAAGGTATGCCGAGAATTTTTCAGTAAAATTTGCAACTAAGTCATCTAACAATGCCATTTTGAATAAAATATGTTATATTCTTATTATTTAAAGGTTATGATTTTTCTCACTATATCAAGATAAAATTATTTCTTTTTTTGCTTATTATAAGCTTCTCTAACCATATTTAGCGTTGTTGCATCTTCAGGTGATTTATCTGCAGTACGCAATCTAAGAACTCTTGGAAAACGCAGAGCATAACCAGAGCTATAAGTTGGGCTTTTCTGGATTTCTTCATACATAATTTCTACTACAACTTTGGGTTTAACCTTTGCGATTTTACCTTTTTGATTAATAACCAAAGACTTTAACAACTTTGTTAGCTGTTCAAATGTAACTTCATCTGCATCTTCTGTTGCTTTTTCTTTTATTCCAGTTCCAACTTTACCTATTTCGACAAAATTGTTGTTTTCATCTAAGCAAGCTAATGTAAAACTTGAGAACCATTTTGCACGTTTACCTTCCCCCCATTCTGCTTGCACAATAACTAAGTCTAAAGGTTCTTCTGCTTCTTTCATCTTTACCATATAGCCAACTCTTGCACCTGGTTTGTATGGAGCATCTAATTTTTTTAGCATTAAGCCTTCATTTCCAAGATCTAATGATTGCTTGTAGAATTTGTTAACTTCACTTTCATTTTTTACTATTTTTCCTGTTGCAATTACAATTTTTTTTGGAAGCTGCTTTACTATTTTTTCTATTAAATCACGTCTTTTTTCAAATGGTTCTTTAATCATACGTTTTCCATTATAAAAAATACAGTCAAATACATTAAGCTCAACCGGAAAATCTTCTGACATCTTTTCTATAGAATATTTCCTTTTTATTCTCTGAGAGATGCTTTGGAATGGAAGATACTCTTTGGTCTTGGAAGAAAATCCTACAGCTTCTGAATCTAAGATGAAACTATCTCCTTTAACATTAGATCTTATACATTTTACAACTTCAGGAAATTGTGCTGTTACATTTTCAAGATTTCTTGTAAAAATTGTTATTTCATTATTATTCTTATGTATTTGACAATTGTGAAGACTAAGCGTAGAAGTACAATAACTTTCATCATCCTCTACTTGGAGATTATAAACCAATGTTCTTGAATCGGGTTTAATAATTTCTTTAATGGAATAAAAATCTATGAGGTAATGGTTATTTTTGATATTATACCCCTTATTTGTTTTAGGAATGACTAGTTTATAATAAGTTTTGTTATTGACCCTCATTCTTTTTATTCCTATAACTTTTTTAAATTTTAATCCTATGAGGGACCCTAACATTGCAAGGTCTCTTTCTTTAGTAATTATATTCGTTCTTCCTATCTTATCTATATGTCCATCCGATTCGATCCAACCTTGGAGAAACTCCTTAAATTGTTTTTTATTTACTCCAAAAAACCAATGAGGAAGCATTTTTCCTTTCCATTCTCTTCTAAAATTTTTTGAAAGCCATATTCTAAAAGGCTTATCTCTCCAATAAAGATAGATTGCACCATTGTGTAAATTTCTTGATATTGTTTTAATATGAAAATTTTTTTTAATTTCTTTTTCATAGAAATCAGCTAATCTTTTGTCTTTATTATTAAAAATAATACCTACTCTTTCAGTATTGTGAAAATTAGTTGTAAAACCATCTCCTATCCAGTATCCAAGAAATTTGAAAAAGAAATTATTGGTTTTAATTTCTTTTGAGTATCCTGCACTATTTCCTAACCGAAGTTTTTTATCAAAAGGAAGTTTTGATTTAATTAATGGGATGGGAAAAACACATTTATCTTTTTTATCTATATTTTCTATATTAATCCATCTTTTTGAATTGTTTTTAAATACTAGTATTGGATGTTTTTCCGAAATTTTAAATGAATTTCCATAAAAAGTCATAACTTTAAAAAGTTTTTCGTCCTTGTCAATAGTCCTTTTATTTATAGCTGTTACTTCTTTAAATCTTCCTTTATGTGTTAAGACACAATCTCCTTTTTTAATGTCTTTTATACAGAGAAATCCTTTTGATTTTACATAAAGGGGAGTTGTTCCTCCAACACAACGAAATCCATCATATTTATATTCTGCCTGAGCAGGGATTCCAGTTCTTTCTAATGCAGATTTGGCATCTTGTTCTTTAGGTCCAAGCATAACTTTTATCGGGATTCCAACCCTTAATTCAATGTCTTTTATTTTGTCTTTTTTTGCCATCTTGGCAACTAAACTGAAATCATTGGACATATCGTATGCTTCCTGCACCAAGCTAATGTATTTGTTATAGTTTTCCCTGTCTTCCACTTCAATTTTTTTTTCTTCTTCATTGTAAATAACTTTAGCCTCTGGAAAATATGCCCACACTATGGAATCCCTTAAAGTTCCTGTGGCAGTTCCAACTCTTAATTCTTCCAATAAAGTTCTTATAATATATCTTGCTTCTAAAGGTTTTGAAGAAGTTAGGAGCTCTGCTATAAGTCCTACTTTTTTATCAACAGAGCCTTGGCCTTCTAATTGGGGTAGTTTTCTTAGATTATCGAGAACTTTCTTTACACTTAAGCTACTGGAGAATAATGTAGCTTGTTTTTTTCCTTTTACAAAGATCTCAGTAACTTTGCCTAAATCTCCTACTTTCGCCCATTCTTTTTCTATCTTATTTACATCCATTCCAGTAGCTTTGTTTATTGCTTTAAGGACTAATCTGGAAGCCACACCTACTTTTCTTTCATCCCATTCTGGGAAAACACGACCCTGTAATAAAAGAATTGTTGGTTCTAAATCCTCTTCTTTGATGTTTTTTAAGAATTTTGAAATTATGAATGTCTTTTCTAATCTTTTTGATGTAGCTTCAAGTTTTTCATAAATCTCTATCAGCTTTGAGTATTGCATATTGAAGATGATATTAAAGAAGTTTAAAAATATGTCGTTGAATTACTGATGATATGCTTAATAAAATTTTATAGAAAGTATTAAATACGATTTTTAAGAGATTTATTTCTTATGATAGGACAAGGTTTTCAAGCTAATATTATTCCTGAGAAATTTGTTGTTGGAGTAACACAAAGAGATGTAATAGGAAAGAAGTTAGAAGAAGAAAAGCAGCATTCAACATCCACAAGATTAAGAGCTTGTTTAAAAAGAATTCAAAGGATTAGCAAAAAAATACGTAAGGGGAAGGGAAAAGAAGAATTAAACTCAATAGTTCAATTAGCTACGCAACTTCTGGAATCTTATGTCTATGATGTTGATTCATTAATAGCAAAGATAGAAGATGCGATAAATAAATCGCAGATTGAGCAATTAAAATTAATAGAAAAAATTGAATATCTTCTAGATGTAATAAATGAAACAAGGATTAATGCATTGAGATTAATGGAAAAATATCCATTTGATGTCAAGACAAATGAAAATATTTCTGAAATGAAACATGCACTTCGAGAATTAAGCGGGTTAAACAAAGAACTGGGAGACACCTTACAAGTAGAAAGATATGGAATAAGAAGGGAGATGAGGGCTGAGAGACACATTAAACAAGATAGAAAGCCAATTAAACCGTTACGGCTTTATTTATTATCAAAAAATCTAGATGAGCAAAGAAATGTAACTAAAGAAAGAATCTATTTGCTCAATGAGGAAAATTTAAAAGCTAAAATTTTGAGGATAGTGAGTGCTTTTTTGGAAGAAAAGGAAAGAATACAAAAGAGTATTGATACATTTTTTGAGTGGAGGTGGCAAACACCAAATCCCATTAAGAAAAATACCCTTAAGCAAGAAATATATAATGAATTTAGCAAGTTATCCAATCTTATTTTTGCTTTTGTATTTGATGTTAAAAACCTGCTTGACTTTTACAGAAATCATTTCATTTCAATAACTAATTTAGAGATGGAATTGGATATTGAAGAAGCAGATAAATTGCGGGAATTAGAGCGTATTGTGCAGTTGCTTGATGACCTTCCTAAAGATATGGAAACTCTTAAAGTTTTTGAAGGTTACATAAATAAGCTCAATGCACTAAGAGAAAAAATTTTCGTTTATGCCCAGTATGACTATAAAAGGGATAAATATCTTGCTAAATCTGTATATAATCAGTTTATTAAAGAAAGGAGAATCTTTAAGCACGAAAATGTTCAATATTTAAGAGGGTATAAAGGCACAGTTTATAGTTTTAAAGTAACAGTAGAAGGGGCAAGAGGAAAGATACGCGGAGAAATCTTTTTGAAAAATGCGGATGTTATAAAAAATCCATCATTGCTGCCCAATAAGGGAGTCATCATAACTCCTGGCTTTCCTGCATATAGGCAGCTTCTTAATAATCTAGCTACTTTCCTTGCTGAAGATAATTATCTTGTGTTATTACATGACATTTCTTCTCAAGGAGAATCAAGAGGGAGCTATGGCAATGCTGAGAGGAGTGAGAATATTTTGCGCTTATCTGTTTATTTAAAGAAAACATTTAATCTTGATAGAATATGTGTTATGGGCCATAGTATGGGTGGAGCTGCAGCTTTGTTTTCCATACTCAAATATGATATAGCAACTGAAGAAAGGATTAAGATAATCCAAAAAGAGATTGACGAACTAATACTGGAATATTCCAGAGATTATGACCTTTCTGGAGAATTTTAGGAGTCACATAGGAATAAAAGAAAGCAATTAGAATCCCAGTTAACAGCCACTATTAAGGCGTCTTATGCCAAGTGGCCAAACTACATCAATGCTGTTATAGTGTTAAATCCGTTCCTCATTACACTACCAGAGAAAGCTGGAATATATCCTGGTTTATTTGATAAAATTACTGGTGCAGGCAGATTGGGCAAATGGATATTTAAAACTTATATGAATGTAACTGGCAAGCTTGCTCCAACCATAAAAACACGGCATGAGGAAGCTTTTGAGAGGCTTCTACGAATGACTAAGAATCTACTAAGGACTGAGAAATTCCACTCTGAAAGGTATAAAGAGTTGAAAAAAGTAAAAAGAAACTCGCTTTTCGTAAAAGGCTTGGCCACTTTTGACAAAGATTTCTTTTTTAAAGAATTTATTTATGGAAAAACACCTATTGACCACTTACACTTAATAAGGCAATATTACCCTCAAGCTTTGGAAACTGTTTATCGCATTCCTAAATTTTTTACTTATTCTGAAGGTGATACAGTTATAAAGCTCAATGAAAAATCTGAGCTTTATGTAAAAACTTATCCGCAAGAATTTGGCAATGCAGAGGTTATTCATATGAGTGGGTTGACTCATGCCGTTACATATCCTGGAAAAAAATTAAAACTAGGCAGACCATTTGATACCGCATACCTAAATTATCTTCATTATTACTTAAAATACCATTTGTGAAAAAATTCAATTTATACAATCTTAGTGTAAAACTATGGATAAATATGAACAATTACTGGAACATTATAGAATCAAATATCATCAGTTATAAAGAAACAATGAGGATGTATAAAAAATATGTGAGAATATAGTGCATGGATTTGTATAAAATTTTTATTTTGGCCCAATCTAAGAAAGCATTATAAACCAAAAATGTTTTACAAATATAGTTGAAATGACAGAAACACCAAAAAAGAAGGAAAAACTGAATAAAAATACGAAAAAAATAGTGGCAATTGCAGTAGGGATTATATTCTTATTATTTTTTGTCTATAGGGTATGGCTTAATATCCATTTCTTTATAACTGATGATCTTGTGCTATTAATTGAACCTCAGGATAAATCTATATCAATACATTATAGTGAAAAGTCAAATGTAACAATCAAAACTAATATAGAAAATAGTTTTGTGTGCAATACTTACTGCAGCTATGAGTTTAGAGATATTTCTTCAGGAACTTTGCTTGATAAAGGAGTATTTACAGACAAAGGGCTGGGTAAGAGCTTTACAAAAAATTTCCAATTGGCAGTTGATAGGGCAGGCAGTGGCCAGAAGATATATACATTTGAGATTCAATGCAACAATATAAAGACTTTTTATTGTCCTACTGATGAAAATAAAAGGAAAAGGTCTGCTTTTATAACGTTAAATTATGATATTTCTGAATATGAAAAATTTTTAAAAGAGACTTTTAAGGAAAGCATTACAAGTTTAATGGGTGACCTGTCTGTCGTAGATGTTGATATACAAGAACTGAATAATAAATTCTTTGAACTGGATCTTAGTATTAATTTAAATGAAGTTTTGGAGGATAAAGAACTTCTGAATGATGAATATAACCAAATTGTACTTGAGTTTAAAAGTTTAGAAAAACTATGGTTTGAACAAGATTATATTATTCTTTCAAAATTATTTAATGATAGTTCTGAGGGTAGAGTTTTAGGAGTAATACAAAGAATTTCTGATATCACCTTTAGAATTAATAAGATCAGGAAAAGACATAATTTATTGGTTAAAGGATTTAATGAAATTGATGATAATCTAAGGCAGTTAAATGAAACAATTTTATTTTTATCCAGGTTTAACAATAGTATTTTTGAGAATCATAAATCGATGTTAGAAAAAGTAAAAGAAATAAAAATCCAAATAAAGGAAAATTCCTTTTTAGATTATACTTTTTTTGAGAACGAACTTAAGAATGTAAAGAATTTATTTTTGGAGTTTGAAAAAGAATCAATGCAGATTTTTATAGATGATTATATTAAAGGCCCTTATTATGAAAATCTCGAGAAAGAAAAGCTTTGCGAAATTAAGGGAATATGCCTAAATAAAACTGATTTTTTTGATGTTATAGTAAATTCTCTTGCTATTGATGATGATAAGGTCTCTGATGTGTGCTTGTCTTTAGATGGGATAAAAGAGATTTATGAAAATGAGAATAATAAATCAGAAGCGCTTATGAAAAATTATAATTTTAATGAAATGGGGAATATTATTGAAAATGCTAAAAATGTAAAGACAAATATTGCAAAGAATAATTTATTTAATGAGATAAAAAATATAAATGCCAGTAATAAAACAAAAGAATCTTTAAAATTGCTTATTAATATCAGCAATGCAAGTTTTTCTGATGGGGTGGTTAATTATGGAAATTATTCTGAAGATGATATCTTATCATTGATTACAATTAATTTGCCTGATGAAACTCAAAAATATTATGGCAATTATTGCGCAGGAGATGGATTTGATATTTCTGAATATTATGGAAATAAAATGCAGTTGAATAAAGTAAGTGAGGTGGAAAATGGTAATTTTACATCAAGAATTCATTTAGAGCTTAAAGAGAATTATCCTGTATGCTGTGTTTTTGGGGAATGTAGAAGATGCTGTACAGATGATGAATGTAAGCAGGATCCTTCATTATATCCGGTATTGTTTTTGCATGGGCATGCTTTAAATAGTGATAACAGCCCCGATTACTCGCTTGATGCATTCAATAAAATACAGACAAAACTACAGGAAGATAGTTATATAAGCGCGGGTACAATAACTCCTGCTTCTGATTTCTCAGAGATAAAAAAAGGTGAATGGGGCTTATCATCAAAACCGATATCAATTAAGGGAAGTTATTATAGGGTAAGTTATTATAATGTAGGAGGATATGCTATTGCCACTCAAAAGAGCGAGAATATAGAGACATATGCAATAAGGCTAAAAGAGTTAATTGAATTACTAAAGTTCAGGACTGGACGCGATAAAGTTATTTTAATTTCTCATAGTATGGGCGGCCTAGTTGCTAGGAGTTATTTGCAGATATTTGGAGATGAAGATGTAGATAAGATCATAATGTTAGCTGCTCCGAACAAAGGGGTAAGTGGACCTGTAAGCAGTTACTGCCCATTGCTTGGAGAAAAAAAAGAATGCAATGATATGTCAGAAAATAGCATTTTCATAAAAAAGGTAAATGATCCAAATAGAGTTCCTAAAAATGTTGAAGTGCATAATATAGTTGGTGTTGGATGTGATATAGATCAAGGAGATGGAGATGGGGTTGTAAGCAAGGAAAATAGTGAGTTAGAGTATGCTAAAAACTATTACATTGATGGAACATGCGAAGGCTTTTCCACAGTATTACATACGCAGATTCTTGATATTGATAAGTATCCAAAGGTTTATGATAAGATAAGTTCGATTCTTAGGAAAAATTAATAAATTTATTGTTCAAAAATTTACGTCATTCTACTATAGTGGAAATGGCAAATTTTCGTACATGATGGGAAAATTATAAATTTTCCGTCACCCACTAAAGTGGGTTTAGTTTGCCATTTCGAATATAGCAACT
>NYYQ01000045.1 GCA_002686855.1 Candidatus Woesearchaeota archaeon | reverse complement strand
TAACAATCCATACTCTTTTCTTAAAATTAAGTTTATACATAATACTTCACCAAGTGAAGTATTATCCGTTAACTAAAAACGTGATAGCACAATTAAGAATTTATACCTTAACCATTCTATCTTCCTGTTTAGTTCTCTTAAAATAATCATTAATTGCAGCTCTTAATGCCTGATCTCCTAAAACAGAGCAGTGTATCTTTATTTTTGGAAGGCCATGTAATCTTTCAAGAATGTCTTTTGGCCTTAACTTAAGTGCGTCTTCTATTTTCATCCCATTATTTTCTGTTATCATGACAGAAAGCATGGATGTAGAGGCAATAGCTGAAGCGCAGCCAAAAGTCTTCCATAAGCATTTTTTTATCCTACCATCTCCTATCTTAATCCACATCTTCATTACATCACCGCAAGCAGGACTCCCAACCTCTCCAATTCCATCCGGATTTATTTCCTTCACCATATTGTCATCTTCAGCTAAATTTCTTGGTTTTAAGAAATGATCTTTAACAATATCCGAGTAAAACCATTTTTGTTTCTTATCTTTTGATTCAATATCTGCCATTTTTATCAGACCTTTTGTGTCAATGCTTCTTCAACTGTTTTGTGCAATACAGAAACTTTCCTTAATCTTTTTACTAAAGGGGGAAGTTTTTCCAGCACATAATCAATATCTTGTTTTGTTGTGTCTTTGCCTAATGAAAATCTTATGGATGAATGGCCAAATTCATGAGGCAAGCCTAAAGCTACAATTACATGAGAAGGCTCTAAGCTATCTGAAGTGCATGCTGAGCCTGTGGAAGCGTAGATGCCTTCCTCATTCATAAGCAAAAGAAGAGATTCGCCTTCAATGTTAAGGAGGGATATGTTTGCATTATTGGGAAGTCTTTTTGTTGGATGTCCATTAAGTATGGTTTCATCAATCTTTAAGAGATTTGCAATTAAATAGTCCCTCAACTGTGTTGTTTTTTTAACTTCTTTATCTTTATGTTTTGTTACTTCTTCAAGCGCTTTTGCAAATCCAACAATATTGGCAATGTTTTCTGTTCCTGATCTTAAGCCAAATTCCTGGCCACCGCCATAAACAATAGGCTCCAGCATTATTCCTTCTCTCTTATATAATATACCCACCCCTTTAGGACCATAAATTTTAGAACCATTCAAAGTAATTAAGTCTATTCCAAGTTCCTCAACATCAATTGAAAGATAATTTGCTGCCTGGCATGCGTCTGTATGGAATATAACATTTTTTTCCTTGCAAAGCTTTGAGATTTCTTTTATATCTTGTACAACTCCTATCTCATTATTTGCATAGATTATTGAGACTAGGATTGTTTTATCATTAATTGTTTTTTTTAATTCATTGATATCTACAAGGCCATCTTTACCAACATCAAGAATTGTAACTTCAAAGCCCTCTTTTTCCAGCCTATGAAATGGATCAAGAACAGCATGATGCTCAATGCTTGTTGTGATTATATGGTTTCCTTTGTCTTTGTTTTTTCTTGCATAACCAAGTATAGCGAGATTGTCTGATTCTGTTCCAGAGCCTGTAAATATAATCTCTTTTTCAGAGCAGTTCAATATGCCAGCTACTTTTCTTCTTGCGCTATCTATAGCATTTTTAGCCTCTATGCCCATATTATGCATGGAACTAGGATTCCCATACTTTTCTCTAAGGTAGGGAAGCATGGCTTCAAGTACAGTAGGGTCAAGTTTTGTTGTAGCAGCATTATCTAAATAGATTTGTCTCATTTTAACATTTGGCATTTTTTACAATGTGATGCAGCGTGTTTATCTACTATGTTCATTAATGGAATTATTGTTTTTTCGTTCAATGAGTAAACACGTTTTTTTCCATCTTTCTTAAATTCAGAAAAGGAGCAGTCTGTAAGTATTTTCAGGTTATGGCTGACTTTTGACTGCTCTTCCTTAATATCATTGCATATCTCTGTCACAGATTTAGGGGACCTAAAAAGGGATTCTATTATCCTTAGTCTTGTTTTGTTGGCTATGACTTCAAAAAACTGAGTGTATGAGAGGCATTTCATATGATATAAAAATCATATGTTATATTTAAATGTTGTGGTGACTTAATAGCTTATAAACTTGTTAAACATAAAATTTATATAAACATATTAATTAACTATAATGAGGTAATGTATGATGGCTAAAATGTGCCCTATGCAAGGATGTATAGCGGAAATGGTAAACAATCGAACATTTTATGCACCATTTCCAACATAGCAAACGTGGAATATGTACAAAAATTTAGCACGTTTGCTATAAAGCAAAAGAAGGCATGTGCACACATGAAAAGGTGATGTTGGTGTTGTTAATAGTAGCTGTAGTGGTTGTTGTATTTTTGTTTTTAAGATAATAAATAATTTGAAATTATGTTAAACAGATAAAGGTGATTAATATGAAGGTAAAAGTATATAGTACAAAAACATGTCCCTGGTGCATTAAGGTCAAGGAGTTTCTCAAAGAAAAAAACGTTGAGTTTGAGAATATTGATGTTGGAGAAGATCAAAAGGCTGCTAATGAAATGGTTGAGAAATCAGGCCAGATGGGTGTTCCTGTTACTGAGATAAATGGGCAGGTAATTGTTGGTTTTGATAAAGAAGCAATAGAAAAAGCGCTTGCTAGCTAAATGGGTTCTAAATGGAAAAAAATAATGTCTGCATTAATTGCTTTGATATGCTCAACAATATAGGAGGCTCACTAAATTTAAATGAGACAGAAGTTGATGTCCTTACCAAGCCAAGAAGAAGTTTTACATTTAGTTTTCCTGTTATAATGGATGATGGAAAAACCAAAATATTTACCGGTTACAGGATACAATTCAATAATGCCCGCGGACCGACTAAAGGAGGCACTAGATTTCATCCGAAAGTTAATTTGGAAGAGATAAAAACATTGGCTTTTCTTATGACGCTAAAGTGCGCAGTTACAAACCTTCCTTTTGGCGGAGCAAAAGGGGGTGTTGTTTGTGATCCAAAAAAGATTTCTAAAGGCGAGTTAGAAAGGGTAAGTAGGGCTTATGTAAGAGAATTATATAGGTTTATAGGTCCTGAAACAGATATTCCTGCTCCTGATGTTAACACAAATCCGCAAATTATGGCCTGGATGTTGGATGAGTATGAAAAAATAACAGGCAAGCATGCGCATGGATTTATTACCGGAAAGCCAGTTGAATTAGGCGGAAGCCAGATAAGAGATATATCCACTTCCATGGGGGGCTATTTTGTTTTGAGGGAAATTCTCAAGCAGATGGATATTAAGTCAGAAGGTACCAAAGTTGTTGTACAGGGCTTTGGGAATGTTGGTATGAACATTGCGAAAATACTTCATGAAAGGGAATATAAGGTTATTGCTGTCAGTGATTCCAAATTCGGAATTTACAATGAAGATGGCTTGGACATCAAGAAAGTAATTGAGCATAAAAATGAAGCTAAAGCGTTAAGCAGTTTTCAAAGCGCTAAAGAAATAACAAATAAAGAAATTTTGGAGATTGAATGCGATGTTCTGATATTAGCAGCTTTAGAAGACCAGATAACTAAGGAAAATGTTGACAAAGTAAAAACAAGGATGATCTTAGAGTTAGCTAACAGGCCTATAACACCAGAAGCAGATGTAATTCTAGCAAAAAGAGTTATTCCAGTCATACCAGATATTTTAGCTAATGCTGGAGGAGTAGTGGTAAGTTATCTTGAATGGGTACAAAACAGCATGAATTATTATTGGACAGAGGAAGAAGTTCTTAAAAAGCTTGAGGAGTATATGACAACAGCAACAGGAGAGCTTGAGAAAACCTGCAAGAATTATAGTTGTATGATGAGGGATGGCTTGTATATCTCAGCTATTAATAAGATTTTACATGTTGAAAGGCTAAGGGGAGTTTTGAAGTAAATTAGTTTTGACAAACTTTAAAAATAAGGAAACGTTTGCTTTCTGCTAATAGAATGAATCTAAAAGAAGAAGCTCTAAAGCTGCATAAGGAAAATAAAGGCAAATTAGCTGTTAAGTCCAAAGTAAAGGTTAAGACAAAAAAAGATTTGAGCATAGTGTATACTCCAGGAGTTGCAGAAGTCTGCAGGGAAATAGCAAAAAATCCTGAACAGGTTTATGATTATACGTTCAAAGGAAATACTGTAGCTGTCTTAACTGATGGCAGTGCGGTTTTAGGATTGGGAAATATCGGCGCGGAGGCTTCATTACCGGTAATGGAAGGGAAATGTGTTTTGTTCAAGAATATGGCGGATGTTGATGCATTTCCTATTTGTTTAGATACTCAAGATGAAGGGGAAATAATCAGCATTACAAAAAAAATAGCTCCTGTTTTTGGAGGCGTTAATTTAGAAGATATTGCTGCTCCAAAATGCTTTAGGATAGAAAAAGCTTTGCAGGAAATTGGAATTCCAGTCATGCATGATGACCAGCACGGCACTGCAGTGGTTGTTTTGGCTGCCTTGATAAATTCCATTAAAGTTGTCGGGAAAAATCTTGAAGACTTAAGAGTGGTTATAAATGGTGTGGGTGCAGCAGGAACTGCAGTAACCAAGATATTATTATGCATAGGTATCGATAAGAAAATTTGCACTTCCGTAAAAGAGATAGTTTTATGCGACAGCAAAGGGATAATTTATGATGGAAGGCCAGAGCTTAACGAGGTTAAGAGTGCTCTGGCAGCATATACCAACAGTAAGAAGAGGGAAGGAACTTTAAAGGATGCTCTTAAAGGAGCAGATGTGTTTATTGGTGTCTCTAAAGGTAATTTGCTTAAAGCAGATGATTTAAAAGTAATGAATGAAAAACCAATTGTTTTTGCAATGGCTAATCCCCTACCAGAGATAATGCCAGATGAAGCAAGTAAAGTTGCAGCAGTTGTAGGAACAGGAAGAAGTGATTTTCCAAATCAAATTAATAATTCTTTAGCATTTCCAGGGCTTTTTAGAGGTGCGTTAGATGCAAAAGCAACCAGGATAAGTGATGAGATGAAAGTTGCAGCAGCGCATGCTATAGCAAGTTGTGTTGAACCAACAAAGGATAATATTCTGCCTCATACTTTAGACAAAAATGTTGCTTCCAAGGTTGCTGCGGCTGTTAAGAAAACTGCTATTGAGATGGGTGTTGTTAGGGAGTAGGTTATATTTTTCTTATACTCTTTTATTTCTTTTTTATTGTTGTTAAAATTTAATTTGATAATGTATAGCAACTGTGCTAAATAATCGAAGATATATTCGCAGTTGCTATATTCGAAATGGCAAACTAAATGTACGAAAATTTGCCATTTCCACTATATAATTATTTGTTCTTTAATGTTATTCCTATAGGAATATTTTATACAAAAGATTATTTATATAAGAATATATTTAAATTATATAGGGTGATAAATATGGAAATCGAGAAAGATGTTGAGGAGCATTTTGATGTTTTTATTAAAGAACAGGAAAACATTGCCAAAGAATTAAAAAAGGTCCAAAAATGGATTAATTAAATGCTTTTCTTATGATAAACTTTCTTAGCTAAAGAATCCAGAGTATAGCCAATAAAAGCTCCAACACCTAATTCTGATAAAAAGCTATTTGCATATGGAATTAATCCAATATTAGTAAATATATAATAAGCGCCATAACTTACTATTCCAGCTAACAGTGATATAAACCAGTTCTGCCATGCTTTAATCTCCCCTTCCTTTACTACTCCATCTTTCAGAACTAAATGTAAAAAAGAGCCAATTAAGCCACCAGATATTATTGTTAATGACATTATTTCCTCTCCAAGGTTACAAACACATAATCATACTTATTCTCTTCATCTGCTTTATGTTCTTCCCTTTCAATTTCTTGCCATTCTTCTTCATTGTATTCAGGGAAATGGGTATCTCCTTCAAAATCATGGTCTATTATTGTCAGGTAAATTCTATTTGCTTTTGGAAGAAATTCTTTATAGATTTGCGCACCACCAATAACCATGACTTCTTCAGCATTTTCTGCTGATTGTAATGATTCTTCAATAGAATGCGCAACAATGCATCCTTCTGCTTTATAGTCTTGGTCTCTTGTAATAATTATATTTTTTCTGTTTGGCAATGGTTTTCCAATTGTTTCATAAGTTTTTCTTCCCATTATTATTGGTTTGCCTAGCGTAAGTTTCTTGAAGTGCTTCATATCTGCTGGCATGTTCCAAGGCAGAGAATTATTGCTCCCGATAACCTTATTTCTTCCCATTGCCACAACAAAAGATATTGTCATTTTATTATTTAATTTTTTATTAAGGATTTATAATTTTAAATAATTTTTTATTGATTTTAATATTGTTTTAATTATTTATTGGAATTATTCTTTCTTAACTCAACAACACTTCCAAAAGACTTTCCTTTTTGTTTCTTAATTTTTTGAAGCTTTTCTATATACTCCGGCCTTAATTCCGGTTCCATTAAATCATTTTCATATTGTTCTGCCATTACATTTATTGCCTCGGATTTATCTTTCAAACCATACTTAGCCTTAACAATATTAAGTACTCTGTTTGCCTTATCCGTAATTTTTATTATTGCTTGTACCATTAATATCACCTTAATATAGTATTAATACCCTATTAATATATAAAATTTTCTATTAAACCAATCTATACAATAAAAAAATCAATAATATCCAAAATCATTAAAAATAATCATAAATTTCAATATAATATGATTATTGGCATAATAAAAGAAATCAAAGACAAAGAAAATAGAGTAGCTTTAACACCGGAAGGCGCTAAACAACTAACAGATAAAGGTCATAAAGTTCTACTAGAAAATAATGCAGGCATTGATTCTGGGTTCGCAAATGAAGAATACTTAAATGCAGGAGCAGAAATTGTTGATACTGAAAAAGCATGGAATGCAGAATTAATAATAAAAGTTAAAGAACCATTAGAAAAGGAATATAAATATCTAAAAAATCAAATTATTTTTACTTACTTTCATCTTTCTGGTGTTCCCAAAAGCTTAACAGAAGCATTGCTGGAAAAAAAGACTTCTGCAATAGCATATGAAACAATTGAAGATGAAAATGGAAAACTTCCTTTATTAGCCCCTATGTCTGCAGTTGCAGGCAATATGGCAGTTACGATGGGAAGCTATTATCTGGCTAAATTTTCTGGTGGAAGTGGAATGCAGCTTGGCACTGTCTTAGGAAAAAAATACGGCAAGGTAATGATTATTGGGGATGGCATTGTTGGAAGACACGCCGCAAAAACAGCTTACGGTATGGGGGCTAAAGTTTATGTTTTTGGAATAGAAAAAGAAAATGAAGAAATTTTGAAAAAAGAGATTGGAGAAGATATAAACTGGATTTTGTCCAATAAAGAAAATATTTCAGAGCATATTAAGGATGCTGATCTGGTTGTTGGAGCTGTTTTACTTCATGGCGCAAAAGCGCCTTTTGTTATTTCAGAAGACATGGTTAAAAGCATGCAGCCGGGTTCTGTTATTGTGGATGTTAGCATAGACCAGGGCGGCTGCATCCAAACTTCTAAACCTACATCTCATTCCAACCCAATTTTTATTAAGCATGATGTGATTCATTATTGCGTTACAAACATGCCAGGAGCCTATCCAAAAACTTCTACAATGGCATTAACTGAAGCAACCCTGCCTTACATACTAAAACTTGCAGAACATGGAATTAAAGCATTAAAAGAAGACAAAGGCTTTGCAAAAGGTCTTAACACCCATAACGGATTTATAACATATGAATCTGTTGCAAAGGATTTAGGCATGATTGACAAGTTCAAGGATTTAAATGAGTTGATGTAAAATTATTCTATTAGGTTAATTGTTTTTATTATTGTTTTAATGATTATTATTTATTGAAATATTATTATTTTAATGTAATTTTTTATTGAATATTATTAATATTGGCTCGTCCAATTGACTCGCATTATGGGTATTATCAACTATCAACTTGTGCTAGAGGCCTTGCATCTCGATACGAGTGAGCTCGCAAACTCGCTCACAAATCACTGGCCCCTTAGTGATTATTTTTTATTTTTAATTGATTTTTTTATTGACTAATTTCTAAACAGCCATTGGCGCTTTTATTGAAGGGTGGTATTCATAACCTTCCAGAGAAATATCATCCATATTGAACTCGTCGATATTCTTTATATTGGAATTTAATCTTAATAATGGAAGTTTGAATGGTTTTCTTCCTAATTGCTCTTTAACTTGCTCAATATGATTATTATAAATGTGTGCATCCCCCAAAGTATGTATAAATTCTCCTGGCTTTAGGTTTGTGACTTGTGCTACCATGCGCAGCAATAATGAATAAGAAGCAATATTAAATGGAACACCCAAAAACATGTCGCAGCTTCTTTGATACATCTGTAATGATAACTTGCCATCATTAACAAAAAACTGCATAAAAGTATGGCATGGCGGCAAAGCCATTTGTTCTAGTTCTCCAGGATTCCAGGCTGAGACAATTATTCTTCTGGAAGAGGGATTTTGTTTAATCATTTCAATAGCATTTGCTAATTGGTCTATTTCTTTTCCTTCTGGATTTTTCCATTTACGCCATTGTACTCCGTAAATACGGCCTAAATCTCCTGGAAAGTTAGCTTTTGGCTTCCAATAATCTGCATTAGCATTTGCATCCCATATTTTACTTCCTAATTTTAATAATTCATTATTGTCAGAACTTCCTTTTATGAACCAAAGTAATTCAGCCTTCATTGAGTTAAAAGCTAATTTTTTTGTTGTTACAGCTGGAAAACCATTTTCCATGTTAAAACGCATCTGCATTCCGAATATTGCTTTAGTGCCAGTTCCGGTCCTGTCTTTTTTATCCACTCCATTTTCAATAACTTGATTTAGAGCATTAAGATATTGTTCCATAATATTCCCCCTAAAAACCATAAAAATAACCTAATTTTAAATATTTTTGGTTTACTCCTGGCAAAAATCATAAATATTAAATAAGATAATAATGATTGAATAAAAGATGGTACTGGGCTATGTTTTAGCATTGATATTAAGTGTAGTTGATTTCTTTACAGAAGGCCTTTTTTCTAAAGGCAGCCTAAGTAAAATGAAATTTATTTCTTTTGCTGCTGGTGTTTCAATAGCTTACATATTTCTTGTTCTGCTTCCTGAGATATATTCTGGCGCAATTACCATAAACAGGTTGATATTTTTAGCAGTTTTATTCGGATTTGCTATTTTTCATATAATTGAAAAGTATATAAGGCAGAATTTTACCGGACAAGCATTGAGAAAGGAACATCGTTTTGTGCATTCAGCAACTTCCTTTATCTATTTTTTAATAGTTGGATTTCTTCTGGTCAAAGTGACAGGAACTAACATATTGAATGGTACCTTGTTATTCATACCGATCATGCTGCATATTGTCATAGATTCATTGCCAAGAAGAGCTACAAAAAAACATCACCTAAGGGCACTTCATGCAAGCTCTGCGTTTTTAGGAGCAGTCAGTGCAACGTTTATTGAAGTAGGAAATACAGGTAATATGATACTACTGGGAATTGTTGGAGGCGCACTGCTTTATACGGTTATCAGGGAATCTTTGCCAAAAGACAGAGAAGGAAAACCACTTTATTTTATAACAGGATTGCTTCTTTTTACTGTGATAATATTGTTATTATGGAATATGGGTTATTGAAAACCATGAAAATCAGAGATTTTTAGAGTAATAAAAATCAGGAGGATTTTTAAGCATGGTCAAAGAAATAGAAAAAGAAGGAAAGAAATATTATATATGCGGAGAATGTGAGTTTGTTTATGATAGCAAGGAATGGGCGCAAAAATGCGAGGATTGTTGCAAGGAACATCACTCATGTAATATAGAAATCACAAAGCATGCTGTTAAGTTATAACCTTTCAATGTCTTTCTGCATCTCTCTAACTTCTTTATATTCTTGAGCCATGTTTAGGAAATATTCATGAACCCTTGCATCATCTGTAAGTTCAGGATGGAAAGTTGTGATTAGGATATTATCCTGCTTTACCATAACCGGGTTGTTTTTATGTTCTGAGAGAATTTCTGCACCATTGTAAAATCTTTTGATTACAGGAGCTCTTATAAAAACTCCATTGAAATTTCCAATGTCTTTTATGCTTAGCTCTGCTTCAAAGCTAGCTATTTGTCTTCCATAAGAATTCCTTTCTATACTAATATCAATCAAGTTAAGATTTGGAATTTTATCTTTAATGATTTCTTTAGCAAGCAGAATTGCTCCTGCACATGTACCGTAAATAGGCATTCCTTGTTTATGTTTTTTCTTGATTGCTGTGTTAAGTTTATACTTTTTCATTAATAAAGAGATTGTTGTGCTTTCTCCACCTGGGATTATTAATGCGTCTATATTTTCCAGATCCTTTGGCAGCTTTACTATTATTGTTTCTGCATCTAACTTTTTTAGTATGTTGATATGCTCTCTTACATTGCCCTGCAAAGCCAGAATTCCTATTTTCATTTTTTAATGGCTTCTATCCTGCATTCTTAGATCTAATTTATCTATCTCAAGGCCTTTCATAGCGTCTCCCAATCCAACAGAGACTTTTGCAACTATTTCTGGTTTATCATAATGAGTTGTTGCATCTACCATAGCTTTAGCTGTTTTTTCTGGATTTTTTGCTTTGAAGATTCCAGAGCCAACAAAAATCCCATCTGCTCCTAACAACATCATCAAGGCAGCATCTGCAGGGGTTGCAACACCGCCAGCAGCAAAATTTACAACCGGTAAACGCTGCAGGTTTTTTGTAATCCCTGCAAGTTCAACAGGAACTTTCATTTTATCTGCTTCTTTTTGCAGCTCTTTTTTTGACATTTTCTTTAAAGCTTCAATTTGCTCATTCATGAGGTTCATGTGCTTAACAGCCTCAATTATATTTCCAGTACCTGGCTCTCCTTTAGTCCTGATCATTGCTGCTCCTTCATTTATTCTTCTTAGAGCCTCTCCTAAATTTCTTGCTCCGCAGACAAATGGAACTTTGAATCTGTGTTTATCAGCATGCTTATCATCTGCTGGTGTTAGAACTTCTGATTCATCAATATAATCAACACCTAATGCTTGCAGGATTTGCGCTTCTGCAAAATGGCCTATCCTAGATTTGGCCATAACAGGTATTGTGACAGAATTCATGATCTCTTTTATTTTTTTTGGGTCTGCCATTCTGGCAACTCCGCCTGTTTTTCTTATGTCAGAAGGTACTCTTTCAAGAGCCATAACTGCAACTGCGCCTGCTTTTTCTGCTATTTTTGCTTGTTCAGCAGAAACAACATCCATTATTACTCCGCCTTTAAACATTTCTGCAAGGCCTTTTTTTAGTGTAAAGGTTCCTGTTTTAGAGCTAGTATCCATAAGTTATCCCCCTAATGCTCAGGAATAGGGATAATAATTTAAAGGTTGCGGAATTGTATAGTAATTATAAAATGTCAAACAAACCAATGACCAGATTACTGGCAATAAACCAACATAGGGACATTGGATATTAAAGAACTGGACATACTATTTAGCGCAATTACTATAAATAATTTCGTAATAACCCTAAAATAAAGATATATTACGCAATTAACTGCGCTAAATGGGCGAGGCTGTCCCACAATCTCTCAACTCACAAAATTCTCAAAAGAAAAAAATAATCAGCAAGCATTTGCTTGCTTTAACCTCCAAATCTTTTGGAGGTTG
>NYYQ01000044.1 GCA_002686855.1 Candidatus Woesearchaeota archaeon | reverse complement strand
CTGCGGGGCATTTGGAATTTTTACTCTCGAAATTGGTATAAATGTCCACAGCGAAGCTGTGGGGTATAAAACCCAATTTCCGCTGAATTAAATGCTATTAGTTATTGTTTATTATTTTATTGGCTTCTTTCAAAGTAACAAACTCAACATCATCATACTTTTTTGCAAGTGATATGAATCTGTCTAAATCTTTCAACGTTTGCGTAACTTTACCATCTTTAGTGGCTGCCTCAGAACTATGGGTTATAACAACAAAAGGGAATGGTTTTTTTGACCTGTCTGCTTTCTCATAATACTCTAAAAAAGCTTTATTCAACAAAACGGAATTAACAGGGTCTGCCCTCATCCCCATACCAAAAAAATCAAAAGTTGCAATAGGTATCTCCATGACTTTTGAATTATTATGGTTTGTTGCCAGATAATCAGTTATGCTTAATTTCCATGGATAATGTCTGCTTACTATGCTCCAATCATATTTCATTGTATCATGAGTATGGCCTTTAATGCCCGATACAGCAGAACTATCAATTTTAAATCCTAATTTATTTAACGCTTTTGCCCCTCCAGTATCCAAAGCCCAATTCCCCCACCGAAAACTTATAAGTTTCTTATATGATGCAGTCCCAAGATTTTCCCTTACTAAATCTTTTGCTGCCTTGATAATTTCTAATTTTTCTTCGTAACCATAAAAAAAAGCGCTTGTTGCCTCAAATTTCTTAGAAAGTTTTTTCTGTAATGCAAAATCAGAATCTGGATGTAAATGTAGTCCTATCTCATGACCTTTTTTTATTGTGCTGTTAAGCTCATTTTTTATTTTTTTATATTCGGTTCCTTTACTTGAAAAACACTGTGTTGAAAGAAAAAAAGTTGTTTTGATTCCATGCTTCTCAAATATATTTGTAAGATTCCTTATGCCAGAATAATAACCTATAAATGCTTCAGGATTTTCTTTTTGCCAAACTCTTCTTTCAGTCTTGGTTACATATCCTGCTTCTGCATCTGTAGTTATTATCACAAGAAAAGGGAATTTTTTTAGGGAGTTTCTATTTTCAAGATTCCTAACCTTAACACCAAAAGATAACAATTGTAAAACTCCCTTGCCCAAGGTAGTTGAAAAAAATCTATACAAAAATAATTTAAGTTTCAATATAATCTTCATTTTAATAGTCCGTCATAGATTTTCATGAAATCTTTTGATACTTTTTCCCACGAATAACTTCCCCTGACAAATTTAGCGGCATTCTTACCCATATTTAATGATTTTTTCTTATTTTTTAAAAGAGTGATAATTGCATGAGATAACGTATGACAATCTTTTTGCTTAACTAACAGCCCATTATAACCATCTTTTATTGCAAAAGAAATCCCTCCCACATTGGTGCCTATAACTGCGCATCCAGATGCCATAGCCTCTAGCAACGATAAACCAAGAGCCTCAGTGCCAGTTTTATTTGAAAGAGAAGGTAAAATAAAAACATCTGCAAAATTATGATATTCAGCAACTTTGTTAGGGGGCATAGAACCTAAAAACTCTAAGTTATGTGATACCTTTTTGGAATTTGCCCTTCCTCTAATTGTTTTTTCGTAAGGACCTTCCCCAATAATCAATAATTTAATTTGCTTGTCATACCTAACCAGATCAACCATAGAATCAACAAGATATTGTAAACCTTTTTGATCGCTTAATCTCCCAACAAAAAGCAATATTTTATTTTTTATATATTTTTTTGGTTTTTTGATTTTGGTTTTTTTAAACAAATTGATATTAACACCCATAGGTATTATTTTAACCTTAGAAGAATACTCCGGAAATCTTTGCACTAATTCTTTCTTTGTTGCTTCACTATTAACTGTAATCTTATCGCAATTTTTTATAACAAAATATTGAAGTTTCTTAAAAAGCTGGTTTTTCAGGGGAAACAAATCACTGCCATGCACTGTCACTAGTAATGGAACATCATATAGTTTTTTTAAAAACACACCAATAAAACCTTGTGGGAGCATCCAATGTGCATGCAACATGCTAATAGGTTCTTTTTTGATTACCCTATAAGATGCAAAAAATTCCGATAAGATAAGCAAAGGCATCTGCATCTTGGCTAAAAAACTATGCTTCATATTAGGTATCATACCCCCACCGTAACATAATCTTTGCAAGCTTTCTGGCTTAAAATAGGCAAATCTTCTTACTTCTAATTTACCCATGATCTCTTTTTTTTTGGCATCTTTGTCATGAGGAACGAGAGCTATGATTTTATATTTTGAACTCAGGTTTTCTGATAGATCATATACAAACCTAGGTGAATTGTCATCCTTCCACCTGGGAAATGTTGATGCTATAACCAAAATCTTCTTTTCCATAAGAGCTGATATAAAAGCGCTATATAAATATGTTTTCAAAAAGGTTTTTAAACAGTATAGACTAACTAGAATGATAAAAAATAGTATTGCAAGAAGGTTATGGGAAAATCGATAAAAATGAAAACATTTAATTCAATTATCAATATCCTAAAAAAAGAGGGTTATGAGATCACTCAAGACACAAAAGCAAGAATTGAGCATATGCTTGAATGTTTAGAAGATAAGAATAGATTTAATAATCTGGATCAAATTATGGAATGGTTCAAAAATCAAAGAAGAAAATGTGAGATGGAAGTCAAAAAGATTGGAATTAATGAATTAGAGAAATGGGATTTTGACAATAAAACACAAAATATAGTCCATGATTCTGGTGAATTTTTTTCTGTTATTGGTGTAAAAGTTTTAAATAGTAAAAAAAGAGAAGTAGGAGAATGGACTCAACCTATGATCTGGCAGAAAGAAGGAGGTATCTTAGGGATATTAAGCAAAAAATTTAATGGAGTTAGACATTATCTAATACATGCTAAAGCAGAGCCAGGAAATATCCATAAGTTGCAACTCTCTCCCACCTTACAAGCAACATTTAGTAATCTAAAAAAAGCCCACAAAGGAAATAAACCTAAATTTGCGGAATATTTCGAAAATCCAGAAAAAGAGAATGTCATTTATTCTAAATCCTTCGCAGAAGATGGTGGTAGGTTTTACCTAAAGACTAATTACAACATGTTAGTAGAAGTTGATGAAAATGAAGAAATTGAAGTTCCAGATGATTATATCTGGCTAACAATGTATCAGATAAAACAATTACTCAAATATGATAATCTAATCAATCCGCATGTAAGAAGTATTATCTCTTACCTATAAAATGAAAGTCGTTAAGATGGGCATAATCGGATGCGCAAACATTGTACAAAGGGATATCATAAGAGCGCTTCAAAACGTCAAGAATGTAAAATTAGTTGCCATTGCAAGTCGGGATAGCAAAAAGGCAAAGAATTGGGCAGAAAAATTCAACTGTGAATATGAAAAATCTTATGATGATATCATTAAACGGAGGGATATTGATGCAGTATATATTCCCCTGCCCATAGGACTGCACAAAGAATGGGTTATCAAAGCTGCGAAACACAAAAAACATATCATATGCGAAAAATCTTTGGCAGAGAGTTTTATGTCTGTAAAGGAAATGGTAAAATCATGTAATGAAAATAATGTGATTTTATATGAAAATTTTATGTGTGATTACCATCCGCAACACCAAAAAATTCTTTCTTTGATTTCTAATGGGAAAATCGGAGATGTCGCTTTATTTAGGGGGTTTTTTGGATTCCCTCCACTAAATGAAGAAAATTTTCGTTATCAAAAATCACTTGGTGGGGGTTCTTTAAACGACGCAGGGGCGTATCCGGTTTTTATGTCTAGAAAAGTTTTGCAATCAGAACCTTTGTCTGTAACCTGTAAATTGTATTATGATAAAAACTACGATGTAGATATACAAGGCAGTGCCTATCTCGAATTTCCTGAAAACAAAGTAGCGCTTATCTCCTTTGGGTTCAATAATGTATATCAGAATAATTACTCTATTTGGGGGAGCGCCGGTTTGATTAATGTAAACAGAGCATATTCCATTCCTTATGATATGAAACCCCCCATAGAATTAGTAAAACAAGACTCGATTAAAAAAATTGAAATAAGTAGTGCGGATCATTTTAGTTTAATTTTTGAGGATTTTTGCAGTAAAGTTCTGGAAAATAAGAAATTTAGTTATAATTCTTTAGTTTCGCAGGCAAAAGTTATGGAAGCTTTGCGTATTTCGTCACAAGAAAACAAAAAAATTTCTATTAAAGACATCATCTAAAACGCATAAAGATGAAGCAGACCAAAGGTTAAATAAAGGCATTAATTTTATAAAGCTCTATCTATTCCTGATAGCCATGAAATTGCTGATAACTGGCGGATGTGGTTTTATTGGAAGTAATTTTGTTAGGCTAATCCTTAACAAATATCCAGATTATAAAATTATTAATCTGGATAAACTGACTTATGCTGGAAATCTTGAAAATCTTAAAGAATTTGAAGATAATAAAAATTATACATTTGTAAAAGGAGATATAAGCGATAATGAAATCGTAGCAAAAGTAATTGAAGATGTGGATGTTATTATAAATTTTGCAGCAGAAAGTCATGTTGATCGTTCTATTTCATATGATGACCCATTTTTAAAAACTAACATTATAGGAACTCACGTTTTACTCAAAGCAGCCCTGAAACATCAAAAAAGATTATTGCAAATAAGCACTGATGAGGTTTATGGTAGCATAGAAAAGGAATCTTTTACAGAAGATTCCAATCTAAACCCCAGCAGCCCCTACTCAGCCAGCAAGGCTTCTGCAGATCTGCTTTGCATGTCATATTTTCTAACACATGAACTTCCGGTTACAATTGTTAGGAGCACTAATAATTTTGGCCCTTACCAATACCCTGAAAAGATAATCCCCTTATTTATTTCAAACTTGATGGACGACAAAAAAGCGCCTTTATATGGTGATGGTAAGAATGTCAGAGATTGGCTATTTGTAGAAGATTGTTGTGAAGCAATAAATCTGGTATTGCATAAAAGCAAACCAGGAGAAATATACAATATTGGTTCTGGAAAAGAATTACCAAACATTGAATTAGCGCGTCTTATTATTGAAATTCTGGATAAGGGGGAATCTTTAATTGATTATGTCGCAGACAGAAAAGGCCATGATAGGCGTTACTCACTGGATACCAAGAAAATTAGAGCATTAGGATGGTCTCCAAAGCGCAAATTTGAAGAAGCATTAAAAAACACTATTAGTTGGTATACCGACAATCGAGCTTGGTGGGAGAAACTAAAAAATTGAAGATAGGTTGTCATAGATCAAAAAAGATTAATCAGAAGTAAGAAATAAAATGGAAAAACCAGGAAATGGAGGAAAAAGCAAAGTAATTTCTCTGCGCATTAAGGCCTGCAGGGTATCCTTGCCTAAAAGAAAATGAAAGGCGTAGTTTTAGCAGGTGGTACAGGATCTAGGCTTTATCCAATTACAAAAGTAACTAATAAACATTTACTGCCGGTTTACGATGAACCTATGATTTATTATCCTATCAAAACACTATTGGCTGCAAACATTACAGACATTTTAATAATTGTCGGGGGAGAAAGTATAGGAGACTTCCTTAAGCTTCTTGGCAGCGGAAAAGAATTAGGAGCGAATATAACATACAGGGCGCAAATTGGTTCTGCAGGAATCCCTGTAGCATTGGCATTAGCAAAAGAATTTATTGGCAATAGCAAGTTTATGGTTGTCTTAGGAGACAATATCATGGAAGACAGTCTTAAAAAAGAAGCTGAAATATTTGAAAAGAATGATGCAGGATCTCATATTTTTGTTAAAGAAGTAAAAGATCCAGAGAGATATGGGGTAGTGGAAGTAAAAGAAAATAAAGTGATTAAGATAACAGAGAAACCAAAGCAACCAAAAAGCAATCTTATCGCATCGGGTGTGTATATGTTTAGTCCAAAGGTATTTGATATTATCCCTAATTTAAAACCATCGGCAAGAGGAGAAATAGAAATAAGTGATGTACTAAACATGTTTATCAAAAACAATAATTTATCATTTTCAGGGATTGAAGGGTACTGGACAGATGCCGGCACTCTTGAATCATTATACCACGCCAACACAATTGTGAGAAATAAGAAGACCAAAAAGTAGTCTAGAAAAAGTAATTAGCTATAGAACTCTATTTTTAGGTCATAGCGCATATTTCTTTACCAATAATGTTTTTTATTTTTATTATAGAAATCTACAGTTTTTTTAATCCCATCGCCCAATTTAGTTTTTGGACACCATTTAGTCTCGTTTGTTATCTTTGTTATGTCTGCTATAAAATTGCCTGGTTCTAGCTGTTTTTCTACTTTAGTATATTTCACTAAATTTACCTTACCATCAGTTGCATTTTTAATTTCATTTGCAAGTTCAATGAAGCTTGTTCCTTTGCCTGATCCCACATTAAATATTTTCCCATCTGTACCTGAATTTTTTGAACATTCAATAAAGGCATCACATGCATCATCTACAAACAAGAAATCTCTTAGTATTTTACCAGTTCCCATAATAGTCATGGGCTTGTGTGAAAGAGACTGCATTATGAAATAGTTTGCAATGCCATAAGAATGCTTCATTTGGTGTCTTGGACCATATATATTAACCAGACGCAAAATTGTTGTCTTTGTTCCGTAAAATTTACCATACATTTTCAATATATTTTCAGCAGCGAGACTTGTAATAGCATACATTACAAGTGGGTTAGTAGGATTATCTTCATTTACCGGTACTTTTTTCGGTTCTCCATAAACACCGCGGGTGCTGCTATAGATTATTTTTGCAGAAGGATTATGTTTTCTACAAGCTTCTAACACAGAAAGTGTGCCATCAATCCTTATACTTGCGTCTTCATAAGGTCTATTAATACTCCTTTTATGATCTACTTGACCAGCAAGGTGAAAAATAACATCTTTATGCTTAATAGACTCTTCAATTATGTTTTTATCTCTTATATCGCCTTCAATAACAGTAATTTTTTCTTTTATTTTATCAATGTTAAAATAATTTCCTCCAAGATCGGGAATCATTGCATCTATCACTGTTACATCTACACCAATAGATGCAAGTTTATGCGCTAAATTGCTCCCTACAAATCCCAAGCCGCCGGTAATAAGTGCTTTCATAATATTTGTCTCAAGGATACCCACAAATTTATGTGGGGGGAATTGAGACTTACCTCCATAAGCATAAGCACTGGACATTTTACCCACTGGACATTCTCGCGTGAGGTATATAAAGATGATTTACTCTCTTTATTTGTATGAAATCCATCGCTACTATTAAGCTTAAAATTCCCTATAAAAAGGAACTTCTTGAGACTATGAAGCAGTATTCTCAATCTGCCCAATATGCTCTGGATATTGGCTGGGATAACGGAATTTACTTCAAAAAGGAGCTTCACCATCTTACCCACTATCCTATTAGAG
>NYYQ01000043.1 GCA_002686855.1 Candidatus Woesearchaeota archaeon | reverse complement strand
CTTTGGTTTTTCATTGTCTTTGATTTTGAGTTTCATTTTTTCTATAGATTTTAAAATAAAATGCTTGAAAAACCTTTGGTTTTTCATTGTCTTTTATTTTGAGTTTCATTTCTTCAACCAAATTTCAAAATAAAAGGCTTGAAAAACCATTGGTTTTTCATTGTCTTTTATTTTGAGTTTCATTTTAGAAATATTTATTCTTTTTCCTCTTCATAAACCTTAATGAATGTAACTAACATTGCAAGTAAAATAGGACCCACAATTATACCTATAAATCCCAGGAATTTTAATCCACCTACAACTCCAAGCAGCACAAGCACAGGATGCAAGCCTCCCCTCTGTCCTATTATTTTTGGTTTTAGTATGTTATCCATTGTACCTACAATAAGCACGCCATATGATATAAGAAGTATTCCTTTTACTATTAAAGCAGTATTCATATCAAGGTAACCATTGAATATAAGCAGCAACGCAGCAGGAAGCCATATTATCGATGACCCTATGTAAGGGATCAAAGAAGCAAAAATCATCACTATTCCCCATAAAAAGGGGGCGGGTAATCCAAATATAACAAATCCAATGCCCCCTAAAGTTCCTTGGATAATCGCTATTATCAGGCTGCCATAGATTACTGCATAAGTCATATCATTCAATTTTGTGAATGCGTGCTTTCTATATTCATCCTTTAAAGGCATAAGTCTTTCAACTTTTTTAATCAAAAGTTTGCCATCCTTAAACAGAAAAAACATCACAAATAAAGCAATAAACATATGAAGCATGAATATTGGAATTGTAAAAAGTAAGTGTGATATACTCTGCGTTATTTTTGTAGTAACACTTTTAATTGTAGTATCAAAATAGTACTTTAATTTAGAATCACTAGTTAGGTCATGGAAATAATTTATGAGCTTGCACGAGAACTTGTCAGCAGGCTGGCATTCTGAACCCAAGAGATTTACATCTAAAACCTTCTGCCTTGACAATAGGTAAGTAGCATAAGCCTCCTTTGAGATTGTATTAAGCATAAAAAACAAAGGCAAAGTTATTACCAATATAACCAGTATTAAAGCAATTAAGGCAGAGATGTTTTTACTTGTAATTTTTCTGTTAATTCTCAAATAGATGGGATAAAATATATATGAAAAAACTATTCCTGTAAGAACTGCTGTTAAAAAAGGTTTTATGATTAAAAATGATATAACAATTAAAGTCAAAAAGACCAGTACAAAAAAGATTTTCTGATATGTGTTTGAATTCATTTTGAAAATGTTTTTTGGATGGGCCTGGCAGGATTTGAACCTGCGACCTCCGCCGTTTCAATTACAAAGTAAATGTCGAGGCGACGTCATAGCCACTAGACTACAAGCCCCTGAAAATAAAAGAATAATCAACATATAAAAAGATTGCTATTAATCTCACTTCTTATAAGCTAATGTCGCAGGGCTTTTTCTTCCAACACAAGGACCATCTTTAACTTTAAAGCCAGCATTATTCAAATTACTCCTAACAACTTTTGCGCAGGAATATGTTGCTAAAACTCCTCTTTTTTTCATCACTTTCCAAATATCCCTGAAAAACTCTTCTGTCCACAATTCAGGGCAGTTCTTTGGAGAAAAAGGGTCAAGAAAAACCACATCGAATTTTTCATTTAATTTTTTAATTGTATTTCTGGCATCTTCTAGAATAATCTTTATTTTAACCTTATTATCCTTATAAAAAAGATTTTTTGTAGCCAATTTTATTTTTTCATAATTTTTTATTAGATTAATATTTTTTATTGTTTTATCATTATAATTATTTTTTTCATTGTTAAAGATATTATTATATTGGATTTTTTCTAGAATTAATGAATCATTCTCTAATGCTATAATTTCAACATCTGCTAAACTTATTGCAGCCAAGCTATTATACCCAAGCCCAAAACAAACATCCAAGATTTTCACCCCATCTTTTAATTTGCATGGCTTTGCAAATTTCTCAAAAGCCTCTTCTAAAGCGCCAGAAGTAGAATGATAAGTTTCATCATATTTTTCATTACGAAATGTGATTGAATTATCTTTCGTTATTATTTTTTTCATTAAACCTAAGAATTTGCTGTTGAATAAAAAATTATTGGATTATGATAAAAATCTATTGAAATAGAACCAATATTGGAATTTTAGATAATAAAACGGGCCAGAAGGGATTCGAACCCTCGACCTACAGCTTAGAAGGCTTTAGCGGTAATATATTAGATAACAGTCGCTCTATCCAAGCTGAGCTACTGGCCCAAAAAAACTATCTATAAGATATTTATTATTTCTTTATAAATGTTTCAGAATTTAATGACTAAAATGCTTATAATGGCTGTTGTTGTGCTGCCTCATCCCAATCAGTTGTCCACATAGTGCAGTGTTTTTTGCCTTCCCAATAATAATAGCAATTCTTTCCAAATTGCCCCCATCTAACGCATCCGCTGCATACTTGAGGTGCATCAGATTTCTTTTCTTCTTTGGTTTCTTCTACCATAATCACAGCAAAAATAGAATTATTTATTAATTTTTCTAAAGTTAAAATTTGATAAACTTATTCTTAAAGTACAGCATCAACATACTAGTTCGTAAAATAATCAGATAAAATAAAAGAAACGGTTATTTAAATATCTCACGCGCAAATGTCCAGTGCTATGGTAAGAATTTCTCAGGATGTTTAAGTTTTTCAGGCAAATATGTTTCTATAACGAAATTAAGCCCCCATTTTGCTAATGACTGCTGCTCACTCCTGACTTTCATTTGCTGCATTTGCTTTAGCGCTTTTTGCCATTCCTCATGGTGCATTATAAAAGGGTCATTTTTTAAAAGGTCTTTTATCTTTTTTAAATCAATTTCTTTTAAAGGATGTGTTGGTAATTTATAGTCAACCACATCTTGAGGTGTTACACCAAGAAATCTGGCTTTTGGTACACAAAAAAACTCATTAATATGAGCAGCATTGCCAGAGCCTACTTTAAGCGTCCTATAAATCGAACCAATTCCATAAGGATCATTATCCACAAAAACATAAACTGGTAATTTCTTTTCATCACTTAGCCTTCGAATAAACCTCCTCAAAGCCCGTGTAGGGACTCCACCCATAGAAATTAGAATGCAGTTAGTTTTTTTCCAATAGTTGTGTTTAACTAATCTTTGGAACATTCCTGCTGTCTCTACTGCCATGATGAACTTTGCATTGGTCTCAAATTTCAAATGCTCAACAGATATTGGAATAGAATAAGCTCCAGAGCCAAATTTTGTGCAATCTATCTTTATTACCTTTCCAGTATCAGGATCCTTGTCAACTACAATTAGTTTACCTGCTATCTCTCCACCTTTTTCCTCAGGAATAAAGCCAAGCTGCTCTCTGTTAATCATCATCATTGCTTCTAAATCTTCCATCACAGTATCAGATTCTGGCTGTTCCTTAAAAGCAGCTTCTGCCCAATTTTTAGAGATGTAATACATTTCTCTTTTCGTAGTTATGTCATCACTCTCTACAACTAATTTAGCGTGAGCCATCATCCTTAATGTCTGGGCAAATGTCTTGATAGTGGAAGCAGTCAAGGTTCTCTCTTTCATCTTTCCCAATAACTCAAAAAAACCATCTTTAGGATCATACTTAACATTACTCAAAGCTCTTAAAGGCATATGAAGCTCAGGCTGTTTTTTATTCTTTATTCTAATGTAAACATCATCTTTAGCAAGAGATACTAATTTTTTTGCAACATCAACATTACTGCTTTTTTTCTTCATCTAATTCACCTTTCTCAGATTTCCCAATTTTAGCAAATTCTTCATCATATTCTGGATTTTCTGCTTCAACTTTTTCCAGTTCTCCTCTTTGCTTTTCAAGTATAGTTGCCAAAAGCTTCTCTACTTCTTGTTCTTCATCTTTCTTAAACCCGATTAAGTCCTTCAAGGCTTGTCCAACATGAGGTATAAACGTCTTTATGTAATCTCTTTTTTTACTTTCAAACTGCACTCTTCTCTTCTTACCTACATAACTTGCAAGCTTCCTTCCGCATTCTTGCAATGCTAATTTAATTTCCTTGATAATTTCAGGATAATGGGCAATAGCTTCCTTACTCTCAGAAGTAAATGGTACCCAGACAGATGCAATATGCACTGCAACAGTTATTGGACCTACAGGCAATGCCCCTCTGCTCTGGCTTAACCCATAATTACGCCATGCTGTATTAATAACAGATTTAGTTACCGCGCAAGCGCCTTGCTGATACAACAAAGGAACCCTGTTTGCATACCTATACAGCTCCATACTCCCTTCAGCATTTTGCTCACCACCATAAGCTATACCGACCTCAACAACAAAAGGATTCCCCCTATAAACGCTTGGAGGTCTTGTGCAAGCAGTATAAAATTCAGCATTGATTTCTTTTCTCAGGCCTTTTTCTAAAAGATTTTCCCCTATGGGGCTTATGCAATCACCAGGGGGCGCAATTATTTTAGTTTTTTTAATACCCTCTATTAATTTCTCAGACATATCCCTGGTTACATCTCTTGGTTTTGTATTTGTAAGTAATGAAGCATTTTCACAAATCTGTTTTGCAGTCCCAGAACCAACTCTTGAAAATTCAGTCATCAAAAAGCTCTGCAAAGTTCTATTTTCTGTAAGCTTTAGCATAGACATTAAAACACCAATCTCAATGCCGTAAGGATGTGGCTTTATCTCAACTGGCTTTTTAGGCAGCTGGTCAGATGCTTTTGGAAATATTATTTGCTCAGCTTTTGGATTTGTATAGATTAAAGTAACATGAGGATTCACAATTGCAGTCTGCTTTAGATATTGGTCAACACTCTGATCACCTTTTTGATAACTGCCCTCTAAATCAAGCTCTATTTTTGTCCCATGGTCTTTATTCCACTTAAGAGTTTCTTCTTTTATAATTTCTGGCTTATTCTTATGTGTATCAATATGCAGCTCATAATAATGAGCATCATGTTTCTTTCCTATCCGAGAAGTTATTCTTGCAGGTTTTCCTGTTGTTAATTGCGCATACAAAACAGAAGCGCTAATGCCAATACCTTGCTGGCCTCTTGATTGGGATAATTTAAAAAATTTGCTCCCATACAATAATTTTGCAAAAATATTAGGAATCTGCTTTTTGACTATCCCCGGACCATTGTCCTCAACAACAACCCTAAACCTATCATTCTGCATATCTATTACCTCGACATTAATCTCTGGCAAGACACTTGCTTCCTCACAGGCATCCAAACTATTATCTACAGCTTCTTTTATTGTTGTCAATAAAGATTTCCTGGGATTATCAAATCCAAGCAAATGCCTGTTTTTTTCGAAAAATGAGGCTACAGAGATCTCTCTTTGCTTTTTTGCAAGTTCAATTGCAATTGGAATTTCTTCTTTTTCCATGTTAAACCATCTCAGTTATTCTTCGTTTTTTTAATTCCCTTCTTCTTTTTTCAAGCCATTTATAAACATTTGCGTGTGTGCTTCCCTTTAATAAAGATTCAATAGCTTTTTTTGCCATTGAAGCTGCCTCTGGCAATCCTACAATCCCAATAGTTTTGCCATAAACACAGATATAAGCTTCTGAAAGATTTTCTATTAATTTTCTGGATTTTCCTTCCTTGCCTATAACCCTTCCTTTTAACCTCAATAAAGTATTTTTAGATTTTCCTGTATACTCATTTAAATTTATTACTTCAAAAACATAATCCTGTTTTAACAATAATTTTGCAATTTCCGGATTAAAGCCCCTACCTATAGATTGAACTACTTCTCTGCATGTATATAACCCCAAAGCATCCTTGCCATAAATAAAAATATCTCCTTCCTGGGAATCCACATCTATTTTTGTCTTCGTATCAGCCTCTATGCTTTTCTTAACTTCTCCATTCCTCCCTATCAAAACAGCAACTCTTTCTTTAGGAATTTTTAGCTCATAAGAATATTCTTCTGCCATAGTATTTTTTAATTGAATTTTTTATTATTATTTTTAATTTAAATTGTGTTTCAATTATTTGGTTTTAATTTTTATTAATTGAATTTTTTAGTTTTTATTGATTATTTTTTATTATCTTTTAATGGAATTTTTATTTTGTTTTTTTAATCATTGAATTATTGATTTTTAAAATTGATTATTGATTTATTTTTTAATTATTGGAAATTTTATTATTGTATTTTTATATAATTTTTCATTGAATTATTAATTTTTATTTCAATTATTGGCTCTATTTTTTAATTTTTTTCATTATTGTTTCTTTTTGTATTGCTAAACCGTATTTTTTGAAAAAATTGGAAATATTTCTCACATCCCTCTCCAAAAACTCCTCTGCCTGCGGATGTTGCAAAGTAGTAGCCTGAGACATATCAATAAAAACAGGTAGCTCATTAAAATTCAATATATTAAACGCAGATAAGTCAGCATGCACCAATCCTGCTTTATACAATTTTCTCATATTATCAACAACTTTATCAAAAAATAATTTTTTATTCTTCGGAATCTTATCCTTTAATTTCGGTGCAATTTCATTGCCCTTGCCAACAAACTCCAAAACCAGAATATTATTTGAAAATGTTATTGGTATTGGGACATTAACTTGTGCTTCTCTTGCAATCATTAGATTTCTATACTCTCTCTGTACCCACGCGAATATTATATTTCTTTTTTTCCTGCTTATTTGCTGATATCTTGGATCATTTTTTATGTAACCATGCATTATGTTAAAGTCGCAAGTTTCTAATCTGTATATTTTCACAATTACTCTTTCATCACTTTTATTCAAAGCAGAAAAAACATTGCTTTCCTTGCCAATGCTTATAGGACTTTCTAAGCCTCTAAAGTGGCCTTCTGTAATTAATTTAAAAATAGTTCTGTTTGTAAATTCATCAAATACTCCGTGCTTTGTTTTGAACTTTTCTTTACCTTCCTTGAATTTTTCTTTTCTTGCTTTTGACATATTACAATAGAATCATTTTAGCTTTATAAACATATAGTAAAAATCAAATATACCACTCCATAATACTAACATACCGAAAAGTTTATATACTAGTTCCACTCTCTAGTAGTAATATCTATCACCTCTTTTCCCTGGCATTGTTCTTCGGAACTTTGCTAGGGTTTTATAATCACTTTCAATCATTAGATTTATTTCTAAAAAAATAATAATTGATTTTAATATTCTAAGATTATAGCTATACTTAAACCGCTTATGTAACACGCGAAAATTAACAATTTTCGGTGAACTGGGAAATCCAAAGGACTTCCGGTTTCCCGAAAACTAAAGGTTTTCGAGGATCCTGAAAATCTTCTATGAGAATTCCATTGATAAAATAAGTTTGAAATGGAAAAGATTTCCATCTCACACTTATCCTTTGTTTCCGTTACATTTACAT
>NYYQ01000042.1 GCA_002686855.1 Candidatus Woesearchaeota archaeon | reverse complement strand
TTGTTTTTCTCGCACAACTTTGCAAAGTTTGCATTTTCTGCTAAAAATCCATATCCTGGATGTATGGCATTTGCGTTTGTCTTCTTTGCAATATCTATTATCTTATCAATATCGAGATAGCTTACTTCATTACCGATGCAATGGGATTCATCAGCAAACTTTACAGCTAAAGTATCTTTATCATGCTCAGAATAAACCAAAACAGTTTCTATTCCGAGTTCTTTGCATGCCCTTATAACCCTCAAAGCAATCTCTCCCCTGTTCGCTATCAAAACCCTGTTAAACTTCTTTTCTTTGGGTAAGATGGTATATTCTTTTTCTCTAATGCCTGTAGCGCTTAAGCCTTTAGCAAGCATATCTAAAAATGTCTGGGTGGACTTATTGCTCACTATCTTCTTTAGCTCTCTTTCATCAACATTAGGAAGCTTCTTAATTAAGTTAGAAGTTATTGTATCTCCAAGATCTGCAAGGCCTATCTTTTTGTATATCTTTTTTCTTTTATCAACAGCAACAATATTGCTCTTAATCAAATGCTCTACCTCATCATAAACCAAAGGAGCTGTTTTCTTAATACTTTTCATCATTTTTCTAAAGACTTTATAAGAATATTCCACTGGTACAAGTCCCTTGTTTATAGATGAAGATACCTTATTCTTTATGTACTCTTTCTTCTGCCCTTTCTTTACCATAGTCGAAAGTATTGGTTTTAGGTTTATAAATTTTAGGGTTGGGGGTAGTGGTATGAGAATGGTTGGTTTAAATCAAAATGAGTAAAATGGTGTGTTGTGGTTGTTTTTCTATGGAACAGAGCCCATTACCCCTAATTTTAAAAGAAGTTGAATTAATAGACAAGTGTATAATATTGGGCCACCATACCGCCAAATATCTCTTATAGTCATCTCCCCTTCACCTTCCCAATGATAAGTCCGATTAGGGCTCCGATTAAGGCATAAACAATTGGGTTAAGAAAGACACTTTTTATACAAAACTCATCTCCAAAAACAACTAATGAACATATTGGAAAAATAAACCAGAAGTTTGGACGTATATGGGGGTTAACTCCAGAAAACATAAAGAATAAAGGAACAACAATTCCAGATATAAAACCCCATAACAATCCTTTCTGCCAATATTTTAACCCTTGCCAGCGTTGTTTGAGTTTCATTTTTCTACTTCCATAACTTCTTCTTTCCAAGTCTTATGCCAAGACATAGGTTTATTAAAATATGGATTAATTTCGGAATATGTAATTATGTAACTATATTTGAGTCCATTATCTTCACTTTCAATTTGTTCTATGTTTGACATTATGGTTTTTGTTGGTAAGAATATTACAATTAAAATAAAAGAAGTAACCATTAAAACAAAAAGAATTAATAAGATTTTCCTTGGAATTTGCTTTAGGTGTAATAGCTCTCCAAGATAAAATAGTGATAAAGCAAATGCACCAGCTCCAACTATCCAAAAAAATAAAGAAACAAAGAATGAATCTATGTATTTTTCTAAAAGAGTCAATAAGATAATTGATATTATGAATCCCAACAAAATACCAAATATTTTCAACAAAATTATGTATAATTTATTACTCTTCTTCATCTTCTCAACCCTCGCCATTTAGTTTTGAATGAGGATGTCATTTTAAGTGAATCTAACATAAGTTGCTATGATAAATGATATTATAAAAATAACTGTCGCATAATTTTTAAGTTTGAGATTTAATTTTACTGTATTTACATTCGGCATCATATGGCTATATCTTTTATTTGGAAAGTAACTGGAAGAATAGATAGTAACCACTTTAGTATCTATATTTGGATATTTTCTAAGCAATAACTTATCAGAAATATACTCTGCCAGAAACATACAAGGACCCATTAAAGGAATGGGAAGTAAAATCATAAAAATGTAATATGGTGAATTTGAATCTATATTAAATGTGTAAAAATAAAAATAAAAAATAACGGCTAAAAATACAAACCATGTATAAATAAACAAATTGACTTCAAAATTAGAGTGTGATTCAATTATTTTTTTTAGTTTAGAATCATTGTTTACTTTGGCAATAGCTTTCTTAAAATCTATATTTGCTGGAAATTTTTTCTTTAAAATACTATTAAGCCAAACAAAAATTATTGGAGTAATTATAGCGACAATAATTATAATAAAACCAGAAATGCCATATGATGGAATATCAAATACCATTTTACCTATTCTTTACTTTACTCCTTTAAAATTCTTCCTCTTAATCAAAACTCTTCTTCAACAACTTCATCCACCCATTCCCTCCCACCCCAACACCAATTCCTTATTAAGAGAACAATTATTAAATATCCTTATACTATACCAACACATATGATTCCATTAAATGTAACTCTGAGCTATTACAAAAGAAAAGATATACAGGAAGAGATGGTTATAGCTGCCAAGAACAGGGAAGTGGCTATAAGATTTAATGATCATTTTGGGCAGCGTCCGGATGTGCTTAACAATCCTGCTGACATATTAGAATTAGCAAAACAAAAAGCAACTTCTTTTCATATCTCAGAAGAACTATGGAAAAATCCCTTGCAGTTAAGCCTAAAACTGAAAAAGCATGAGACAGAGGAATTAAGGATTGGCTGGGATTTAGTATTGGATATTGATTGCGGTATATTTGAATATTCCAGGATTGCTGCTGACATAATTATAAAAGCGCTAAAGTTCCATAATGTGAAATCTGTTTCCTGCAAGTTCTCTGGAAATAAAGGTTTTCATATTGGAGTTCCTTTTGAAAGTTTTCCCGAAACAATAAGGGGAGAAAAAACCAGCAGCTTGTTCCCGGATGCTCCAAGAAGAGTTGCATTATACATAAAAGAGATGATAAAGAACAATGTCAGCAAAGATATATTAAAATTTGAAAATGGAAATTTCGAAAATATAGTTAAAAAAACCCAGAAAAAGGTAAAAGAAATAACAAGGTATGAAAAAAACGAATATGGAGATAATATTGCAACATTAGATGCAGAACCTTTCCTGGTGATAGACACCATCCTAATCTCATCAAGACATATGTTTCGCATGCCTTACTCCTTGCATGAAAAATCACACCTGGCTTCTATCCCAATAAATCCGGATAAAGTTTTAGAGTTTGAAAAAGAACACGCAAACCCAAAAAACATTATTATTTCAAAATACCGTTTCTTAGATAAAGAAAATATTATAAGAAACGATGCTAAAGATCTGCTTATCCAATCATTTGATTTCCAGCCAGTCATAGAAGAAACAAAAGCTGAAGAAAAAAAATCATTAACAACTTTTGAAAGCGCAGTGCCGGAAGAGCTATTCCCACCATGCATAAAACTGGGCCTGCAGGGACTTAAGGATGGAAGAAAACGCTTTGTTTTCATATTGATAAATTTTCTAGTTTCTACTGGCTGGGATTATGACGCTATAGAAAAAAAACTAAAAGAATGGAACAAAAAAAATCCAGAATCATTAAGAGAAGTTACAGTCTTAGGTCAATTAAGATACCACAAACAGCAAAAAAAGAAAATATTGCCTCCAAACTGCAGCAATGAATCATATTACTTAGACATTGGAATCTGCAAGCCAGATAACCTTTGCAATAAAATAAAAAATCCTGTAAATTACTGCCAAAGAAAAGGATTTTCGTCAAAAAAGGCAGTAAAAACACAGTAACCTTTATAAATAGAAAACCTTTTCTCAGAGGATTACAACAGCCTGAAAAAATATCCTTTTTCAGTACAGTTGGGTTAACTGTTTTCTCCAAAGGGATATTAGAAAAAGGCTTATTTTTTTAGCATAAACAAAATACAATATATTCACACTTATCTATGTTGGATAGGGCAACGAAAATCCAGTGAAATGCGAGTGAACTCGTTTTTGCGAACTCGCTCACAACTCACAGGATTTTCTGGTCATCAAAAACCATAAAAATGGTTTTTGAGGTGATACAAGCAAAAATAACATGCCACAGAAAAGGACTCCAAGAAAAGGAAGTTTGCAGTTTTGGCCAAGAAAGAGGTCAAAGAGAGCTTTTGCTAGAGTGAGGTTCTGGCCTGTATCTAAAGAACCAAAGCCGCTGGGTTTTGCCGGCTACAAGGTAGGCATGACTCATCTGATAATCAATGACAACCGCAAGACATCCACAACAAAAAACATGGACATTTTTTGTCCTGCCACAATTATTGAATGTCCTCCATTAAAAACTGCTTCTATCCGATTTTACAAAAACACCATAAACGGTTCAAAACTTATTTCTGAAACATTTGCTGAAAAACTTGATAAAGAATTAGCAAGAAGAATAATATTGCCAAAAAAATCTAAAAAAGAGTCAAAAGAAATCAATTTTGATTTTCTGCATTTATTGGTTTACACCCAGCCAAAGCTCACCAAGATAGGAAAGAAAAAACCAGAGCTTTTTGAAATCGCTTTAGGAGGAAATAAAGAAGAGCAGTTAAAGTATGCCCAGGAAAAACTTGGCAAGGAAATAAATATAGATGAGATTTTTAAAGAAGGCCAGCAAATAGACATTCATGCTGTAACAAAGGCAAAAGGTGTTCAAGGCCCTGTAAAGAGATTTGGCATATCATTAAAATCGCATAAAGGGGAGAAAAGCAGAAGAAATCCTGGAAGCCTGGGAGGATGGATAGCCCAAGGCCACATCATGTGGCGTCAAGCAAAGGCAGGAAAGATGGGTTATCATACAAGAACAGAACATAATAAATGGCTTCTTAAGATAAATAAGACTAACGAACTGCAAAAAAAAGGCGGCTTTGAGCATTATGGCATCATAAAAAATCCGTGTATTATTCTCAAAGGGTCGATAATAGGGACTAAAAAAAGATTGATAAGATTGAACCAGGCAACAAGGCCGGATAAAAAAATTCCCCAGGATCCTCCAACAATACAATATACAAATCTAAAATCAGGTTAAAATGAAATTAAGCATCTTTGAAACATCAAAAAGCAAAACAGGGGAAATTAGTCTGCCTAGGCAGTTTAATGAAGAGGTAAGGCCAGACCTGATAAAGAGGGCAGTTCTTGCATTGCAAAGCAACCGCAAGCAGCCATATGGCGCCTCTCCTCAAGCTGGAAAAAGATCATCTGCAATGCTTTCAAAAAGAAGAAGAGCTTACAGGGGATGTTATGGTTTTGGCATCTCAAGAACCCCCAGAAAAGTATTATCCAGGAGAGGGAGAAGACTGTTTTGGGTTGGCGCTTTCGCGCCTAACACTGTCGGTGGAAGAAGAGCGCATCCGCCAAAAGCAGAAAAGATATTGTCAAAAAAAATCAACAAGAAAGAAAGAAGAAAGGCAATAAGAAGCGCAATCTCAGCTACTGTAATAAGTGATTTAGTAAAAAGCAGAGGTCACATACTGCCTGAAAATTATCCTCTTGTTTTAGGAAAAAATTTTGAAGACTTTAGCAAGACAAAAGAGGTATTAGCAACTCTAAAGAATTTTGGTTTTGAAAAAGAACTGGAAAGAACAAATAAGAAGAGCATAAGGGCAGGAAAAGGAAAAGCAAGGGGAAGAAAATACAAAACAAAGAAAGGGCCATTAATTGTTGTTTCGAAAGAAAACAACCTGACAAAGGCTGCAAGCAACATACCGGGAATAGAAGTTGTTAATGTAAAAGACCTTAATGCAGAACTGCTTGCTCCTGGAGCTATTCCAGGCCGTCTAACTCTCTGGACAAAAGCTGCAATAGAACTTTTGGAAAAAGAAAAATTATTTTTGAAATAAAATGGATTCATACAAGATAATCAAACATCCATTGTCAACGGAAAAATCAATAAGGCTGATGGAAAGCCAGAACAAGCTGGTATTTGTAGTAGATATAGATGCCGACAAGAAAATGGTGAAGAATGCAATAGAGGATATGTTTAAAGTTAAAGTGGAAAATGTAAAGACCCATGTGCAAAAAGGGCAAAAAAGGGCATACATAAAATTTTCGGACAAAAACCCTGCTATTGACATTGCAACTCAGCTGGGTTTAATGTAGGTGGTTAAAAATGGGAAAAAACCTTATACAACAAGCAAGAGGAAAAGGAAGTCCTAGGTATAGAGCGCCTAGTTTTAGGTATAAAGGGCAAAGTAAGTATGCAAGACAGGAAAAGGAAATTTTAACAGGAAAAATAATTGATTTAGTTCATTGTCCCGGGCATAGCAGCCCCCTTGCGCAGATAGAATATGATAATGGAAGCGTTATTTTGATGCAGGCTCCTGAAGGGATAAGGATTGGAGACCCAGTACAGATGGGTGACAAAATTGAAGTGAAGAAAGGAAATATAATGCCTCTTAAAAGCATGCCAGAAGGAACTGCTATATATAATATTGAAGCTTCGCCAGGAGATGGTGGCAAATTTGTAAGGACATCAGGCGGATTTGCGAAAATAGTCGCCAAAATGCAGAATGGGGTTGTTGTGCAGCTGCCATCCTCAAAAACAAAAAGGTTTTTACCTGATTGCAGGGCCACAATTGGCATAATTGCCGGCTCTGGAAGAAAAGAAAAACCATTCCTCAAAGCCGGAACAAGACATTATGCTATGAAAGCAAAAAACAAGCTTTATCCATCAGTTTCTGGAACATCAATGAACTCTGTTGACCATCCTTTTGGAGGCTCAAGTTCTGCTCATAAAGGAAGGCCTACTCAAGCTGCTAGAAATGCTCCCCCAGGAAGAAAAGTTGGGAAGATAGCGCCTAAACGGACAGGAAGGAAGAAACGCTGATAAAAAATGGCAAAAAAAGAATTTACATACAAAGGAAAGAAGCTGGATGAATTGAAAAACTTAAGTTTAACAGAGCTGGCAGAATTGCTGCCCGCAAGGCAGAGAAGAAGTTTGAAGAGGGGCCTTACTGAACAGCAAAAGATTTTGCTCAGAAAATTAAGGAAAGATAAACAAAACATCGAGACGCACTGCAGGGATATGGTCACCTTACCGGAAATGGTTGGTAAGATAATAAAAGTGCATAATGGAAAAGAGTTTGTCCAGGTAGCTATCATAGAGGAGATGATAGGGCATTACCTTGGAGAATTCGCAATGACAAGAAATAGGGTTCAGCACTCTGCTCCTGGAATAGGCGCTACAAGATCAAGCGCTGCATTATCTGTAAAGTAAAAATGGGAAAAAACTATTCATTCAAAAACTACAATAAGGAGAATATGGCCAGGGCTAGTGGAAAATCTATTCCAGTTTCATTTAAGCACAGCATAGAGATATGTAATTTTATACGGGGTAAAAATGTCAATTACGCAAAAAATGTTTTAAACGATGTTATTAAAGAAAAACGGGCAATTCCATTCAAAAGATTTAGCGATGATGTAGGTCATAAAAAGAAGATGGCTGCTGGCAGATACCCAAAAAAGGCCTCTAAAGAGATCCTGGATATCATAAATCTTGTTGAGGCCAATGCGCAATTTAAAGGGCTTAATACCTCCAACCTTATTATAACGAGCATAAGTCCGAATAAAGCTTCTTCAGTAACACGCTTTGGCAGGAAGAGGGGAAGAAAAGCCAAGAGAACCAATATAGAAGTTTTTGTACAGGAAAAAGTTACAGAAAAAAAGTCATCGGTAAAAAAAGAAAGCAAGGAAGAAAAGAAAGAAGTTGAGGCTCAGGATAAAAAAGGGAAAAAAATGGAAAAGACGGAGAATATTAAAGACAAGCCCAAAGGGAGCAAGGAAACAGAAGAAAAACAGGAAGTAAAAACAGTCAAAAAAGAAGAAAATAAAGCTCAAAAATGATAGAAAGAAAATTTGTAGCGCAGAAAATCAAGGAACATCAGATAGAAGAATTCATAGTTAATAGTCTCAAAAATGTGGGTCATAGCCGCACAAAGATGATAAAAACTCCTCTTGGAGAGAAGATTATCATTTATGCTTCAAGGCCGGGCTTAATAGTTGGAAGAAAAGGCCAGAATATAAAGGAATTGACCGAAAATTTAAAGCGAAAATTCAAGCTTGAAAATCCTCAGATAGAGATAAGCGAGGTTGAAAACATAAGCTTAGATGCAAATATAGTTGCTGAAAGGATTATGGGAGCTTTGGAACGATTTGGAGCTGAAAAGTTTAAGGCAGTAGGACATAAAACAATGCAAAATGTCATGGATGCTGGAGCTTTAGGTGTTGAGATAATAGTTAGTGGAAAGATACCCAGCTCAAGAGCTAAATCTTGGAGATTCTATCAAGGTTACCTGAAAAAATGCGGGGATATAGCGCTAACCGGAGTCAATAAGGCGCAGACACAGGCAAAATTAAAAACAGGGACTGTAGGCATTAAAGTGAGTATTATGCCTCCAGATACAAAACTTCCGGATAAAGTGGAGCTTATTGATACAAAGCAAGAGGAAATTGAGGAAGTCAAAGAAAGCAAGGAAGAAGATAAAACTGAGAAAAAGGACGAAAAACAGGCAGAGAAAGACGAAAAAAAATCAAAAACAAAAAAACCTGCTAAAAAGGAAGACGAAAAAAATGAAAGCTAAGGAAATAAGAAGCAGCGAGAAAACTACGCTTAACGATAAGCTTGTTGAGTTAAAAAAAGAATTAGTCAAAATGAATGCGCAGATAGCAGTAGGGACTGCAATAAAAAGTCCGGGCCAGGTAAAAAAAATAAAGAAAACAATAGCGAGAGTAATAACAATACAGCAGGAAAGAAAATCAAGAGCAAAAGAAAAACTAAGGGGGTTGGTGAAAAAACATGAGTGAAATATGTTCTAAATGCGGACTTGTGAAAGAGTTATGTGTTTGCGAAACAATCGCAAAAGAAAGACAACTTATACAAGTTTACCTTGAAAGGAAGAAGTTCAAGAAGTTTTACACCATAATTAAGGGAATAGATGAAAAAGAAATTGACATAAAAGACCTTGCAAAAAAGTTAAAGGAGCGGCTTGCTTGCGGGGGGACTGCAAAAGAAGGTAAAATAGAATTACAGGGGGATCATAAAAATAAAATCAAAGACATTTTGGTAAAAACAGGATTTTCGCCGGATACAATTGAGGTCAAATAAAATGGAAAAAAATGTCGATATTTTGCGCGGTGAGTTTATAGGAAAACAGGTTAAGGCCCTAAATAAAGGAACAGAAGGCAAGATCATTGATGAAAGTAAAAATAGTTTTTTGATAAGGACAAAAAACAATATGAAAAAAAGATTGCTAAAGCAAAATGCATTATTTGAATTAAAACTGAAATCAGGTAATGCCCTGATAGATGGGAACTCAATTTTAATGAAACCAGAGGATAGGATAAAGATTCGAAAACCCGCGCAGAGGGTGCCAAAAATTTAGGGAGGAAATTTTTAAGCATGGAAATGAAAAATATTGGTTTGGATGTAAAGAAGCCTAAGGGCAAATGCGAGGATAGTAATTGTCCCTTCCATGGTAGTTTAAAATGCAGGGGAAGGACTTTTACCGGGACTATAGTCTCTGGAAAAATGCAGAAAACTGTAACTATGGAATGGGAATGGAAGAATTACATAAGGAAATATGAAAGGTACGAAAAAAGGAGAGGCAGGATAAAGGCTCATAATCCAGCCTGTATAAATGCAAAGGAAGGGGATATTGTTAAAATCATGGAATGCAGGCCATTAAGTAAATCTAAGAATTTTGTTGTAGTCGAAATTTTAGGCAAGGAAAAGGGTTTTGCGCAAAGAATGGAAGCAGAAGAAGAATCCAAAGTCAAGAAAGAAGGCAAAGTAGAACAAGAACAAGCTGAAAAAGAGGAGAAAGTGGAAAAGGTGACAGCATAAAATGAAGGCCATAAAAGCTAATGTAACCAAGGCAATTCCTGTTGGAAGCGAGGTAGAAACCTGTGATAATTCAGGGGCAAAGGTGCTTAAGATATTTACAGTAGTGGGCAGCAAGACAACAAAAGGTAAGATGTCAGCAGCAGGCGTCTCTGACCTTGTAATGGCATCTGTAAGGCGTGGCCGTCCAGACATGAGAAAACAGGTTGTTTACGCAATTATTGTGAGGCAGAAAAAAGAATACAGGCGAGCTGACGGAACAAGAATAAAGTTTGAAGATAATGCTGCTGTTGTCTTAAAGGATGAGAAAGGCAATCCTAAAGGAACTACGTTCAAAGGAGCTGTTGCAAAAGAAGTAACAGATCGATGGTCTGCTATTGCAAAAATAGCGAGTGTTGTGGTGTAAATGAGAACAAAATTTTCAACTTCATGGAAAAATAGCATACAACCAAGAAAACAAAGAAAGTATAGATATAATGCTCCCTTGCATATTAAACAGAAATTTGTCAATGTACACCTTTCAACTGAGCTTAGAAAAAAACACAATAAAAGGAACATAGGGCTAAGGAAGGGAGATAAGGTCAAAGTGATGAGGGGCCAATTCAAAAATAAAGAAGGAAAAGTAGACCAGGTAAATCTGAAGAAAACACAAGTTTATGTTGAAGGAATAGAGATTACCAAAAAAGATGGCACTAAAACCCGCTACCCCCTGCACCCATCAAATTTAATGATTGCGGAACTTAATATGGATGATAAGATGAGGCAAAAAAGTTTAGAGAGGAAGTAACAATGACAAGACACTTAAAAAGATATTTTGCGCCAAAAACATGGAAAATAATGAGGAAAGAAAGAACATATGTTACTAAACCCAGTCCTGGGACTCATAAGATTGCTCTCTCCTTGCCTTTGAATGTTATTCTGAGAGACATGCTCAATTATGCGGCCACCAACAGAGAAGTTAAGTTCATAGTATCGAACAAGAATATTACAGTTGATGGTATAAGAAAAAAAGACTGCAAGTTTCCTGTTGGTTTATTTGATGTCTTATCATTAAATGATACAAATGAGCATTTTAGAGTCCTATTAGATAAAAAAGGAAAGCTTGATTTGATTAAGATAAAAAAAGAGGAAAGTGCCATTAAGCTATGCAAGATCACCGGGAAAAAATCCGTCAAGGGAAAGCTGCAACTGAATTTATATGACGGCAAAAACATTCTTGTTGAAAAGAAGGATTTCAAAGTAGGAGATACTATTTTGCTTGTTTTAGGGAAAAAATTTGAGATAAAAGAACATGTGAAGCTTGACAAAAATTCCTTAATATACCTTACAGGAGGCAAGCATATTGGGCAGATAGGAAAAGTCCAGGATATAGCAGGTAGGAAGATTATATACAAAACTGAAGATGATAATGTTGTTGAAACACTAAAGAAATATGCATTCCCAGTGGGAAAAGACAAGCCTTTGATAACTTTAGCAAAATAAAATGAATCCTATGAAACTAATAAGCATAGAGAAAGTAACCTTGAACATTGGTGCTGGTAAAGACCAGACTAAGTTAGAGAAGGGCATTAAACTAATCAATAATATAGCAGGACATCCTCCTGTAAAAACCTTTACAAGAAAAAGAATCCAGGAATGGGGCTTAAGGCCCGGGCTTCCAATAGGATGCAAGCTTACTCTAAGAAAGAAAGAAGCTTTAGAGCTGCTAAAAAGATTATTTGAATCGAAAGACAATACACTGCAACCCGGTAATTTTGATAACGAAGGCAATATATCTTTTGGTATACCCGAATATATTGATATTCCCGGAGTGAAATATGAACCGGAGATAGGGATAATGGGCCTGCAGGTTTGTGTGACCTTAAAAAGGAGTGGCTTTAGAATAAAGCATAGAGCTTGGAAAAAAAAAGTGATACCAAGAAAGCATCGCATAAGCCAAAATGAAGCGATGGATTTCATTAAAAAAACATTCAACTTAATGGTAGGTGAATAAATGACGTATAGTAATTATGTTAAGGAATTCAAGCAGCTTAAATCCAAACCTGAAAAGCTAAAAAAATACATCAAGCATAATGCGCCAAAAAAAAGGAGCTGTGGAATAAGCTTAAAGAGATGCAATAGGTGTGGCAGGATAAGAGGCCACATAAGCAAGTATGGGCTGCACTTATGCAGGCAGTGCTTTAGGAAAAATGCAATAAATCTGGGATTTAAAAAATACAGCTGAGGTTAAAATGTCAATGAATGATCCATTAGCAAATGCGTTGTCATTAATATTAAATGACGAGAAAATAGGAAAGAATGGAAGCAGCATCAAGCCATCTTCAAAGATAATTAAGAATGTGCTTGAAATTATGAAAGATAACCGCTACATAGGTGACTTTGAGGAAATTGAGAATGGAAGAGGCAATATAATCAAAGTAAACCTGTTGGGAAATATAAACAAATGCGGAGTAGTAAAGCCAAGATACAGCGTAAAAAAAGATCAGTATGAGAAGTTTGAGAAAAGGTATCTATTAGCAAGAGGTATGGGAATCCTTATTGTTTCTACTCCTTTGGGCATCATATCGCATGATGAAGCAAAGAAGAAGAACATTGGTGGCAGGCTTTTGGCTTATTGTTATTAAAAATGGAAAAGAAAGAAAGTAAGCGTAAAGAATTAAGCGAGGAAATAAAATTACTGGACAAAGTAAATGCTCAGTTAAATGGCGGAATATTAACCTTAAAAGGGGAAAAAGGAGAGGTAAAAAGAGATTTTTCAGATAAAAAGACGACCATAGAGCAGAAAGATAACACAATTATCATTAAGGCTCATAAGTTTAGTAAAGTAAGGAAGAAGCTCATAAAGGCATATGCTGTCCACGTAAGGAACATGATAAAAGGAGTCCAAGAAGCTCATAAATACGTTTTAAAGATATGCTCGGGTCATTTTCCCATGAATGTTGCAGTAGGTAATAATGAACTTGTTGTTAAAAATTTTTTAGGGGAAAAGGTTCCAAGAACTCTCAAATTAAAAGAAGGCGCAACTGTAAAGGTTGAGGGTGACCAAATAATAGTAGAAAGCGCAAGCAAAGAGATTGCAGGGCAGGTAAGCGCTGACATTGAGCAGCTTACAAGACGAACAGGATACGATTCGAGAATTTTTCAGGACGGGATTTGGATCATTAATAAAGACGGAAAGGAAATCAAATAAAAATGGATATAAAAAATCTGCTTGAGATAAGAAAAAGGAGCAAGGCAAAGAAGCCGGATTTTATTAGGCAGGACTTTCATAAAAAATGTAGTTTAAAGAAAAAATGGAGAAAGCCTAAAGGATTGCAATCAAAGTTAAGATTGGAAATCAGAGGTAAAGCAAAATCAGTTTCACAAGGTTATAGAAGCCCAAAAAAAGTTAGAGGCTTGCATAAATCAGGATTAGAAGAAAAAAGAGTAATAACTGTAAAAGATTTAGAAACTCTGGATGCAAAAAAACACATCCTTATTATCCCATCAACACTGGGGAAAAAGAATAAGATTGTTGTCTTGAAGAAGGCAAAAGAGTTGGATTTTAATGTTTCAAATATAGATAGAGATGGATTCATAAAGAAAGTAGAGACTGAGATAGAAGCGAAGAAGAAAGCAAAAGAGAAGGAAAAGAAGGTCGTTAAAGAAAAAGCGAAGAAGAAGGAAAAATTAGCAGAGAAAATAAGTGAAGAAGATGAAAAAGAGATTGAAAAAAAGAAAAAAGACAAGCTCCTGACAACGAGGGAAAGATAAGATGCAACTCAAAATACAAAAAAGGCTTGCTGCGCAAATCCTAAAATCATCTGAAAGTAATATTTGGCTTGATTCGAACAGGCTTGATGAAATAAAAGAGGCAATAACAAAAGCAGATGTGAAATCTTTAATAAAAGACAAGGCTATTAAGGCCAAGAAAATAAGAAATACATCTAAGTATAGGATAAGAAAAAATCAGATTCAAAAAAATAAGGGAAGGAGAAGAGGTCCTGGATCCAGAAAGGGCAGCCTAAATTCAAGAATAAGCAAAAAAAGAAGATGGATCAACCATATTAGGGTACAAAGAGAATTTTTACAAAATTTGAGAGATAAAGAGGTTATTGAGAGGTCTGCTTACAGGTCCCTTTACATGAAAAGCAAAGGGGGATTTTTTAGGAGTAAAAGACACCTTAAGATATACATGAAGGAGCATGAATTTATTAAAAAATGAAAAGAAGCAACATTTATAACATCCAATTCAGGAGGAAAAGGAAAGGTCTGACAGACTATAGAAGAAGATTGAGGATATTATCATCCAAGAAACCGCGCCTTGTTGTCCGAAAGTCTCTAAAAAATATACAAGCATCCATAGTAGTATATGATAAAAAAGGAGACATTGTTAAGGTTAGTTTCCACTCGAAAAATCTAAAAAAATTCGATTGGACTTATAATACCGGAAACATTCCTGCTGCTTACTTAGTTGGGTTTTTACTTGGAAAAAAAGCAAAAGATACTAACTTGGGAGAAGTTGTTTTGGATATAGGATCCCAAAAATCAGTAAAAGGCTCAAGAGTTTATGCTGTGCTTGCAGGGGCATTAGATGCTGGGCTAAAAATCCCGTATAGCAAGGACATCTTACCAAGTAAAGAAAGAATTACTGGAATGCATATAAATCATTATGCGCAGGCACTCAAAAAAGATGAATCGCTCTTTAAAAAACAATTTAGCGGTTATTTGAAAAATAGCATTGACTTGGGAAATATATCCAAGAAATTTGAAGATGTAAAGAACAATATCAGCAAAAATCAAGGTAAATAAAAATGGTTAAAAAAGAAGAAATTAAGGAACAAGAGAAATCTGAAGAGACAACTCCGCCAAAGAAGATATCTAAAGAAAGGGGCGCTAGAATGGTAAGGGAATTTGATAAGGAAAGCTGGAAGCCAAAGACATCTATAGGCATTAAAGTTAAATCTGGGGAGATTGATGATATTGATCATATCCTTGACAACAAATTTAAAATTTTAGAATCAGGGATAGTTGATATATTGATGCCTAATTTAAGCACAGAACTTTTGCTTGTAGGCCAATCAAAAGGGAAATTTGGTGGCGGACAAAGGCGTGTTTTCAGACAAACACAAAAGAAAACAAGAGAAGGCAACAAGCCAAGATTTGGGACTTTTGCAATAGTGGGAAATGAAGAAGGGTATGTAGGTATTGGATATGGAAAAAGCAAAGAGACTGTGCCTGCAAGAGAAAAAGCAATGAGAAACGCGAAACTCGGCATTGTAAAGGTCAAAAGAGGCTGTGGAAGCTGGCAGTGTGGCTGCAAGAAACCGCATAGCGTCCCATTTACTGCTGAAGGTAAGTGTGGCTCAGTAATCGTCAGGTTGATCCCAGCTCCAATGGGTACTGGGTTGTGTATTGAAGGGGAATGCAAAAAAATTCTTAAGATTGCAGGAGTAAAAGATGTATGGTCTCAGACATTCGGGAAAACAAGAACAAAACTTAACCTCATTAATGCATGTTTTAATGCATTAAAAAAGCTTACAGAGATAAAAATACAAAAAGAAACCGCTGAAAAATTAAATATTGCAGAAGGTCAGGTAAGCACTTAATAAAATGGTTCAAGAAAAAAATAAGGAAAACAAAGAACTTTCAAAGGCATTGTCCGCGAGTAATGGAAAGCTTGCAATTATCAGGATTAGGGGGCTGATTAACATACAAAGAGATATTAAACGTACCCTTAATCAGCTTAAATTATATAAAAAGAATTTTTGTGTTGTTATTGCAAATAATAAATCATCGTTTGGCATGGTTACTAAAGTTAAAGATTATGTTACATGGGGGGAGATTGACAACGAAACATATGATATTTTGATAGACAAAAAAAGTGAAGAATACAAAGACCGGCTTACTGACAGAAAGCAAAAAATAGAATACAATAGATTTTTAGATGCTAAGGGTAAAAAGATAAAGAAATTTTTCAGGCTAAACAGCCCAAGAAAAGGTTATGGAAGAAAGGGAATAAAAGTCCCATTCAACAAAGGGGGAGCGCTGGGATACAGAGCAGAAAAAATTAATGAACTTATAAAAAGGATGATTTGAATGACAGTAAACAAAAGAAAAAAAGTTGTAAAGTATCGTGGCAGCAAGACTCATGGCTGCGGCTCAATGAAAAAAAGAAGAGGCGCTGGCAACAGAGGAGGAAAGGGCGCTGCTGGCTCTGGTAAAAGGGCAGATACAAAAAAACCATCAATTTGGAAAAGAAAATATTTTGGGAAGCACGGCTTTAAGAGTAAAAGCGCAAAATCAATTAATACAGTAAATATAGAGTATCTTGAAGAAAATATACATAAGCTCATCTCAAAAGAACAAGCAAGTAAAGAAAATAATTTTTTTTCTGTTGATTTAGGACAACTCAGGTTCAACAAGCTTTTAGGCAGCGGAAGAGTCTTAAATAAATACAAAATAAAGGTTTCCTATGCTTCTAAAAAGGCTATTGAAAAAATAAAAAGTAATGGTGGCGAAGTTATCTTAACAATAAAAAAAGAGAACAATAGATAAAATGTCTGTTTGGAACACGATATTAAATAATCTTCCAGAAGTAGAGGGCCCATCTCAGAAATTCCTTTCTTTCAAGGAAAAGTTAAAATGGACTCTTATCATTTTGATTATTTATTTTATTCTTGGGTTATTGCCTTTATTCGGTTTAGGAGTTAATGCTTTGCAAAGGTTTGAAACCTTGTCTATCATCCTTGGTGCAGAGTTCGGCAGTTTAATAAGTCTTGGTATAGGTCCTATTGTTACTGCATCAATTGTTTTACAGCTGCTTAATGGCTCTGGAATTTTAAAGCTTGATCTTACACAGTCAGAAGGGAAAAAAACTTTTCAAGGGCTTCAGAAATTACTGGCTATATTCTTCATAATATTTGAATCTGTTATTTATGTTTTAATGGGAGGTATGGCTCCTGACCCTCAATTCATAGGTACCCCGCTATATAGCCAACTGCAATTAATCCTTATTTTCCAGATTTTCTTAGGTGGCATAATGATTTTATTTATGGATGAAGTAGTAAGTAAATGGGGCTTTGGGTCGGGAATTGGCTTGTTTATAGTAGCTGGTGTCAGCAAAGGCATATTTGTTCAGGCATTTAATTGGTTGCCCGGTCCTACAGGTCTGGCTGGAGTGACATATTCTGCAGGAGCTGTACCTGCTTTATTCCAGAGCCTGGCTGCTGGAGACCCAACTACTGCTGGTATTATGATAGCTACCCTAATATCCACAGTCGTAATTTTTATCATAGCTGTCTATGCTCAAGCAATGAAAGTTGAAATCCCATTGTCTTTTGGTATGGTCAGAGGACATGGGGTAAGATGGCCATTATCATTTATTTATACAAGTGTTATACCGGTTATTCTAGTATCTGCATTAATTGCAAATTTCCAGCTGTTAGGAAGGTTTCTGCAGAATGTAGGAACTCCTCTTTTAGGCAAATTTAGTGAAGCCAGTGGGCAGCCCATCTCTGGTTTTGTTTTTTGGCTGCAAGGCCCTAATATTATTAGAAGTATTATTGAGCAACATACAATATTTATTGGTATTGCTCCTTATTTACAAGCAATTGTCTATCTGACATTTCTTATGTTAGGCGCTATGATGTTTAGTATGTTTTGGGTACAAACAGCTGGAATGGACGCTCGCTCACAGGCAAAACAAATGATGTCTTCTGGTTTGCAGATTCCTGGCTTTAGGAGGGATGAAAGAGTACTTGAAAGATTGCTAAACAGATACATCTGGCCTTTAACTGTTATGGGCGGCCTAAGTATTGGATTCTTATCTGGATTTGCAGACATTACAGGAACTTTAAGTTCTGGAACTGGAATATTGCTAGCAGTAATGATTGTCTACAAGCTTTATGAAGAAATCTCAAAGCAGCATATGATGGATATGAACCCAATGATGAGAAAGTTTATGGGAAGTTAAAATGGTATTTGAAAACGTGCTAAATCCAATTTTTTCTCCGTTGCTTAATTTGCCCACCCTATGGGCAGTTATATTGCTGTCTTTTATTGTTTCATTGATTATAACCATAATTTACAAATATAGCACTGATCAGGATTTGATGAAGCAGTTAAAGCAAGAAATGAAAGCCTTTCAGAAACAGATTAAAGAACTAAAAAAAGAACCGGAAAAAGCTATGCAAGTGCAAAAAGAAGCTATGAAAACAAACATGAAATATATGACGCAATCCATGAAAAGTACATTATACTCATTCATTCCCATCATCCTTATCTTTGGCTGGATGAATGCTAATTTTGCATATGCCCCCATTTTACCAAACCAGGAATTTACAACTACAGTTACATTCCAGGACAATGTTGATGGTAAAATTGAGTTGAGTGTTCCTGAAGGAATTGCAATAAATGGGCCTGCTAAAAAGGAAATCAAAGATCGTGAAACTAAATGGCTTTTAAGCGGTGAACGCGGGGAATATCTTCTTGAATATATTTTTAATGGAAAAAAATACAATAAAGAGCTTCTTATTGCAGAAAAGCAGTATAAACCCCCACTAGAGACTGTAAAAGATGGGACAATAAAATCAATAAGTATAGACCATAGTAAAAGAATAGTTCTGCCTTTCTTAAATTGGGGATGGCTTGGCACTTATATAATATTTTCAATAGCTTTCAGCATTATTGTAAGGAAAATAATTAAAGTTTATTAGAAGAGTAAAAATTCCAACCGCTGTGAATTGCGAGCGAACTCGCTTCGCTCGTCGCGGGCGAGGCTGCGGGGCATTTGGAATTTTTACTCTCGAAATTGGTATAAAT
>NYYQ01000041.1 GCA_002686855.1 Candidatus Woesearchaeota archaeon | reverse complement strand
TCTATCTCAAAACCGCCTATCATGCAATAATTTGTGTTTTGGACATCTTTAATTTCAGGAATCTTGCCTACTATCTTAACAAAAGGAGAATTTTTGTAATATTTTTTGTACATATCCTTGACTTTTTTATCGCAGAAAATTTATTGTTATCGTACTTTTTGTTGAGAATCAGGGCAAATATATTTAAATAAGTTGTTTAATTAATAGATTATGCAAAAGAAGGGACAAATTACGATTTTTATACTTCTTGCACTAGCTATCCTAATTGGTATCAGCTTATTTTTTTTTATTGATAGAGAAGATTCAATAAAACAACCTCAAGTACAACAAGCTTCTGAATTTAGCGTAAATCTACAATCAATATCAAATTTTGTTGAGAATTGTATGCTATTAGTTGGAGAAGAAGGCGTTGATTACATTAGCAGACAGGGAGGATATTATAAAACTCCCTTGCCAAGCACTTTCGCATTAGGCACTTTACAATATGAGATACCTTTCTATTATGATAAAGGAGAGTATCTTGTGCCAAGCTTGAGCCAAATCGAATCAGAAATCTCAAATTATGTCAAAGACAATTTGAATTTTTGCCTTAAAGATTTCCAAGTTTTAAGGGAACAAGGTTATGAAATCGAATGGGAAATGACTAATGTCAGTGTAAATATAGTCGAAAATGAAGTGTTGCTGGAAATTAATTTTCCCATAACTGTTAAAGTTTCAGATGCACAGAATACTTTTTCTGATTTTGCTGTAAGAATCGATAGGAAACTAAGAACAATGTACGAAATAGCAGATGGATTAGTAAAAATGCAGCCTGATGAACCAAATGCCTTTCTTATCGGAGAATTAGTCGATTTGACTTTTTTTGAAAATGTAACATTTGACATTGAAAATGATGAAGATGATGTTATAATAACTTTGATTGATGATGTTCCTTCTACTGACAATGATCATTATACTAAAGAAATAGAGGAAAACCATTACATATTCAATTTTGCATCTAGGTATGATTGGGAATTTCCTCAAGATAACATAGAACTTGAAGATGTTCCTGACTTGACAACCTCAGCAGGGTACCTATTTAGCCTCCAACTAAGTGCAAGCAAATCAGGACAATTCTTCGACTCAACAGACTTGTTCGACGTTGACCCGATAACGGGTATGGTAGAGTTTATTCCGGAAGATAGCCAGACAGGAAAACATCCCATACTTGTAGGAGTAAGAGATGCCCAAGGCAATTCTGCCACAAAAACTTTTGAAATTAATATTATCGAAGGCAACGAAAAGCCTTACATTGAGCAAATACCTGATCAAACCACGTTGTTAGGGAAACCATTTATCCTTAAGATTCAGGCAACAGATCCTGAAAACCACACTATATTGTTTAGTGATGAAACTGATTTATTTGATATTCTGCCATTTGGAGTTATTGATTTTGTTCCGAACCAGACCGGTAATTTTCCAGTCACAATAATAGCTGTCGATATTCAAGGAGCATTCGACAAAGAAACATTTTACTTGGAAGTAAAGAATGAATAAAAAAATTATTTTAGTATGTACGATTTTGCTAATTTTTAGTAGTTTGGCCTATGCTACTTCACATACTGAGTTAGACAAAAAAATTAATTCTGGGACTGATTTATCTCTAAACGATTACAATAGTTTATCCGCACCACAAAAAGAAGTGTATCTAAACAAAAAAGTTGCTAATAGCAAGGAATTAACAAAGTATGAAACAGGGGACTTTATTGGTTTATATGACCCTAACAAAAAAGGTCATAAAGAAGCTTTTAGGAAAATAGCATCAAAAGAAGGTTTTCTAATTATCGACAAAAAACACCCAGAAAATAGGAAGGCTACAAACAAACATTTAACTTCATTAGAGGATTTCAAGAACGATCAGGATAAATCTATTCTTGTTAAGGCAGCATCTCAGGATATTGACATTATCAACAAAAATAAGGCAATTTTTATTAATTACCTGAAAACCGGCTTTGACAGGCCACTACGCCTGGAATTTCACCCAAAATCAAAGGGATTTCAAAGTTATGATGAAAAAACTGGAAATTTTGTTCCCGTGGGGGAAGAAAGTACTCCCTTTTCCGTAGCATTATTACAAAGTTGGAAAGAACAATATCGAATGTATGCTTTTGAAGTGGATGGAAAAGGAAGGTTGATTATAAAAAATCTTTTTGATGAAGGCATTGAGATAGCATTATCCCGTGCTTCTTTTGCAATAGATCCAGAAGGAGGAAACCCCATAATTACTGGAGGCTCAATAAAAACCAAAAATATTGATTTTCCTATAGAAATCCCCGAAGGGGCTAAGGCAAGATTAGAAAAATTCGGAGTGATTTTTACAACTAAAGATATTCCAATAGTTATACCAAAATCCGATAAATTAACGCTTCTAACCGGAAAAGCAGCCCTCGATAAAGATAGGGTTTTTTTCCATCCAGATTCAAGATTTAAGAATTCCCATGAAGTTTCCTTCAAAGTATCAAAGATAACTGAATATAGAGATGGACCGATCTCATACAGCAATTCCATAGGTGGAAATGTCAAGCAGGAAGTTCAGGTAAACTTTCTGGAAAGTGCTCAAGTAACAGAATTTGATACGATAGTATCTGATTTAACGACTAGAACATTAGGTATTTTTGCAAAAGAAGGTAATATAGATGTGGAGTTGCATTTAGACGCTGCAGGAAATCCAAAACATCCGTATAAGGTAGTAAGCACTGAATTGGCGAAAGGCAGCATAACTATCCTGGAAGGGGGTGCTCGAACGATTCTAAAACCGGGCAAGAAGCCAATACTTAAAGGAAGCCTTCCCAAGACTCCAGTTTTCACACAAAAAGGATATTTCATATCAGAAAAAGGAGTTGGTGTTTGTGCAGAAGTGTGTTATAATCTACTTAATTCCTTAAATCCTCAGGCAGCAGTGCAGGGAGAGAAACTTCCAGCCTTGAGCAAAGAAGAAATTAAAGAAAAATTGCTTTCAGGAAATAAGGAAGATTTAGATCTAGCCCTTAAAGTTCTGTTAGCACAAGAAAAAGTAGAGGATCCTGAAATAGTAGCAAAATTAATGGAAATATTTTCAACTGATTTATATGATAATAAAGAAATATACTATAGAAAAGATGTCAGAAGAATTTTAATCAAGAATCAAGATACACTAGTGCCAAAGTTAATTGATAAAATAAAAGTAACAGAAGATGAGTCTATTTTAACTCAAATTGATACTCTATGGCTAATGGCCATCCCCCGTGCGGGAGGGGGTAATGAAAAAGCACAAGAATTTTTTGAGGAATTGGTTTCAAGCGATAACAAATTAAAAAGATATGCTGCGGCTTCTGCCCTAACCAGATCTGTGGATATGCTGAAAAAACGAAGCAAGGTGGACTATAGCGATGTACTTAAGGAAATGATTCTTGATTCGAAATTGCCAGAAAGAAGGTACAGTGTATTTTCTCTGTCTGCCGCACTTGTAAGGAATTTTGATCCTCAAAAATCTATAGATCTGATAGAATTTGGAATCAATCAGCAAGACGAAATTGTTCGTGAAAGAGCAATTGGCGTAATCAAAGCAGGAGGATTAAAGTTTGCCAGAAAAAATGAAGTGGAGGGTTTTGCTTTGAGAAATTTTGATACAAAAATACCCGAGGTGCAAAAGTTCATTTTTGATCATGTAAATTTCAATGAAAATTTTCCACAGAGGCAAGACTATTTTCAGAGTGTTTTTACTGATAGGAATCAAGACTTAGAGCTTAGAGTAGAAGCCTTCGGTAATTTAAGAACGGCTGAAATTGCATTGTTGAGAGAATTTTCTTTGGATCCAAATCCCGAAATAAGGACTCAAATAATGGATCGATTAGCTTATTCTGGAAAAAGTGAAGAAGGGAGGTCTTTGCTGAAAGAAGGTCTAAAAGATGATGTTTTTAATGTAAAAATAAAGGCTGCAACGGGTTTGCTTGGATTATACAATGATGAATCCGGGTTAGGGGTTATTAAGGAAATGGCAACGCTAAAGGATTTAGAAGCTATACAAACATTAGCCCGGGTTGATAGACCAGAAGCCCGAGAACTTCTATTGGAAATATATGAAATGGAAGGTAGCATTATTTATGCGTCCGATATTGCAAGCAGAATTATAAGTGGCACTAAGGTAATAGATTATGATGAAAAGGGAACCGTTAAGGGGTATAAAAGTGTAAACAACGATTTATTAGTGGCTCTTTTAGAGAATCTGCGAAATCTTGGCGATGGAGAAAGGGCATTGTCAGAGCTAATCAAGAGGAACGATCCTAGGTACCTTGATCATGTCAGTTTACTTATCAATCCTCAAGGTGGAAGAGGTTTTGGTGAAAAAGAAATAGACCTAATGCTTGAAAGGGATGATGAGACTAGCAAAAGAGCGATAAACCAAATTTTGTTGAGCAATAATGGTATGCTAAAAGAGAATATATTTAGCGAAAAAGCCAAGACTCCTAAAGGAAGAAAGTTCATAATCGATTCTGGAGTTTTAGGAGATGTGAATCCTGCGGTATTTGAATCAAAAGTTAACACTTTAGGTGTAAATCACATTAAATCAACGGATCTAAAGTTTTTGGCTGATTTGCGGCATGAAGAGGTAAAATTAAGACCTGAAGTTCTGGCGGACGTGGAACAAAGGTTATCACAAAATGAACATACAGACAGAACCGATAGCAATGGATGGTATAAAGAAGATTTGGCATCACATGAGGACACTATTTCAACTACTGCATTGCTGAAAATCCAGAAAATTATGCAGGGTCTTGAAAACCCTGAACAAAGAACGAGAATTGGGGAACTAATGGAAAGAGACATGAACAATCCGGCAACAGAGTATGGGGGTTTTGTGTCTTTGGATCAGCAAGGTAAAGGTAATTTTGAATTTTTATCACCTCAAGCGCAGGGAAAAGATGGTGGTTATAGATTCAACAACGCGTTCATAGAACTTGGGACGAGCACTGTGGCCAATTTCCATTTCCATGCTTTGCATGAGGATGATTCACCACATGCAGGACCTAGTGGCTTACCGGATCGTCCTGGAGGAGACCTAGGAGCAGCTAAACACCTTAACACCGATGGTGTTGTTATAACTGCTATAGGTAAAGGAAGGTTTAATGTTGATTTCTATACCCCGACCGGAGAAGTGATTGATTTAGGAAATTATGAGTATAAAACACCCAGTAAATAATATTATATCAACTATAATTTATTACTACAATAAGAATTATTGTATTTGCCCTGATTTCTGTAACAAATTAAAAAAGTTAGGTTGAGTGTAACGAGCCGTATAACATACCAATTTTATGGAAGATAACAAAGTTAAATTTTCGGTATACGAAGTAATGTTATAATCTACTTTTTTATCGCCTTACAGGTTTCTTCCCACAAACATTTACTTGCTAAAGTTACAGAACGGACGTGAACTGTTAGGAGTGAATTTACATAAGCCCTTCTGTCTCCTCGAATCCAAACATAATATTCATGTTCTGTACAGCTTGTCCGGAAGCGCCTTTAAGTAGATTATCTATGACAGAAACTATTACCAGCTGGTTATTTTCATCTATCTCAAAACCGCCTATCATGCAATAATTTGTGTTTTGGACATCTTTAATTTCAGGAATCTTGTTTACTATCTTAACAAAAGGAGAATTTTTGTAATATTTTTTGTACATATCCTTGACTTTTTTAGCGCTTATTTTTTTCTTTAGCAAAATATGGGCAGTGCTCATCAAGCCGCGGAAAGTTGGAATTACGTGAGGGGTAAAAGAGACTTTGGCTTTCAAATATTGCTGCATCTCATATTTATGGCGATGATTAGAAATTTTATATGGGATTATATTATCATTATAGTTTTTCGGATTGTTAACATATGAAGGTATAGAACCAGCGCCGCTATAACCGGATTTGCAGTCAAAAATAATATTTTTAGCAAATTTATCAATTGGCAAAGAAACAAGCAGGGAAGCAGTCACATAGCATCCAGGATTTCCAACCAGCTTTGATTTTTTTATCTTTTCCTTAAACAGTTCCGGAAGCCCGTAAGCAGATTTAATATTATTATGCTTAAAGCCATAGACTTTCTCATAAACTTTTGAAGATTTAAAACGATAATCAGCGCTTAAGTCAATTACCTTGCATTTTAATTTTGGAACTAATTCCAGAGCTTTTCCGTTAGGAGTTGCCAAAAAAACAACATCAAGCTTATTTATTTCATCTAAAGAAGCGTTTTTAAATTTTAAATTATTATTTTTAAATTCTTTATATAAGGTTTTTACTTTTTTGCCTGCATAAATACGGCTATTAAGAACTTCTAAGCTGACTTTCTTGTGCTTGCTTAGAATTTTAATTAATTCATACCCAGTGTATCCGGATGCTCCTATTATTCCTGCTTTCATTTTAATGCCTTTTCCAAAATTTTAATGCTATCATCAATTATTTTCTTATTTATAGTTAGCGGAGGCAATAAACGGATAACTTTTTCTGATGTTGAATTTACTATTAACCCATTATCAAGGCATTTTTTTAAGATATTTTTTACTTGCTTGTTAAATTCAATAGCTATCATCAAGCCTTTACCGCGAACTTCTTTAATTGAGCTAATATTCAGAGAGCTGATTTTTTTAATCAAATAATCCCCCATCATAGAAGCTTTTTGCATAAGTTTTTTGGAAATAATATGCTCAATTGTAAAGTTTGCTGCTTTGCAGGATACAGGGTTTCCGCCAAAAGTAGAGCCATGATCTCCTGGCTTAAAGCTATTGGCTACATTATTATTGGTTATTGTTACCCCTATGGGAATTCCATTTGCAAGGCCTTTTGCTAAAGTTACAATATCCGGCTTTATTTTGCTATGCTGGTAAGCAAAAAATTTTCCAGTTCTGCCATATCCTGTCTGCACCTCATCAATAATCAGCAGGATTTCATGCTTATTACAAATTTCCCTTACCTGCTTAAGATAATCTTGAGATGGCATAATTATTCCTGCTTCCCCTTGTATCGGTTCTACTATGAAAGCAGCTGTTTTATTTGTAATTGCTTTCTCAAGCGCTTTTACATTGCCATATTCAATATGCCTGAATCCTTCCAGCATCGGTTTAAATTGCTGTTTGATTTTTTCTTTGCCTGTTGCAGCCAAGCTTCCGAAGGTTCTTCCATGAAAACTATTTTTAGTTGCAATTATCTCATATTTTTTTGCGTGTTTTCGTGTCAGCTTTATAGCTGCTTCAACACTTTCAGTTCCTGAATTAGAGAAAAAGCATTTATCCAATCCGGAAAGCTTTGCCAGCTTCTCAGCTAATATAACCTGCTCTTCAGTATAATAAAGGTTTGTTGGGTTTGTTATTTTAGCTATTTGCTTATTAATTGATTCTGCAAATTGCTTATTGCCATGGCCTAATGGGCAGGTTGCTATACCTCCGACTAAATCAATGTATTTTTTTCCAGCCTTGTCAAATACATAACATCCTTTGCCATGGTCTATAACAATATCTGGCCGGGCATATGTGTGTACTATGTACTTTTTCTCCTGATTAATTATCTGTTTTGTGTCCATTTTCATATACTATTTCGGTTCCAATACCTTTATCAGTAAAAATCTCAAGTAATAATGAGTGAGGCACTAATCCGTTTATTAGGTGCGCTTTAGGGCATTTGTTCTTTACAGCATAGATACATGCAGCTACTTTTGGAATCATCCCTTTGTTTATTATGCCGCTTTCAATCTCTTTTTCGGCAGTTTTAAAGTCCACGTGAGATTGCAGCTTATTATTGATTTGAATGCCTTTAACATTTGTCAAAATCGTCAGCTTTTCTGCTTTAAGTTCAATAGCCACATGAGCTGCTACAGTATCTGCATTAATGTTAAAGAAATCACCTTTTTCATCAAAGCCTAATGGAGAAATTATGGGGATATGATCCAGCTCTAACAAGCTCAATATTTTATCTTTATCTATACCAACAACTTCTCCGACAAACCCTAGTTTTTTATTCTTTTGTTTTACTTTTATGCATTTTTTAACATTAGATGCAATGGCCTTGTGTTTTTTTATTCCAGATACCAAATTTTCATTGATTTTTTCAAACACATTTTTGACTACTTTCATTGTATCTTTGTCAGTGTACCTCAAACCGTTAATGAATTTAGGCTTGATATTTTGCTTTATCAACTCTTTGTCTATTACTGGCCCGCCTCCGTGAATAACAATTGGTTTCATACCGATATGCTTTAATAATGAAATATCATTCACTACATGTTTCATATCCGTTAATATTTTGCCTCCTAGTTTTATTACAACAATCTTATCATGATATTTCTCCAAGTAAGGTAAAGCTTCAATGATCACCTTAGTTTTATCATGAATATCCATATCAGTCACCTTTAATTTACGTTGTATAAAGAGCGTTTATCTTGATATATTCAAGAGTCATATCACAACCAAAAGCTGTTGAATTTTCCTTACCATCATTTAGATCTATAGTTATCTTTAAAGTATCTTTTTTAATTATGTCTTTTACTTTTTCATAGTTAAATCCTACAGCTACACCTTTCTTTACTATGTTCTGGTTTCCAAAATACATATCAACCATATTTTCGTTGAAATCAACTCCGGCATTGCCCATAGCGCATATAATTCTGCCCCAGTTCGGATCATTTCCAAAAACTGCGCATTTAACTAAGTTAGAACTTATAATTGCCTTAGCAATCTTTTCTGCATCTTTTTTTGTCTTTGCGTTTTTTACTTCTACTTCAATCAGTTTAGTGGTGCCTTCGCCATCTTTTGCTATTTTCTTTGCCAGTTCAATACAGATATAGTCTAAAACTTCCTGGAATTTTTTCTCATCTACTTTTCCTGCAATACCATTTGCCATTATAACCGCCATGTCGCTGGTGCTGGTGTCCATATCCACGCTGGTCATGTTAAACGACTTATTAACGGAATTTTTTAGATAAGACTTTAGTTTTTTTTGCTCTATTTCAGCATCTGTTGTAATGAAACAAAGCATAGTGGCCATATTTGGGTGCACCATGCCAGAGCCTTTTGCTATGGCACCTATGGTAAAATTATCCACTTTAACAGCAATTTCCTTTTTTACGGTGTCTGTAGTTAATATTGCTTCTGCAGCTTTATTGTTCTTGCTTAATTCATTTTTTATCCCTTTTATCCCTTTTTTTATTCTGTCCATAGGTAAAAAAGCGCCAATAAGGCCTGTTGATGCCACAAGAACATCTTTTGCGCTTATTTTAAGCTCTTTTCCAACTGCTTTTGCAATATCTCCAGCATCTTTTATTCCTTTTTCTCCGGTACATACATTAGCAATACCACTATTTATTATAATTGCCTGCGCTTTTCCATCCTTAAGGTGATTTTTTGTTACTGTAAGTGGAGCTCCCTTGACTTTGTTGGATGTGTATACAGCAGCAGCATCTCCGGTAATCTCACTGAATATAACTGCAAAATCCGGCTTTCCGGACTTCTTAATTCCTACAGTTTTTCCCAGCGCTTTAAATCCTTCAGGAGCGCACACGTTGTTTTCTATTACTTTCATTGAAATCAACTCATTGCATTTTCTTGCTCACTTTCTTGTAAGCTTCCCTGAAAGGTATCCCTTGTTTTATCAGCTTGTAAGCTTCCTCTGTTGCAAAAAGTTCAGAGGTCATTGCTTTCTTGCACTTTTTTTTGTTGACATTTATTTTACTCAATACTAAAGCCATTATCTTTATGCAATCCTTGGTGGTTTCTAATGAAGTTATTATTGGCTCTTTTGTCAACTGTATGTCGCGATTATAACCCGAGATTAAATTTCCAATAAGGCTTTTTACCTTGAATTCTTCTCCTAAAATTATATGGTATTTAGCCCGTAGAAGCTCAAGCGCATCAGGATTTTTCTTTTGGGGCATTATAGAACTGCCTGTGCAGAATTCTATTGGCAATGAGATGTATCCAAGTTCTTTCATGTTAAACAGGATAAGGTCTGTTGACAGTTTGTTTAGATCATACATTATTTGAGACATTAAATTCATTATAATGGATTCAAATTTTCCGCGACTGAGTTGGGCATAGGAAGGGTTCATGGCTTTAGAGAATCCCATGAGCTTTGAGGTCATTTTTTTGTCTACCTTGAAGATAGGAACGTCAAAGCCGGCTGCGCTGCCTAATGGAGACTGGTCTATAAGAGAATATACTGAATCCAGCAATTTTAGATTGTCCTCAAGTGAAGCAACAAAACCACCAAGCCATGTTTTGATGTCTGTTGGCATGGCCTTCTGCATGTGAGTATAGCCGGGAATCTTGGTTTTTCCATGCTTTTTTATCAATGTCAATAAAGAGTTTTTATAATCAGTCAATAAATTTTTTATTACTTCTAACTCTGTTTTCTCGTACAATCGTAAAGCTGTCAGAACTTGATCATTTCGCGAACGGGCTGTATGGATTTTTTTGCCTACTTTATACTTTTTTGTTAAATAATTTTCAATAGCTGTATGGCAATCCTCGTCTTCCTGCTTGATTTTGAATTTTCCTTTTTTATGTAAATCAATAATTTCATTTAAGCCTTTTATTGCTTTTTTTAATTCATTTTCCTTTAAAATGTCTATTTTCTTGAGCATTTTAGCGTGAGCTATAGATGCTATGCAATCATACTTTACCAGTTTGCCATCTAACAAAAAGTCGTTGCCTACAGTAAATTTTTCAATTTCCTTATTTAGTTCATAATTCTTTTGCCATAGTTTCATTTATACCACGTCCAATAATTTCAAGACAATCGCTTTTTGAATATGAAGTCTGTTCTCAGCTTGCTCAAATACCAAGGATTTTTTTGAATCAATTACTTCATCAGTCACTTCCTGGCCTCTTATTGCAGGCAAGCAATGCATGAAATATTTATTTCCAATTAATTTCTTATTTACTTGGTAATTTTTTAATTTAGCTGTTTTTTCCTTCTTCTTGTCTTCTTCTCCCATTGACATCCATGTGTCAGTATAAACAATATCAGCTTCTTTTACTGCCTCTACTGGATTCTTTATCCAAAAATCCGGGACAATGTCTGGCTTTAAATTCTGAGGAGTTGAAACATTAATTTTTATTCCCAACTTCTTTGATGCAATTATCAATGAATTGCAGACATTATTCCCATCTCCAACATATGCAATCGTTGCCTTATATGGATCTTTAAGAGTTTCAAATAAAGTCATAATATCTGCTAAAGCCTGGCAAGGGTGATAAGTATCGCATAAAGCATTTATTATAGGAACTTTGGATGCTTCCTGCATTTGCTTAATTGTATCGTGTTCAAATACCCTAGCAATTATTATATCTGCATATTTGCTTAAGCACTTTATTTCATCTTCAATATTGGCTTTTTTATGGGTTGTTGAGGTATCCAGGTAGATTGCATGCCCTCCCAATTGAGTCATACCAGCCTCAAATGAAGCTCGTGTTCGCAAAGATGATTTCTCAAACCACATTGCCATTGTCTTGTTCTTTAGTTTATTGCAATACTTTTCTGGATTTTTCTTTATATCTATGCCTAGCTTAATCATATCAATAAGTTCTTCTTTTGAAAAATTCTTGAGATTAGGCATATGCTTCATTTTTTAGCTCCTAATTTTAAACGCAAAGCATTCAATTTGATGAAGCCTTTTGCATCTGTCTGGTCATATCCTCCAAGCTTATCCATGCTTGCGATATCCTCATTGTAAAGAGATTTCTTAGATTCACGTCCTGTTACAAATACATTTCCCTTGTACAATGTCATATACACCTTTCCATCTACATTTTCCTGGCTCTTGTTGACAGCAGCCATTAAAAATTCCATCTCTGGGCTAAACCAAAAGCCATTGTAAATAAGTTCAGCTATTTTAGGCATAAGCATATCCTTTAGATGGCCAACCTCTTTATCCAAGACCAATCCTTCTATATCTAAATGAGCTTTTAGCAAGATTGTTCCTGCTGGAGTCTCATATACTCCACGTGATTTCATCCCAACAAAACGGTTTTCAACAAGGTCAATTCTTCCAATTCCGTTTTTTGACCCTAATTCATTCAGATATTGAAACAATTCTAAAGGTCCTGTAACTGCTTTATTTTTACTTAAATTATCAATTTTTACAGGAATGCCTGCTTTGAATTCTATCATAATTTTTGTTTCTTTGTCAGGAGCGTCTTTTGGGCTAGTGGTTTTTTTGAACATACCTTGAGTTGGTTCAAATGCAGGATCTTCTAATTGGCCAGCCTCATAACTAATATGCATAATATTATCATCCATGCTATATGGTTTTTTTGATGTTGCTTCTACTTGAATGTTATTTTCTTTAGCATAGTTAAGCAGATCAGAGCGTCCTTTGAATTGTTTAATGAACTCAGAATCTTTCCATGGGCTTATTATTTTCACATCAGGCATTAATTTCATGTAAGTCAATTCAAAACGAACCTGGTCATTACCTTTACTAGTTGCTCCATGTGAAACTATGTTTGTATTTTCTTTGTTTGCAATTTCAATCTGTTTTTTTGCTATTAATGGTCTGGGTAATGATGTTCCAAGCAGATATTTTCCCTCATACACCGCATTAGCTTTCAATGCTTGAAATATGTAGTTTTCAACAAATTCTTTTTTGAGATCTTCAATGTAAACTTTACTTGCTCCAATTGACAGAGCCTTAGCTTTTGCTTTCTTAAAATCATCTTCCTGGCCTACATCTGCTATAAAGCATATGACTTCGTATTCTTGATTTATCAGCCATTTCAGTATAACAGACGTGTCTAGACCGCCACTATAAGCCAATACAACTTTTTTGTTTTGCATTTTGTTCCTCCTACATTTTTTATAATATAAATATTTTTTGTAATATCATTAATTGAATAGAACAATGAATTTTTACAATAATCTCCCAGCTATAGAAATCTTAGGTTCACTTTTTGGATATTCTTTGCATAATTTCATTTATATCAAAATACGAAGAGTATTATTCCATTTATATATCTATTGCTTTATTTAGGACAAATTAGACATTTTTGTCTAATATTAGACATTTATATTTAGAGGAGAAATTGTCGAGTATAGAACTATATGTTTTATTTTAATTAAATATGTCCAAAACAAAACATTTAAATATAAGTTGCTTCCGAGTATATAATGAGCAATGTGTCTTTTTGATAGGGTACCACAAAGATCAAGACACAGATGCTCCATTTGAAAAATATCTGGGGCCGCAAAACGCGGCTTCCAGTTTTTTATGCTCATTTATCATGCAAAAAGATCTTTCAGAGTGGATTAATGTAAGCAGTGTAAAAATTAATGATAAGGTCATGGATGAGATAAATAAGCCTGTTACTCGAGATTAATTTTAGTAAAGTTGGGGGTTAAATGGTTAATATAACAAAGCTTGCAGAGCACTATATAGCAGAGCATCCTTTTGTTAAAGATTGTTTGAAAAAAGGCCTGATTAACTATTCTTCTTTGACAAGGCAGATATGCAAGGATTGTAGTTTAGATATCAAAAAGAATTTTGATGCTGTTTTGATTGCTTGCAGAAGGTATTATAACAAGATTAAATCAGAAGCAACAACAGAAAAGAAAATTCTGGAGATACTAAAAAACAGCAAAATTGAGGTTAAGAATAAGATAAATGCTCTAGTTCTTGAAAAAAATATTTATTTTCCTAATCTGATTGATATTGAAAAGGAAGCTAAGAAATTAAATGAAACATTTCACATTATAGAAGGTGCAAGCGCAATTACGATAATTGCTTCTGAAGATTTTGCAACAAAAATAAAAAAAACATTTAAAACAAAAATAAAAAAAGAAAATAAAAATCTTGTAGAAGCAATATTAAAGAGTCCAAAGCAGATAGAAACTACTGCTGGTGTTGTTTCCTATCTTTATTCTTTATTAGGGGAGAATGGGATAAATATCTATGAAACTTTAAGCTGCTGGACTGATACTATATTCTTGGTAGATGAGAAAGACTTAAGCAAGGTTATGGAATTATTGAGATTTTAATAGGAATATTTATATTCTATCTAATTAGAAATTACATTTATGAAAAGATGGCTGCATAAAATTGAAATTTTAGCAGATAGATTGATTCCTTATGCGCTTGTTTTATTGCTGTTTGTGATTATTGGAGAAGTGTTTTATGCAGAAAAGCTTCACGCATATCCAATTTTTGTTTCTATTATTGATGGAATTATTATTGGAATTTTTATTGTTGATTTGAGTTTTAAGTATGCGCGTTCAAAAAACATTCCAAATTTTTTTAAAAAACACTGGATGGAAATCATTGCGGTTTTACCGGCTTTTTTGGTTGTAAGACTGTTTGAAGAAATCATAGTTTTTGCGAATCTAGAAGAAACACTTGTGCTGTCCCAGGAAGCTTTGGAAGTGGAGGCAAGGGCAGGAACAAGAACATCCAGACTGCATTATTTTGCTAGATTTGTAAGGCCATTGGCAAGATTGCCAAGGTTCTTAAAAGCGTTTAAGTTCTATGAGAGACCCCATAGCATAATTTAACCTATTCCACGAATCCTTCGTCTTCCAAATAATGCCCTAATTTTTCTTTTTTGGTTTTGAGATATTCTTGATTTGTTTTAGTTGGTTTTGTTATTAAAGGAACCCTTTCCACAATTTCTATTCCATACTTTTCAAGACCTTGTATTTTTTTTGGGTTGTTTGTCATTAATTTTATTTTTTTTATTCCCAAGTCAACCAGTATTTGCACTCCTATTGTGTAATCTCTCATATCTGCTTTGAAGCCTAGTTGCTCATTTGCCTCAACAGTATCTATACCTTGATCCTGTAAGTTATAGGCTTTTATTTTGTTTAATAGTCCAATGCCTCTTCCTTCCTGCCTTAAGTAGATTAAAATCCCATTTTCTTTGGCTATTGCTTTTAGTGCTTTGTCAAGTTGTTCATTACAATCGCATTTTAGAGAGTGAAAAGATTCTCCAGTAAGGCATTCAGAATGTATCCTTACTAAAACTGGTTGTTGTTTAATATCTCCACTGATTAAAGCAATATTATGCTGGCCGTCTTTGCATTCATAAACATAGATGGTAAAGGCGCCATATTTTGTGGGTAAGCTTGCAGTTTCTTTTCTTTGTATTTGCATTTTATTTTAGAATTAAGTTTATTATTTAAAGATTGTTGAAATTGTTGGTTGCATTTATAAAAAATAGCAGAAAAAGCTTAATCTTCCTTGTCTTCTTCCTCATCCTTTTCCTTTTCCTCTTTTTCTTCGTCAGCTTCGTCGTAGCCTTTCATAAACCCAGCTTCTTCAGGACTCATTTCACCGTCCTCTACTAATTTTTCCCGGCCTTCTTCATCGTATACACTTTCTTTATCTTTTTCCTCTTGGTTTTCTTCTTCAGACATATTAGAAAAATTTTATGCTGTATTTAAAAAGTTTTCTATTTAAACGAGTTAGTATACTCAAAGCAACTAAAAGAAAAAGTTTATAAATAGTGCTTCATGTATCTGGTATTATGAATAATAGTGTTTTGATTGGACTTGGTATTGTTATTGGAATTTACTTATTGTTTAAACTGTTCTTTGGAAAAAATGAGATTACTAATGAATATGAGCAGACATATAACAAGATTCTGACTTCTAAGGAATATAAAGTCAAAGGACAGTATGAGAAGTAATTTTATTTTAAAATTCTTGGCAAGATAAAAAAGATAATCATTACAGCCATAAAAGCCAATAGAAAATATAATATTCTTTTATCATTAGCAAACCCAAACGGAATAAACCCCACAAATCCTCCAACTGCTATTTTTGATTCTGTTTTTTGAGAACCTGTTAGGGAGCTAATAATAACTATTGCAAAACCTATTAATATTATTAGGATTCCCAATGTTAAGAATTGTTGGTTCATATTATGGTGATTGGATTACTTGTGTTTAATAAATTTTTTTGTTTGTGGATAGGACATGTAACGATAGTTACACACAAGCACCTGCAGCTAAACCTACAAAAACATGTTAAGTAAGTATCCAATAAGCATAACTTGGGGAACAGTTATTATTGGAAGCCAAATAGCAGCTTTTTTTCCAATATTTGACCAAATTAATCCAACCTCAGTATAATCAGTTGCTACTCCCGCCATAAGAAACACAAAACTATTTCCAAATGCTCCTGTCTGATTATAGATCTCAAAAGCTAATGGACTGCTACCTTCAGAGCATACTTCAATAATTGTAGCTAGGACAAGCGTGATAAGCAATCCCAATAAAGTAGCTCCCATATATGTCATAAAAAAATGCTGCGGAACAAAAGCCCTGGCAAAGCTTGCCAAAACCATCCCAATCAAAATCCACCACACAACCATCTTTGATAATGACCATGAGCCTTTAAGAACTCCTTTTATGGTCTTAATATTATTTTCAAAATTAAATTTATACACTTTCCATCTTTTTCTGACATCTTTTCTGATAGAAAAAGACTCATCAACTTTAGCTATGTGTTTGCTCTGTTCTATCATTTTTTTTCTTTCTAATACCTGATAAATCAACCCAGTTATGATTGCAATAACAATAGCAGCTAAAACAAGCAATAATGCCTTAGCTCCAAAAAAGCTGAATAATAAAATTGTTATAGGCAAATTAGCCCAAGGGCTTGCAAGTAAAAAAGCAATGACAGCAGCTATTGAAGCTCCTTTCTTGTATAGCTCCATAGCAATAGCTAAAATTCCATGACTGCAGGCAGACATTAAAAATCCAAAAACAACAGCATAGAGTACTGTTATTTTTTTGTGTTTTGATAAATACTTTGAAATATATTTGTTTGGTATTAAATAATCAATAATTCCCCCTATAAACAATCCCAATAAAATTGCCCACCATATCAGTTTAAAATAATCAACAAAAGCTTCATAAAGTTTTTCTGAGAAAAAATATGCAATAATAACCAATGCAATGGTGATAAAAGCAACAACAAACAGCTTTTCCTTATACCAAGGCTTATGAGAGCCTTTTACTTCGCAGCTTAAGCAATGCTTAATCTTATTCCGCTTCTCATATTTTTCAATACAATTCTGGCTGCAAAAATAATGGCCATGAGCCTTTATGGTACCTTTCATTCCGCATATTGGATCTGTCTTATCTATCATTTTATTTTTTAACAGCGTGTTTAATTATTTCTATATTGCAACTATGATTTTTATTACACCAGTCTTCACATTTCTTTGCAATCTCCTCTTCCTTGTATGTCATATCGCATGCTTCACAAACATGATATTCAGTTCCTAATTTTATTATTTTATTAACCATCTTAATAGTTCAATAATCATAGTTGATCTTCAATAGCAATATCATACTTCTCAGATATAATTTCTTTTAAAGTATCCAAATGTTCTTCTCCAACTTTTTCAGCAATTGCCTTGGCAAAGTACTCTGCCAAATAAGGATTTCCATGCCCTTCTAAGATTTCTCCAATACATTCCCCGCATGGATGCACACCATTAATAATATCAGATAAACAATCGCATATAGAACCTTCACCATGTCCTGGGGTCTTTTCAATGCAATAAACACATGGTTTTTCCAAACAACATCTATATTTGTGATTTTGCAAGTTTTCTTTCTGAATTGAATTTTTTAAAGAAATAAAAGAGTTTCTCATCTCTTCCATATTCATTTCATGCTTTTTTTCAGGAATGAGAAAGTAACCAAAAAATACTCCTAAAATAAAAGCAATAAAAAGGCTTCCTAATAATTTGTTGAATAGATTAGATTTTTTCATTAATTGACACCTCATATTGCCATAAAGTTTGTTGAACTGCCATCATTCAATGTATATATTGTCCAAACACTGTTTTTTACTCCTGGCATTCCTGGGCTTCCTGCTGGCATCCTTGGTAATGCAATTCCATCAACATCTGGCTTCTCTGTAAGCAATTTATTTACTGCCTCTATAGGAACATGCCCTTCTATGAAATAATCTCCGACAACAGCAGTATGACAGCTTTGCATATTGCTTGGAATATTATATTTTGATCTTATAGATGACATATCATTCATTTCCTTAACCTCGATATTATATCCAGATTTTCTCATTTCAGCAACCCAACCGATACAACAGCCGCAGGTAGGTGATTTAAAGACAGTTATTTTTTCACCAGATACTGCGTTGTTTAAATCTGTTGTTCCATTATTAGATGCACAACCTGAAACTACAAGCACTGAAACTAAAAATATTCCCAAGATAATAAAATTAATTTTTTTCATGTTTATCTCTCTCCTTTTGCTATTTTTTCACAAAAATGATGCATATGCCTGTCAATTAATCCCATTAACGGCTTTATTGTTTTTTTGTTTAAGCTATAATATCTGTGCTTGCCTTTATTCTCTACAAAAACAAAACCGCAATGAAGCAATCTTTTAAGATTATGAGAAACAGTAGTTTGGTTAAACTTAAGCTCTGCAGATATATCATGAACACATTTAGTGCCTTTTCTAAGCAGATTAATTATTTTTAATCTATTTTTATTATTCAGTGTTCCAAAGAAAATTTTATATGCTTTTTCTGACATATGTTATAATAAGCATATATTATATATAAATGTTTTGGTTTTATTTTTTCCTTATTTTTTACCCTCCTTATTTTTTATTTTATATATTATCAAACTAATTGAAACTGCAATTAATATGCTAATCAGATGTATTAAAATATCTGTTGTTGAGGCAAAAATTGTAATTTTTAGGGGATATAATATACCTGGTAAAATTCCTCCAATAATTATGCCCACTGCCAGATACTTAATTAAGGAATTCATTGAAAGCGAATAATTAACTCATTTACTATTATTCTTTTTAACCAAAAACCTCCATAACAAAAATAAAAATCCCAGTAAAACTGCAAAACCAATAATTTTAACAAACCTTAACGAAATTAATTTTTCCTGCTGCGAATAAATATAATTAGTCAAAGCTCCCAGACCAAGATTATTGACAATAAAAGTGCCTCCATAAATTATGAACACTGCTCCAACTGTTATGAATAAAATTGCAGAAATTAAGTTTGTAGAATGGATTATCATTTTCTTGCCCAACATTATAAATTCAAATTGCTTTCCCTGAATGAATTTACTTTTTGACCAGTCATATTTGTCGAATAAAAACGAGATTAAAAACAAAGGTACAAAAAATCCCAGAGAATAAAATAACATCAAAAATGTAGAATAAACATAGTTGCCTAATACAGATGCAATTAACAATATTCCTACTAAGATTGGTCCTGAGCATGCTGTAAATCCCACTCCAAAAAACAACCCATATAGAAATATTCCAAACAGGCTTTTTTTTATCTTGCTCCTGATTTTTATAAATGTGAAGCCTTTTCCAAACAAGGTCATCAGGCCCATTCCAATGATAAATATTCCGGCAATTGTGATAAGGTATCTGCTATCTTGCTGCAATGAAAAAACACCTGTTCCAAGAAATGTTGCAATTAAACCTAAAGTAATAAAAACAGGCGCAAAACCAAGAAAAAATGCCAAAGTGGCTTTTGTAATTTGTTTTCTTTCCTCAAAAGTATAGGCAAAAAAAGCAGGCAGTATTCCTAAACTGCATGGAGTCAAAATGCTTAATATGCCTGCTAAAAAAGCCACGACAAAAGAGAGGTTTTTGAAGTAAAAATCGGCCTGTTGATTATTGTAATCAAGGATTTTGCGTAGTCCTTCCGGCAGATTATCATCTTCTGAATGCGAAAGAACAGTAAAACTAAGCAATATCAAAATAAATATTAACAATACTGGAAAACAGATTTTTGTTATTTTTTTCATATTTTTTTCTCTGAGATTATTTTTGCAGAGTAAGGCTCATGGATAGTGGCAAGAATTACATCTTTGCTGGTAATATCAGAATCGTAAGTTACAAATATACTACTCCCAGACAACACAGTTTTGATAACACCCGAAATACTTTTTATGTCATACTCAATTGATGGTCTGCAAGACCCGCAAAAAACACCTTCTATTTCAAGTTGAAGTACTTTTTTACCTTGCATTTCTGGAACTATCTCAATATTTGCCATTGACAGCATATTATGGGCTTCTGCCATTTCTTTTAAATTACCTAATGGTTTTTTTTCAACTTCTAAGTTGCCATAAACTTGTGATGCAACTATTCCTACTAGCCCATAATTAATGATTAACCAACTAACAAACAGGATTATGAAAGATACTGTAATCCCCTTCCAATTCTGTTTTATTGTTTTTGTATTGCATACTCCAGACTTACGCTTGACCAAGTATAAACTAATTAAAATCATCAGAATAATTCCTGAAACAATGCTTACAATATGAAACTGATGCATCACAGCCATGCCTAATGCTGTACCAAAGCCAAGCAAAACAATAACTATGGGGGCAATACAACAAGTTGCAGCAGTAAATCCTCCTGCAATGCCTGCCCAAATATAATTTTTCTTGCCTTCTTTTTTTCCCATTTTAACTAAAGATTTTCCATCCAGCAAAAGCTAAAGCAAAACCGATGACTGCAATAACTAATCCATATGTAACAAATTTGCCATGGTCATGCTGCATATCTTCATGCATATCCATTCCTTCCATACCCATATTTTGCATATCTATCTTCTCCATGTCATTTTGTTCAATATCTCCTCCAAAAATTACCATATGTATATTAGGTGGTAACAAAGAAAAAATAATGCCCCCTATACCCAAAATGAGTCCTAATGCAACCAAAATTTTGTTCATTTTTTATTCCCCTTACAATATTCTTATATTGTTTACTCTATTTTAAAAATTTGGGTTTGTTAAAATTTAGTAATAGATGTTATGTAATTTGATTTATTGGCTTTGTATATTTGTATTTCCAACAACTTCTCCAGTAGTTAAATCTTTATGTACAATACCCTGGCCAAGTGCTTCAATTTTCCTGAATATATAAGCGCCATCATCTTCAACTGTCCCTACCTGCTGCCAAACAGCTTTAAAACCCTCATACACTTCAACATCTCCAGATAAGATTGTAGTTGGAACCTTTTCAATATCATACTTTTCCTTCAATTGTTGGCCTTCACCGGAATTTACATCTATTTTATTTTCTTTATCAACTGCCAAACCCATCCTGGCTAAAATTTGCTTGTGAATCTCAACATCATAACACTCCGTGCAACTAGAATCATCAATCATTGTCAAAGTAATTAAACCTCTTATTTTTCCGCTTTTGGCTTCAACATAAGGAGCATCACTTTCAATTACATAATATCCACTAGTTTCAGAGGCTAATTGCTCTAGATTTTGAGCAATACTTGGATATGCATTAATATCTTTAGATAAAAAAAGAGCAGGTAATTTTTCAATATCAAATTTATTAATAAATTCTTTTGCTTTAGAACTGGAAAAATCAAATTCTTCTTCTTTTGCAAAAAACATGCCATTTTGTTTTAGAGCAAGAATAGATGAGCTAAAATCTACACAATCATCGCAATTGTTATCACTAAGAATAATGCTTGAAACCTTTCCAACAATCTTTTTTGTTGTAGCATCTTGATATGGGGGAACAATATTATCAAATACTAAAGCATCATCTACCTGCTTAAAGTTCTGAATAGAAGTTTTTTCTATCTCCCCTTTTAGAACAACAACAGGTAACTTTTCAATATTATATTTATTAATAATTTCTATTGCTTCTTTGGAATTGCTCTGCAATGTTTTTTCATCTGTAATCTCTAAACCAGACTCTTTCAAAACATCAATAATCTCATCCACATCAAAACAGTCTGTACATGAAGATTTTAATTTAATTATTTCTATCTTTGCGGGTTTCGCTATTTCCTTTGCCTCTCCTATTTTTGCATCTAGCTTACTCCCTATACTAAACACAAAAAAAGAATTGAAAAGTAATATGCCTAATAATACTAATACCCCTACAAATAAAAACTTGTGCAGATTATCTTCTTTTTTCATTTTAATTTTAGTTAGTTGTATACTTTTGATATCATGTGTTGGGGTGGGGCAGTGAATTTAAATTGCGTAGCAATTTATGACTTACCTCATAGTTGTGCGCTAATGGGGGATTTTTGAATATTTTGGCGAAGCCAAAATAGTTAACACCCTCCGACCATTGAAGGCAAATTATCCAGATTATTGTTTAATGTATTTGAGCTGCCGCCTGTTGAAACAGTGCTTTTACTTCCACTTGCAGCAATTTCTTTCAAATCTACATTTAGCTTGTTCTTTAACCCAACTAATTGCGCTGCTTGCACCCCTGAAATTACAATAAGCAACGCTAAAGCTATTGCCATTATCAAGAGCTTCATGTTTGGATTGCTATTCCCAGTTGTTTTATGTTCATGTGGTTTATGTTCATGTGGTTTATGTTCATGTGGTTTATGTTCATGTGGTTTATGTTCATGTGGTTTATGTTTATGCTCTTCCATTTTTAACAACCTCCCACCATTCCTGGCAATTCTTTTAATTGAGATGGGTCAGTTCCAGCTACTTCCATAGCTAAGCCAACCATATTTCTTGGAAACCATATTGTTTTCCATTTCATGGCTTCTCGAAGAACCTGAGCATCAGTGTAATCTGTATTTTTCATCAGCCCTATTGTTACCGCAAGTAATGCTGGCTGATGCTTGCAGCCACACATCATTTTACCTTCAGCAGTAATACCTTGCGCATTTAAACCACAGCAAAACTCACAGGATATCCCTCTCGGAGCAGCTGCCAAGTTTAGATAACGCTGCCATGTTTCCGGATCATTTTCCTTTATTTCAGAATTTATGGTGTTATACCATTTTGCAAGATATTCCATTGATGTTACAGGATCATCAAAAGTTATGCCTCCTAAAGCCTCGCTATACTCAGGTGTTCCAGTGGGTATCATAAGAGTTATTGCATCCTGCTCATTATTTATTCCATTTAACTCAGGAAATAAAGTAGCAATAGCCATTGCTGTTGAAGTTATCTGGGTAACGTCAACACCGGCTAAATCAGCACTATTACCTAAAAATATTGAGCCTTTTGATGCAGCTCCTGTTAGTGAATCAAATGAAGAGGAAATAGCGGATAACTGCACTTGATTAAACAATATCAATACTCCAGCTAACAATATAGCTGCCATCATAAAATTTTCGTATTTGTCTGTAATTTTTTGCATCTTCATTTTAATACTGAGATATATATAAATAACTTACTTGAAAAAAATTAGCATAAAAACCTTTTTTAGAGTAAATAAAGCCTTGTTTACGTTTATTTCCGTTCAAAAAGGATTTATATGACTTTTCCATAGGTCTTCAAACTCCAGCAGCCTTATCTGTAACAGATTCCATTTGTTTTTTAATACCTTCCCCATCTTCTGTTCCATAAGTCACTAATATCTTATCCAGATTCTGAATTAAATAATCGCTTGGATCATAAATCTGCTCCCAATCCATTCCAGCGCTTTTTACAAATACCTCGAGTTCTGCCTTTTCATCATTGCAATATTCATTTCCAGTATCCAAGATTAAGCATTCATTACCAATATTCATTCCCAAAGTCAAAAAAACATATCCTAAAATTATTCCAGTTGCATGTATATGTACAACATCCCCATCCCTATGCTCAAAATGCGCTTCTTTGGCTTTAAGCTGATATTTTTGAGCGCTAAAATCCATAGCATTACCCAACACATAAACCTTAATGTCAGCATGTCTATGTGTTGACCCTAAAGTGCCAATTTTAGTTTTTCCAGTGCCTGAGCATCCCAATAAAATTAAGATACTGACAACCATTACCAATATCCAAATTATTTTTTTATTTACCATGTAATTATTAAAAAATATTTTCTCCACTTTAAAACATGTTTGATTGTATTAAATCTTTCTTTCATTTTTTTATGATTTTTATTTATTATCAATATTCTATATAAATAACTTATGTTGAAAAGAATAATGCAGGATTTCTTGTTTTATTCAAAGAAGTCTTGTTTACGTTTATTTCCGTTCAAAAAGGGTTTATGAAGCTTTTTTGCACCTTCTTATTTTTTATGAAAACGGTTTTGCTATTCTAAACCAAAAGTTTTATATATAAAAACATTCAAATATCATTCATATTTGAACCAAATGACTAAGAGAATACAAGTAAACCTAGATGAAGACCTGATTGAAATAATCAGAAAAATGAAGGGCTTTGGTAAAAAGGACGCTGAGAGATTGAAGAATATCATTGTAGCTTATTTATCTGAGAAAGGCAAGATAGGATGAAAGAAATAAAAAAAGAGCTGAATAAATATATTAAAGATTGTTTAAGTAAAGGGCATTCTCTTAGAGCTATACACAAAGCCTTGATCAAATATGGCTATGAGGACTATGCAGATGAACTTATCAGAAATTATAAGCTTAAAAAGAGCATTTCAATAGCAGTTCCATTGTTGACAGTTATTTTCTTGATTTTTGGCTTATTTTTCTTTAAATCAGCAATAACTGGCTTTATAACAATTGAAAAGCAGTTTAATTATTCTGATAATGTTAATGTGGAGTTTAACGAAAACTCAGAATATATTTGGATTCCAGAGCAGAATGGCGCTCTTAAATCTTTAAGAGTAAGCGGCAGCTACAAAACAGAAGGAAATGTTAGGGTTTATTTAGAAGATGAAGGGATTAGACATTTAATATTTGACAGCAAAAAGCAAAATGAAAGTTTAGCAGGTATTACTGGTTTAGTTATTTTGAATGAAAGCAATAAAAATAATTCAATATTAAATGAAACACTGAATATAACACCAACGAATATCACAGATATAACAATAATCGATGAAACAATAAATAAAACTCCAATAATAAATGAATCAATAGGGGGTATAACTAATAAAACTATAACCTTAAATTTAGAATATAAAACAGATACCGCTTATGATGCTGACAATGATGGCATAGGAGATATTTATGGTGTTGTTGATTTAACTGTTGAAAATAGCGGATTTAATTTCGATGCTAAAGAAGAAAATCTATGTACAAGATGGGAAACTTATTCTGTAGAAAACAAAGAAAGTACATTTACTTGTTATGGAAATCAAAATTGCTGCGCATTTGTTGATTTGTTGCCAAGCAAAGAGGCTTGGAATGAACCGTTATTCTTGACATATGGCTTGTATGGAAACTCTTTTAATAATGATGTAAGCGCTCAGGTAATGCATGTTGATTACAATTTATCATTAGAAGCTCCATACTCTGAGATTTATTACAGCAACTGGTCAGAGCTTCCAGTTAAATTTTATGATCCATTTATCAGCTTTGAAAATATTTGCATAGAGACATGCAGCTTGTCATTAAATAAAAGCAGCTATAAACTGGTAATTGAGGTAAACAATACTGTTTTGAAGCTTGACAAGGTAAATTACATTATTGAGAAAGAAACTAGCATTAACAACCCTCCAACACTAATAAAAAATATTTCAAATATAACAAGATTATGGAATAAAAATTATACTATTGATTTAAATGAGTATTTCTTTGATGAGGATAATGATACTTTGATTTATGATTTTTTAAGAGATGTTGATAATATATCTGTTTTTATCGATAATAATATAGCAACTATCATTCCTGATAAAGATTTTGTTGGCACTAGATTTATGTTCTTTAGCGCAAAAGATTCTATTGAAACTGCTGTTTCAAATGTATTCGGCATAAATATAATCAAAGGGGTTGAAGAGCAGATTAACAGAAGCAAGATTGTTATCAATAAGCCGGTTAAATGGCTAAAGAAAGTTAAATTAGACGAAGCAAAAAGCAATATTTCTGTTAACATAACTTTAGAAGCGGTAAACATAACAATAAAGAAAATTAAAGATAATATTGTAGAAGAAATCCCGGAAGAAAAAATAAAAATTAAGGATAAAGGTAAGGTTAAGGCTTTAAAAGAATATGAGATTGAAAAAGAGATAAAAAAATTAGAAGATAAGCTAAATGAAGAAGAAGATATAGAAAAAATAAAAAAATTTGAAAATAAAATTAGTATTTTAAAAGAAGAAAGCATAATTAAAGCAACTGCTGCTTCTTTAATAACTGGAAATGTAATTTTAGAAAATATTCCTATTGAGAATTCTACAGAAGTCATAATTGAAGAGCTGGTTGAGGAAGTTGAGATTGAATACTATACTGCCGGACCAACTTCAGAAGAGATTGAAGTTAGCGATTATAATAAAAAAATAATTATCAGCTCTGAAATACATTATAAGGATATTTTAGCTTTTACTAATTTGCCAATAGAAGCTAATAGTCAAGCTGTAAAATTATATTGGCTCATTAATAATTCTAGAACGGAAATCGAAATTGACAAGTATGACACTAATGACAATGGTTTGGTTGA
>NYYQ01000040.1 GCA_002686855.1 Candidatus Woesearchaeota archaeon | reverse complement strand
GCGACAAATTGAAGGTATCTATGATTGAGGGTCTTATTTATAAATTTTATAAATGAATCCTGGCTTAGAAAGTGTCACATTATTTCGGAATTATACAAAAAAACCTTGGCATGAATATCAATGATATGGAGAAAAAAGGCAAGATTTTTCTTGTTGAAAAATCACTTGCTACGCTTAAAGGAGGTATTACATCTATAAAAGGCTTATTAGATTTGATAAAGCATTATAACATCAAGAGAGTTGCTTTGGATTCTTTAATATTTTTTGAATATCTCTATCCAAAATACAATAATAATGTAATGGAGTTCAGGAGACAGGTTTTGATGTTTATGCATAAGATGAAAAAGGCAGGAGTTACTTTTATGGCAGTATCTGAGAGAAGGATAACAGATTTAGACAGGCTAGAGTATACCATGATGGATTTTGTGTTTGAGGGCTTTATCATTTTAAGCAGGATAAGGAAAGGAAACTATTTTGAGAGGGTTTTGACAGTATCTAAAATGAGGGGACAAGATCATAGCCTGGATGTATATCCAGTGATAATAGGCAAAGGGGGCTTAGAAGTTTTAAATGAGCAGGTTCCTTTTTCTTTAGTTGAACAGGAAGAAAGAAAAACCAGAATTTAAGCAAAAAGAAAAAATTAAGTTCCTTCCTGCCAGCTTGCCAGGTATTTTTTCTGCTCATCTGTCAGCTCATCAGTTACAATCTCCATAGCTTTTAATTGCAATCCAGCTATTTCATCATCTATTTCTTCCGGTAATTGTATTACTTCAGCAGAAAGCTTGCCTTTGTTTTTTACACAATATTCAACTGCTAAAGCCTGCCCGCAAAAGCTTGTTGACATGACTTCGCTTGGATGACCTTCCGCAGCAGCTAAATTAACTAAGCGGCCTTCTCCGCAGATAAATATTTTTTTCCCATCTAGAGTGTACTCATCCAGGAAAGGCCTTACTCTTCTTTCGCTTGACGCAATTTTCTTTAGCCCTTTAATATCAATTTCAATATCAAAATGACCTGAATTGGCCAATATTGCTCCATCTTTCATCTCTTTCATATGTTCTGTTCTTATTACGTGCTTGTTACCAGTTAATGTGCAGAATATATCTCCAATCTTGCATGCATTTTCCATCTTCATTACTTTGAAACTATCATAAGATGCCTGCAGCGCGCAAAAATTATCGACTTCTGTAACTATAACATTGGCTCCCATGCCTTTACATCTCATAGCAAATCCTTTGCCGCAGCTTCCATAACCCAGCGCAACAATTGTTTTTCCTGCAAACAAAATGTTTGTTGCCCTTATGATGCCATCAACTGTTGATTGCCCAGTTCCGTAATAGTTATCCAATAAGTGCTTTGTTTTATTGTCATTAACAGCAATCATAGGATATTTTAATGCATTATCCTTTTCCATTGCTTTTAGCCTTATGATTCCAGTGGTGGTTTCTTCACAGCCCCCAATTATCTCTGGAATTAGTTCAGGATATTTTGAGTGTATTTCAGTAACTAAATCGCAACCATCATCGATTGTTATGTGCGGCTTAAATTCAATAATATTTTTTAGGTATCTGTAATAATCTTCGTTGCTTTCCCCTTTATATCCCCAAACATTGATTTTTTCTTTAGCAAGAGCTGCAGCAACATCATCCTGGGTGCTTAATGGATTACAACCAGTAATGGCAACTTCTGCGCCTCCTGCAATTAACGTCTTTACCAAGACAGCAGTTTCTTTTGTGACATGCAATGCCATTCCAACTTTTATTCCTTTTAGAGGTTTTTCTTTCTCAAATCTTTTCTTTATTGTCATTAAAGCACTCATGTTTCTTTCAGCTAACTCTATATTCATTATCCCTTGCTCTGCTAGCTTAATATCCTTTACTTCATAATTTGAACCTTTATCCATTGTAGACTGGGAGAATTATGGCGCATTTATATAGTTTTTTGTTAGCAATAGAATATGTGTTATTTGGAGATTACCAAGGTTGGTGCGAAATACCCTACTCCGCTTACCATAACCCTATACTGTTTATTTTCGCACCAATCTCGAGATTATCATAAGTTTTTTATATTAGTCTTTCAAAATAAGTAATCAATGATAAGAAGCATATGAAAAAAAGATTTGACAAATATATCAAACCAGCGGCTATGTACTACCTACATTTACAGATAAGAAATAAGTGATACTATGGCAAAATCAAATCAAAAAATTTTGACTGACTTTCTCGAGACCATCATTCAACTAGTTTCAAAAGGTACTTCTGATACATATGCAGCAATGGTTATAATGAAATTTACCGAGAGAAGCAGCGCAAAGTTTCCGTTTGCAAGATACATACACGTTGATTCAAATAAGATTAAAATAAATCCAAAAATCAATTCTGTTGATCCAAAGCTTATAGCAAATTTCATAAACAAGGAAATTAACACTCTTTTTTCGGACTTATTTAGACATTTATTAAAAAGAGAAATGGGTGCAATAGTTTATGATGAGTTAAAGGAAATTGGAGTAAAAATTTGATGTTTGTTTTAATCTGTTGAAAGTGAATAATTCCAAAACTAGTTCACACTCAAATCTGTCCAAATCTGCTAGGTGTTGATTCCAATGTCCATTGTATAAATATTCATGTACTCAGCCATATAAATAAAAAAATATTTATTCAGCGGAAATTGGGTTTAATATCCCACAGCTTCGCTGTGGTTATATATGCTCAATTTCTAGAGTAAAAATCCCAAATGCCCCGCAGCCTCGCCCGCGACGAGCGAAGCGAGTTCGCTCGCAATTCACAGCGGTTGGGATTTTTACTTTTTCTTATTACTTTTTTTCAAGAATCGAATTGATCCTACCATCAGAGTCATAGTGTCATTCAATTCACCAATTTCATCTTCAGAACTAATTTTAGGTAATTTGGTGTTAATGTTTCCTTCTGCAATTGATTTTCCCGCTGTTGTTAATTTCTCTATTGGCCTTGATATGGATTGACCAACAAAATAGCCAAAGATTACTATCAAAACACTAAGTACAAGGAATATAATTAGAAGATTATTCATCTTCTCAAGCTTGGCATCATTCATCTTTACATACGCCTTAACCATTTCATTGTTTCTTCTGAGCATCTCCTGATTATTTTCTTCTATAAATTCTAATGCTTCATAGACAATAGGATTAATTTCCTCATTAATGAATGTGGGCTCATTTGCAACAATATCTGCATTTTTTTTGTATTCATTCCATAGTTCTTCCGCTTCCAACACTATTGGCATAATGTCTTCGTTGTGCGCCATTTGAATTGTCGATGGCAACACCCTGTCATTTGCTATTCCTGGCGCGATTCCGCCATATTTTAGCGCGTGAAAAGAGTCATCATAGAGTTTAATAGCGCTCTCTAGTGTTTCTTTATTATCTTCCAAAATACCAAGATGATGATGACTTCCAATAACTGTCAGCTCGGCAAAAAATCCTATTTTCTGAGATAACATTCTATTTCTGCCAGCAGCATCTATTATGGCTCCATCAGCTACTTGGGTAGATTGATTGTTTTTTATTACTACAAAATTTGCAAAAGAAATAGCCAATATAAGCACTAAAACAACTAAGATTTTGTTTGCTATGGATAGTTTTTTTAAAATATTCATTTTTTATTCACCTCATTAAATATTATCAAATTCTTTAGCATAATCTTCCCCTAGAAATCCTGCTACTTTTGCTCTGCATTTTGCAACACATTCTTCCTCATTCATTCTATCGACTAAGTCAGCAGTAGCAGAACCGAAGAATTTAGACATCAATTTTTTACATTTATTTTTCTTGGACATCTAAAATCACTCTTTAAAACTTTGAGTACGCTAAGATACTGTCACCTTTTTGTGATATAGCCATTTTGATTATAATGTTTTATAATTCAGTCGATGATAAAGGAATGTATCATGCTATTATTTTTAGAACAAATACATCCACACGTACCGTATCACGTTTATTCGACAATACCCATACAATGATGGCATTATAAGACAACCACTTTAAATTGGTATATAAATATTTTCGAGTACTAGGAAGGGGTATGGCATTCATCCCACAAATGAATTTTGGGTATTCTGCCTAAATTTTTATAAAATTTATTTTCTACTGAGTTTAATATAAGGAAAGTTTAAATAGAAGAAACCTGAAGGTAATGTTATTATTGGAGAAATTATTATTTAATAGTTAAAATTAAAAAATTAAAGGTGATTGGAAATGGTTAAAAAAACAGGTAAAAAGAAAAGCGGTATGAGTATGGCTGTAAAGGAAGAAAAGTTAGATTATAACGAGCCTATCGAGATTTCAGAGGGCATATACTGGTTAGGTTTTTATGATAAAAATGCGGCTTTCCATTCCAACCCATATATCATCAAAGATGGTGATGAAGTGGTTATTATTGATCCGGCAGGAATTACCGAATATCCGCAGGTAGCGAGCAAGATTTTTTCAATGGTCAATCCATCTCAAATTACTCATATAGTGCTTCACCATCAGGACCCCGATCTTTGCGCCGCAGTACCTATGTTAGAGAATGCTATTGAAAATAAGAGTCTAAAGCTCGTTACTCACAGCAGGGCAAGCGTGTTAATCCATTACTATGGTGTGAAGTCTGATTTCTATTTAGTAGACAAAAACAATTATACTCTAACTTTAAAAAGTGGAAGACGCTTGAAATTTATGACTACACCTTTTATGCATTTTCCGGCAGCAATAGTTACCTATGACGAGACTAGTAAGATACTCTTTTCTTCAGATATTTTTGGGGGCCTTTCAAAAGATTGGAAGCTTTATGCTACTGAAGGATACCAAGAGCAGATGGCAGCTTTTCATAGGGGTTACATGCCTTCCAATAAATTTCTTCGCTCGTTCATAGAGAAAATCAAGCCCTTAAATATAGAGATGATATTGCCTCAACATGGTTCAATAATCAAAGGGGATATGGTGTCAAAGTGCATGAATTTTTTGAAGTCGCTTAAGTGCGGGATAGATTTAGCTTCAAGTGATAAAGAATTATATGGTTGGATTCCAAAATAGGAGATAAAAATAGACAATGAAAGATGAGAATAGCCAATCAAAAGTAAAGCCCCTTTTTCTAACAAAAAAGTTAGCGGAAAAGGAATTCGAAATACAATCCTTAAAATATCAAATATACCAACAAGGAAACTTATTCTCTCATACTGTGGAGCGAATACATGGGCTGCAGAGGGATATTCGTAAGAGCCAAATATATCTTAATGCTGTCATCAATTCTATGGTCGATGTCTTGGTCGTGGTAACTCCAGATACTCTCATCGAGACTGTCAACCAGGCCACCCTCGCTCTTTTGGGTTATAAAGAAGGGGAGCTTATCGGTAAGCCAATTGCTACTATTTTTGCAGAAGAAGTTACACTTTTTAAAGGAACCGAGATGAAGAAACTGCTAAAAGAAGGTTCTATCAGGAATTATGAGACGAACTATAAGACCAAATCGGGTGAAAAGGTCCCTATCCGTTTCTTTGGTTCAGTGATGAAGGATAAGGATGAGAATTTAATCGGTATTGTTGGTATTGCGCACGATATGCGCGAAATTATGAGCTTTATACAAAAAGAGAAAGCAGCAGCAACCGCAGCAGCAGAAGCAGCAGCAACCGCAGCAGAAGCAGAAGCAGCAACAGCAGCAGCAAAGGTAAGAGCAGAAGAATCATTAGCAGCAAAGGCATATACTGAAAACATTGTTGCAAACATCCCAAGTTCAATTCTTGTTTTCAATGACAAGCTGAAATGCGCTTCTGCAAACTGGACATATTATAATACATTCAAGAAAAATCCAAGCCACATAGAAGGAAATGATGTTACGCATGCCCTGCCATCCGGAATAGTAACAAAATTCCAGATAGATGAGAAAGTAAAACAAGTTCTAAAAACAGGAAAACTAATTGAAATAACAAAATGCCAATGCAATGATGAAATCTATAATATAAAAATAGTTAAAATTGTAAGAGAAAAAGCATCATCATTATCATCATTTATCATGGTAATTATTGATGATGTAACAGAAAAAGCAAAAGCAGAAGAAACACTGGAAAAAGCAAATAAAGAGATTCTTAGTCTTACAAAAGCCAGGACAGAATTCATCAATAGGGCTGCTCATGATTTAAGAACCCCCATAATACCCATACTGGCGCTTACTCCGATAATTAAAAAACATGTAAAAGATAAAGAGATCTTATATGATGTTCAAATTATAGAAAGAAATGCAACTTATTTGAAACGCATTGCAGATAGCCTAATCAGTTATTTAAAATCCCAGACTGGACAATATAATTATATTTTTAAAAAAATAAAAACAGGAAAACTGATAGAAAGCGTGCTTATTACCTATAGGGAGACATTTAAGCAGCGTAAAATATCAGTAAAAAACAAAGTTCCTAAGAATCTGCCTCTTGTAGAATTGGATGAGCTTAGGATAATGGAAGTAATCCAAAACCTAGTTTCAAATGCGTTAAAGTTTATGCCTAAAGGAGGATGGCTAATAATTACTGTTAAAAAAATAGATAGTTTTATAAATTTTGAATTTAAGGATACCGGTATTGGGATTATAAAAAAATCATTGCCAAAAATATTTGATGGGTTTTATAAAGCGGACGAATCCAGACATCTTGAAGGCGTAGGTTTAGGACTTTCAATCTGCAAAGAAATTATAGAAAACCATGGCGGCAGAATATGGGCAGAAAGCAAGGGCCGTGGAAAAGGAAGCACACTATCGTTTGATATTCCAATTAAGCAAAAATAGGTGATGTATTATGAAAAATAAGGGTAAAACAAAAAATAAGAAGATTATTATGGTAGTTGATGATAACCCTGATTTGTTATATAGTGTCAAAAAAGGGATAGAATTTCTTAGTAAAGATTACCAGGTGGTTACAGTAGAAAGCGGAAATAAGTGTTTGCAACTATTAAAAGAAACAAAACCTGATTTAATCCTGCTTGATATAATGATGCCTGGCATGGACGGATGGGACACATGCGCTAAAATTAAAAACAATAAAAAAACGGGAGATATACCTATCGTATTCTTAACTGCAAAAACTGACCCAATAAGCAGAAGTATGGGAAGCCTTGCATCTACAGATTATATAACAAAACCTTTTGAGATGAAAGACCTAAAAAAAAGAATTGAGGCTGTTATTAAGTCTAACTAATAAAAAATGAAAATCAAAAATACAACAAATCAGATTGTAACTGGGGATTTTCTTAAAGCCACCATGGATATTATAGCTGAAAACACTTCACTTAGTTACAGCACACTTGCTGTAAATGGGCTTAAGGAGCGATTAAGCAGAGAATTTAAGTTCTTGAAAAATATTCATATAAAAGGAAGCTCTGTTGAGGTGGATAAGAGTATAAATTCTGCAGGCAGAAAAGAATTAAGAAATTTTTTTAAAAAGATTGTTAATTTTATGGGTCCAAGTTACTTGAAAATGCTGTTGGCCCAAAAACTTAATCCAAGCGACGTGGAATATTTAGAAGATCTTGGATTAAATTTTGGATAAATTGAAATGAAACTTAAAATTTTTCTTAGAGGTTTTATTGTTGTATCAATTTTTTTGAGTTTAATAAATGCAGCAGCAGCACAATCCGAAGTAATTAATCTTGATAATCTTAAAAGTGTTGCAATCCCCATACATGTTATTGAGATAGTTTTCGCACTTTTTATTTGTTACATGGCATTAACTTTTTTCAGGATAACCAAACCTCTCGATTTATTTATGTATATATACACTGCTATAGGGTTTTTTATAATCAATTCTTTACTATACTTATTTCTATATTTAAGCATAAAAACCCAATTAGAAATAAACTTTATTAACGTATATATTGGAAGCAGAATCGCATTGATGGGAATGTTAATATCATTTGCACTATTTTTCTATCAGTGGAACAGGATTATGAGAAAGACTGAAGCTAAGTAGAATGGGAGATTGAATGAGGGCTCATCATTTTTTTAAGAAAGGATTTTCCCCTTTAGTTGCAACCATATTATTGATTGCATTTAGTGTTGCTCTGATTAGCACCATTATCAATTGGAAGCAAAGTCTTGGCACTTTCGATGGTGGAACTTGCTCAAAGATTAGTTTTATTATAGAAACTTTGAATGATATGCATCTTTGTTATAAACCTTTGCCAGATAATATTGAAATTAATTTTTTAATTAAAAATAACGGCGGTGTAGATATAGAAGGCATGAGTATGCTTATTATGGGCAGGGATGGCAAGACACTGCAAGATTTAGATGATCTAATTGTTAAAAAGAATTCTTTGTCGGATGTAAAAAATTTGAAGGTTGAATATGACCTAAATAAATATGGCCCTATAAATAAAGTATATTTTACACCAGAAGTAGAAGATAATGGTGTTGTAGATATTTGCCCCGCACTTTTGGCCGAGGCTGAAAAAATTGGGGAGTGTTCTTAAGGTTGATGGTTAAAATTTATATAATCAAAACTCCCTTATATCCTTGAATTCTTTGTATCTTTTATTTATATCTTCGTGCTTGATGGTGTGCAGTTTTTCCATGCCAAAACCTTCTGCATTATAAGAAGCTAATATGCTGCCATAAATAATAGCTTTTCTCAGGTTTTTTTCATCTAAATTTTGAGTTTTTGCAAGATAGCCAGTAAAAGCTCCTCCAAAACTGTCTCCACAACCAGTAGGATCTTTTATATTTTCCAGGGGGTAGCCTGGAGCGCTAAAGTGCTTGTCTTTAGTAAATAACAATGCACCATGCTCTCCTTTTTTGATAATGACAGCTTTAGAATTTAGTTTTAGCACTTCATTTGCAGCTTTTACAAGATTTGGAGTGTTAAAAAGCTGTCTTGCTTCACCATCATTAAATACAAGTATATCTGATTTTTTAATTGCTTCCAGAACTTTATCTTTCTTATGCTCAATCCAGAAGTTCATTGTGTCCATAACAATAAGCTCTGGATTTTTCATTGATTTTATTACTTCAAGTTGCAGTTCTGGGTCTATATTTCCCAGGAATGCATATTTTGCATCTTTGTAGTGCTCTGGAACTTTTACCTTATAAGATTCTAAAGCATTAAGTTCCGTCCTTAATGTTTTGGCCTCACTCATATCAAATTCATAGAAACCTTGCCATCTGAATGTTTTGTCTCCCATTGTTATGCCATTTGTGTCTATTCCTTTTTTATTCAAAAATTCCATATGTTTGTTTGGAAAATCTTTTCCGATTATTGATAATATTCCGGGTTTTGAGAAAAAAGAAGCAGCTAATGATGCATAAGAAGCACTCCCTCCAAGCACATCTTTAACTTTACCAAAAGGAGTCTCTATTGTGTCTAGGGCAATAGTTCCCATTACTATCATTTCAGACATGCAGTTGAGAAACAGTTCAATATTTAAAAAGTTTTACTAATCTGATGATAATATCCAAAGATATTTAAACAATATATTTCAAGTATAATAAACAATGAAAAGAGGCATAAATATTAACATCCGCATAGAAAAAAAGCATATTTATTTACTGGCTTTTATATTCTCATTTCTAGGAGTATTTATTGTTATAGGAGCTACTCCTTTTGACCCTAACTTAGGTTGGCATCCATTGCAGCAAATAGCAACCGATGAAACCGGAACTGCTTCTGTTGATGCAAATTCTAATGCGATTATTGATAAGGCTGAAAACATATCCTTAACTGATGGAAGGGCTTCTGTTGGAGATGGCACAACTGACTCTATTCTTGAAATTAGAGGAAAAACAACAGAATACAGTTCAATTGACTTTTATTCTGGAAGTACTAATGAGTGGGGCATAGGGAAAGATACAGATGGTAATTTCTATGTTGATAAGAGCGGTGTTGGGAATAAAGTTTTAATAGATAATAATATGATTGCTTTAACAGGAAATCTTAATTTAACAGGAGATCTTAAATTAGGCAATTCTGGAACATCTTGCAGCTCAAGCAATGAAGGTGCCTTAAGGTATAATTCCGCAGCAAAAACAATGGAATATTGCAATAGCACAGACTGGAAAGAATTAGGTGGTGGAACGGGAGAGGGAAGTGACGAAGTAGCAATTGTCAATGGAGATCATACAGGAACCGAGTGTTCAGATGCAGGAGGAATACCCATTGATATTGGTGGAGGGGAATATGTATGTAAATTTGTAGGTGCATCTTGTGCAACTGGATGGACTCCATATGAAGACTGGAGTACAACGTACTATAGGAACTGCGGTAATAGTTGTTCATCCTGCAATACACCTGAACATCAATACTTTGCAAACCTTGCCCTTGAAACTTGCACGTACAGACTGATGCCTCCTGGTTGTGGAGGGTGGACGGGATATGCAACGTGCTATGCAACAATACAGGAAATCGGATGTTATTAATTTTTTATTTTTATTCCTTGAAACTAAACATTTTTTAAACCAATGAAAATCCTAACACACACCCAACCCTCTCAAAACCCCAAAACCCATCCATCTCAGCCCCTGCAACCATGAATTCTTAGTAAAATCATGTGGCTAAAGACCAAGTTTTAAATGCATAAGACCTGTAAAATATTGGTCGCAAATCCTAATAAAAAATATGAGAAAACCTAAAGCACAAATTAGATGGTTTTAACGATCGTACATAATTTTTATTAAGGACATACAACACCAAATTAGAAGTAACAATTTAGAATCGAAAACTCATTCGGAGATACTGATAAAACAAAAGGTTTAATAATATAAATTATAATAATCTACTAAAAAAGAGGTGAGTAATGGGAAATACAACTTTTAAGAACTTTATATTTGGTGTTTTTCTTCTTGCAATAGTTATAATAGCAGGAACTTATATTTTTAGCATAGTAGAAGGTGCAGATATATTTGATTCATTATATAATGTTGTTTTAATAATAACTACTGTTGAGTCTAATGCTATGACTTTTCATGGTAAAATTTTAGTGATGGCCCTATTGGCTTTTGGACTTGGCCTTGTGCTTTACATTGCCATATATTTGGCTAGCGGCCTTATAGAAGGCCAAACACGATTATTATTGGGAGGGATAAAAGGAGGATTGGTTAGAATGAGAAAAGAAAAAAATCATATTATTGTATGCGGTTATGGGAAATTAGGAAAATATGTTTGTGAGGAGCTAAAAGAAAAAAAGCAAAGATATCTCATAATAGATAATGATGCAGATAAATGCACTCAGCTGATATCAAATAGGGAAAATGTTTTGCAAGGGGATGCTCTTGATCCAATTGTATTGAAAAAAGCAAGCATAGCAAAAGCAGATGGCCTTATAGCAACTTTGGGAGAAGATTCTGATAATATTTATTTAGTTATTACAGCTACTGAACTTAATCCTAAACTTCATCTTGCAGCAAAAGCAACAGAAGAACATGCTGTTGATAGGCTTCATAAGGTTGGCGCAAAGATAGTTGTATTGCCTCAAGTAGTTGGTGGCAGGCAGCTTGCAAATGCTTTTATGGAGATGGAAAAATCAGAAGAGCTTGAGACTGTGAGTAAAAGTGGCGGTAAGAAGTGAAAATTAGTAATCAAAGAAACAATAAAAGACCCAATAATAAAATAATTCCAATAAATTAAAAATCAATCAATAAAATTATAAAAAATATTCAACCCCACAAAATCTCAAACTCTTCCAAAAACTTACTTGCAATTTCTTTATTATGGATTATTAATACATTTTCATCGTTTCTGAAATTCCCAGAGCCTGTTGGGTTCATAGAACCGGTTATTACAGTTTTATTGTCTATTATGAAGACTTTATGATGCATTGTTTTTTTGTTTTTGTCTTTTTTTACTTCTAAGCCAAAGTCTTTTAGTCTATTGTATTGGCCATAGCTAGCTGTAGCGCCTCTTGCTTCAAAAATTCCTTTAATGTCTATGTTTTTGAATAGAATCTGGTCTGCAATATCTTCATCTGTAAAAGAGAAAGTCATGAAGTAAATGCTTTCTTTTGCTTCTTTGATAGTGTCTATGACCTGTTGTTTGCAGTTGTCTTCAGGGCAGAAATAGTTCTCTAATATTATATTCCCAGAATTTATCTTATTGTATTTAACTTTATTGCCTGAAGCATAGATACCGTTCCATAATTCATCAAACTCATCATTATAATTTTCAACAATATATTTTGATTTTATTATTATTAAATTATTATTGTTGAAATTTACACCATTGTTAGTTGGATTAGTGCTTCCTGTTAAAACTAAATTATTGTCTATGATGCAGAATTTATTATGCATATATTGTTTTGAGTTTGCTACTTTAATTCCAGGACCTTTTATCTGTTTTTCATAATTATTCTTGTCAATAACAACTTTTACATTTGCCCGTTTGCTTTTTTTTGCAATTGTGTTTATTAAATCCTTTAGGTCAAGGTCAAAAAAAGCGCAATGGGCAGAGGTTTTTGCATTATTTATGGTGTTTTTAATTATATCCTGGCAGTTGTCTCTTGGGCAGAAATAAACCTTTGTTTCTATGTTGTTTTCATGGATTGGTTCATTGGTTGTTTTTATTATGTTTCCTGTAGGATTTACAATACATCCGCTTATCGTTACTAACAGTAGTAAAAAAATGAATGTAAAAAAACGCATTTTGACCATAATAACGAAAAATTTAAATATAGTATACTATTTTTAAGTAATAATAAAGTTAGACTATTGTTAAGTGATTAACAATATTCTATCACCTCTTTTTCCCTAGCAAAGCGTTTGCGTTTTGCTGGGGTTTTATATTCACTGTTATTTTTTTCTTGCTTTCTTTTTCCTGAATCTATGAATATTTCCTATAAAAATCCCCATTAATATGCCTATTATGAACACTAGTAAAAGTTTTTTGTCAATTTTTTTAGTTATGGTGGATGGAATGCTTTCAGGACTCTTAAAATAAATATCGAGGTTGCTTAATTCTAATGCGTAACCTGAATAAAGCAGCGCAGAAAAAATATCAGAATCTTTTAGGGAGTTAGCATACTCAAAATAACTATAGCCTAAGATTGGAAATACACCTTTTTCAGTTTCTTCAACAATATTTCTTTCAACAATATTTAGTTTTTGCTTTACCACATTATCAACATCAGCAATTCTTACACCGAATACACTTAAGATAGTATCAACATTTGCCTTTGCCTTGCTTGCCTTGAAAAGGCATAACTCATAATTTTCATTCTCTAAATCCTGATAAGCGTAGTCAAGCTCTTTTCTTGTATTTTCAAGATTTTGCGGGAAATAAAGCTGAACATATTGAAAACGTTCTTCTGCTTCTGAAATTTTTTCTCTGCATGCATTTTTTATTATTCCATCATTCAGATTGAATTCTTTTCCAGTGTTTTGTAAAAACTGAGACCAAGATTTAGCAGAGTTAATTCTTTCAATTGCGTAAGCAAGATTATGCAAGCTTGTATTTTTATTTTTGATGGATTCAAAAACTAGGTTAAGAAAGTCATTAGCTTCTATTAATCTTTCTTTGACAATCATATAGGATTCGAGGTCTGTTATTGTCTTTATTTTTTCATTTTCTACATTTTCTTCAAAATCTTTTATCTCGTCTTTTAATTCCTGGACTTTTTCTACTATTTCTTTTTCTATAAGATTTTGATTTAATAATGAGATATAGTTAAATTCTACATTGGAGCCAAAACAGTAAGATGCAGCAGAATAATACTTGCTTTTTTTAAATGAACTTCTTCCTTTGTTGGAGAGATTTAAGGCATTTTTTTGTATATTCTTGGTTGTGTTTGTTAGAGTAAGATTTATGATTTCATTTTTAAGCCTAGTGCTTCTGGAGCATAATTGGATTGCAAGCATCTTCATTGTGTCTTTGTAATCTTCGCTTATGGTCAGGTTTGCTTTTTTTTCTCTAAATGTTTTTCCAGTAAACTCAAATAATGCTTCATCTATGGTTGAAGTCTCAATAATTTTTATGTTAAATTTTTTTATTAATTCATCTAATTCAAATGTTTCATTTGTTTTGTTTGTTGAAGTTTCATTTGCTTCAATTTCGATATCTTCACTTTCTATTGATTCTCCTATTGGGATAAGCACTTTCTTAATGCCAGTTCTGTTTGCAGCTTCTATTTTTGCTTTTAGGCCTCCAACAGGCCCAATAAGGCCACCTGAGTTTATTGTTCCGGTTATTGCAGTTTCTTTGTCTAGGCTGATATCATTGAGTAATGAGAATGTTAAAACAGCTATTGATGCGCCTGCACTAGGCCCTGCAATTATTGGGCTGTCTGCTGTTATTGTATAGAAAAAATCAAATTTATTGCAGTCTTTATCTGCAAAATCACATGCTATCTGCTTTGCAAATCTTGTCGAGATTTGAGTGTCTACTCTTGTCAATGGAAAGGTTTCCAGGAAAACTCTTCCTGAACCTGGCTTTATTTCCAAGAATAAATCTGCTATGTTTCCTTCCTGACCATTTGTTGTGTCAGATACTGCTAATAACTTCATATGGCCTTGTTGAGCGTTTACAACTGGAAGCAATAATATTAAAATACTGAAAATTAAAATTTTCTTCATGATATTCTGGAATAGAATAATGTTTTTAAGGGTTTTGTTGAATTAGTAGATGGTTGATTTATATGCCTCCTTATTTGCAAAGATTTGGATACTTATCGCGATGGAATGTGCAAAGTCTTGTACGTTCGTAATTTGGCATTTTTCCCTTTACAGCTTTTAAACATTCTATTGGGTTTCCTCCAAGTTCACATGCGCTTAAATCAGAACTTGTAGGTTCTTTTGAAACTCTATCAGGCTCAGACCTTATTGTAGCTCTTGGATCATCTTTTTCAGGTGTCATTGTTGGTGTCGGAACTTCGGGCCTTACTATTGCTCTAGGGTCTTTGTTTATACGATCTTCAGTGAAGCCACTCATGAAACCTCCTTCTGTAGGACTAATTTTTAATACTTGACCTGGAAATTTTATAATAAATTCCCTATTCTCCCCATTCATAGCATCTTCTGAAGGGATATACACTAAACTTTCTTTTTCATCCTTTTCCAATATAAAAGGAACTTTTCCAAAATTTGCAGTTTCAGTTCCTTTTCCAGATTCTAAATTAATATTAACTTCCTTAACAGTTAGGTCTATTGTTGCTTGTGTCTCGCTTTCAAAAGTTACGGTTACTGGATACGAACCTGATTTTAATTTCCCTTCAACAGTTTCTGGAATCTGAAATTTTACAGGTTGATTTAAATTAGCATCAATTCTAACACCTCCATCAAATCCTTCATAAACACCGAGATAGTTTTCAACACCGGCAGCTTCTTCTTGAGTTCCAACTAAAAATACTTTAGAATCCAAGTTCCCATTTCTTATTGGAAGACCATTATAATTAAAATTTTTGTTTGAGCCACCACTCATAGTTCCAGGATAGTAAGCTCTACCATCCTCTATACCTATAGTGCCTTCGAATAATCTAGAATTGGGACCTAAATTAATTGTATTAGGAGATCCTATTTCAAAATCCCGTCTAATAAATCCATTAAAATTACCAGTATCAACATCCACATCAGATCCAGAATTAATTGACATGAAAGGAAGCCCACCCTCATCTGAAATAGAATAAGAAAATCTTGAACTCTCAGGTTGATTTTTAAAAGATAAACCTCCAATACTTAAACTAGTTGATACTGCTCCAGTAATTGTTGTAAAATCACCGCTTGTAGAAACACTTAATCTTTCACCATTAGGATTTGAAGATTTGATGGGGATACTTACATCTTCCATATATCTACCATTATATACTTTTGCAATCACAGCTCCATCACGTACAATAACTTCTTGGCTTTCAGAAAAAACAGGACCACCAGAATCAATCCTAACATCGCCAACAAGCGTCGTTTCAAATTTAAATTGATGCGGCTCACTTAATACGCCATCAAATATTATATGTGAACCGTCAACTTTTATTTCTGCTTCACCTTCAATGTATAATTTCTCTTTTCCAACCTTAATAGGTTCTTCAGGAGTTCCAGTAACTTTAACTCGACCTTTTGTAATAACTCCATCTTGCATGTCAACAGTGCCATCACCCAGTACAGTGTATTTAACTCTCTTAGTAGGAGAATCTCCCATAGATTCTATGAAAATAGTTAGGTATCCATTTTCTGGTTTAATACCAAATCCATTCCATGGCTCTCCATTTTTGACTTCTAAACTATTAGCACTTATTGATTGACCACTTGCAGTGTTAAAAAATCCTTTTGGTGTTCCTACATGGCCAGTATATGATTCAGGAATTATTCCGTTAGGTCCAACAGCATTTTTGTATCCATCCCAACCAGTTTCATCATAGTTTATATGGAAGTCAGAAAAAACAATATTAATTATAAATATAAAAAGTAAACCAACTAAAAATATTTTTTTAATCATTGTATTATCAAATTAAAACTTATAGTTTTCCTGTTTCCAAAACCATCATTAACAGACACCCAAATCGTGTTATTTCCAATGTTTTCCTCTGAGGGTGTAAAGCTGATTGTAGGTTCTTTTCCCTCTAATTTGAATAATGGCGGGTTAACCTCGTAGGTTAAATCCACCCCAATCACTTTAATCTTATAATTAATTAGAGCTCCGACAGATCCTTTTAAGTCAGGAACTTGTTCAATTAAAAGTTTATACTCAGTATTTTCAATTTGTTTTTCAATACAATCTTCCAAGTAAAATGGATCTGGATCTGGGGGAGGATTTGAGCAGGAATATATTTTGTATTTGTTTGTAAAACTAAACAATAAAGGTATACTGTCTATTTGTGTGTTGTTGTCAATTATCACAAAAATAAATGAGGAGTTATCCAATCTTTCGCTATAAAAGTAGATGTCATTTTCTTCTCCAATGTTAATCATGCAGCTAATGCAAATACCTTCTGGATTTTTTAGGTGAGTTTCAGTAAAATTCCTACTAGCCTCATAAACAGTCTTTAACCTTACATCAGGTATTGTTGTTATGAATTTGTTTAGCTCAAGAAATGAATCTCCTGAATTTATGGAAGTCGGCATGGAAACCTCAAATAATACTTCATTGTTAAGAATTGAAGCTTTTGCAGTTATATCTTTATTCTCTACTTTTATTCCTTGCTGGGCAAAAGAGCTGAAATTTTCCAAACAAAAAGGCAATAAGGCATTCATGGATTTGGCTAATTCCTGCTCAATTATGTCTAGGCTAGGCATTACAATAAGATCTTCAATAAAATAATATGAAGTGTAAATATCATCATTCAAAAATTCAACTGATTTAGGAACTTCAAAGTAACCTCCTTGCAAGCTGGTTAGAACTATGGAATCTTCTGCTACGGATTTAATGCACGTATCAACAAAGGCTTTAACTGGCACAATTTCTGAAGGAATTTCTAATGCTTGCTGTACTTTTGGAGTTTCTGTTTCTAATGAGTTAAAGTAAAAGATGAGCGAGAATAAACCAACTAATACAATCGCTATTATCATAAGAAATGAAAGCTAGCCTCTCTTAAAATGCATGACATAACCTTTAGAATCAATATTTATATACTTTATTGTTTTTTTACTGTAGAATAAACAAAGTTATTTTGATTTCTTCTTTTCAAAATCTTCTTTTAATGGGCCGTCTCCTAATTTCTCTACATATCTGCACTTAGGAAACTGACTGCATCCTATAAATTTTCCATAAATTGAGCCTCTTAAAACCAGTTTTCCTTCTTTACATTTAGGGCATTCTTTTTCTACAATACCTTTTGCAATTTCCTTTGCTTCTTTTCCTGCATCACCCTCTACCTGTTTTGCAGGGCATTGCTTATTGAGGCAGAATTCCTGTGGCCTTTTTCCCTTTTTAATTGCAAGGACTTTTGGATAATGGCAGGTTTCGCATTCTTTTTTTGCCGGCTTGATTAAGGCATTGCTCGGCAAAGAAAAAGTAGTTTTGCATTTTGGGTAGAGATTGCAAGCAGCAAACGAGCCGTATTTGCCTCTTCTCATATGAAGCTCTCCTTTTTTGCATGTGGGGCAATTCCCTAGCAAGCTTAATTCATCTCTTGTTTCGATATTTGCTGCTAACAATTCTTTTCCAATCTTTTTTTCATGTTTTTTGAAATCTTTTATAATCTCAGTTATCTTTTCCTTGGCTTCTTTTAAAACATCATCCGGTTTTTTCTTATTTTCCCTTATCTTTTCCATATCTTCCTCAAAATGCCTTGTCAGGGCTTCATCAACTATTTTTGGAGTGTATTTTTCCAATGTTTCTACTGTTTTAATTCCCAGATTTGTAGCTTCAATGGCTTTTCCTGTTACATAGCCACGATGGAATAAGGTATCTATTATACTGGCCCTGGTTGATTTTGTTCCAAGGTTTTTTTTCTCAAGCTCTTTGATTATAGAAGCAGGTGTGTATCGTTTAGGAGGCTGAGTTTCTTTTTCGTGGAGCTTTATCTTTTTTACAGTTACTTCGTCATTTTTGTTTACTGTTGGAAGTTCTTCCTCTTCTAGTTTTACATAAGGCTCATAGAAAGTGTGCCATCCTTTTTCAACTGTTCTTGTGCCTTTAGCTATGAAAATTTCTTTATTGCAATCTATGTCAATGGTCATTGTTTCTCTTGTTGCTGGTTCTGCAAAAGTTGCCATGAATCTTTTGATAATCAAATCATAAATTTTTTGTTCTCTTTCGTTTAAGTTTTTTGGAGAAATTCCTGTTGGGTAGACTGCAGGATGCGCTGGGTCTGTTTTTTTTCCGTTATTTGGCTTTAACGTTTTTTTCAATAATAATTTTTTTATCAATGATGAATAATTATTTTGTTTTGAGAGTGAGGTTAAAATTTTTTTATATCCCATTTTTTCTGATAATTGCTGGGAAGAAGTTCTTGGGTATGAGATAAAACCAGATGTGTAAAGCTCTTGGGCAATTTCCAGTGTTTCTTTTGGACTTATCCTATGGCACCTATAAGCTTCAATTTGCAGGGTTGTAAGGTCAAAAGGAAAAGGCGGTGCTTGTTTGAATTGTTTTTTTTGAGTTTTGTCTATAATGGCTTTTTTTTGGCCTTTAACATTTTTCATTACCTTCTTTGCTTTTTCCTTTTCCCAGAACTTATCTTCTTTATGCCATGCTATGATGTTTCCTTTGTTTACTATTCCCTGAAGTTCAATTTGCCAGAAAGGCACTGGTTTGAAAGCGCGAATTTCTTTTTCCCTGTTAACCACTATCTTTAATGTTGGCCCTTGCACACGTCCAGTAGACATAAGCTTAAAGCTTCCAGCTGTTTTTATTGATGATGTTAATGCTCTGCTATAGTTGATGCCATTATAAAAATCCAGAAAATGCCTTGCTTCGCCTGCATTTGCTTGGCCCCAATCCAGATGATTCAGCTTATTTTCATATGCTTCGATTAAATCAGGTTTTGTCAATGTAGAGAATTTCATCCTATTAGCATCTTTTTTCTTGCATGCATACTTGATTACATTTAATCCTATAACTTCTCCTTCTACATCATAGTCTGTTGCAACTGTGAATTCATTTGCTTCTTTAGATAGTTTTTTTATTACGATAAGGTATTTTTTTGAGAAGGAGGACCTTTTGCTTATGTCACCAGCAGGCTTCCATTCAATGTCAAAAACAGGAAATGTCCAGCCTTTTTTCTCTTTTTCAGCAAGACCATATAGATGGCCTACTGCGCATGCTACTATAATATCTTTTTTGCCATGAGTTATTTTATAAAATGGAACTCCATTTAGGTTTTCTTTAATTGGTTTTCCGTGCGCCAATGCTTCTGCTATTTTCTTTGCTGCTAAAGGCTTCTCTACAATTATAAGTTCATATGACATTTGTTTTGACCTCATATAATCTAAATTTTCCTTTTTTGCCTATGCACTTTATTTTTCCCTCTTTTTCTAAAATTTTTAGAAAATGGTTGATAGTACATAGCCTCCTTTTAAGACTTTTAGCAATTTCTACTGACAAATAATGTTTTTCTTTTAATAGTTTTAGTATTCTTTCTTTTGTTTCTCCACTTTTATAAGAAAATCTTCCAGGATTTTTTACAATTTTTATTAGAGTCTCTTTTTTGTCAGGATGGTTAAATCCTATTATCTTATGAAATTTTCTTAATTCCTCATGACCTTTTATATAAAAATAATAAGTATCAAAGCCTCTGAGATTTTTATAATATATTCTTGAAGGTGTTATCTCTAATTCCAATAACAAAGAAGTTATATCTTCCAGAAATTCTTTATTAGACAATGTTAATTCTATATATCTGTGGGGGGGCGCATATCTTGCATAAGCTTCGTCATCAAAAAATTTTCTTAGAAATTCAATCTTTAAACTCTGATCAGCTTCTTTTATGAAATGAGGAATTCTACACCTTTTACTATTAAAATCTTGAACTAAACTTAACAATATTAGACCAATTGGTGTTGGGACACTAACAAAAGATGTGTTTTTATTAACAGCCACAGTCAAATTCTTGATTCCAAAAACTTTTTGTATATCCTTGATAAAAGAGTTTATTAGTTCTTTGTTTTGGTTATAATATGCCGTATGTATATATCCTTTGTAATCAACACTAATTACTCCATCACCAAATAGGTTTGATATTATCCTAACTAATTCTTTATTTAGCTTTATTGGAAATTTTGGATGTCAAACAAAAAATTAGTTGAGTGCCTACCACCAGTCACAGACTGGATGGCATGACCGGCACTCAATATTTATTTTAAAAAGAAGTCAACATTTT
>NYYQ01000039.1 GCA_002686855.1 Candidatus Woesearchaeota archaeon | reverse complement strand
TTGCCTGTATTTTCTATGATAAAAAACAAAATTTTAAATAGATTGGATGAATTAATGAATAAATAATGAATAAAATAACATACTCACTCATTCTGGCATTTGTTGTTGCAGCAGTTCAAGTATTTGCAATTGATTCGGATAATGATGGTATTCTGGATGGTAATGATTTGTGTCCCGGTACCAGTCCTTTTGATTCTGTAGACAGCAGCGGATGTCCAATAGAGCTTGGAAAACCAGTAGAAGCAGATATAACTCATGAAAGCGAGCAAATCCAGAATAAGGATGTGCAGATAGGGGAAACAGAAAGTCAAGAAGAAAATCAGGCAGAGAGCGCAGGCTTTTTTGCCCGGATAATAAACTTCTTTAAAAGTTTATTTCCATTTTAATCAATAAAACTCAACATATATATTTTCCTTAAAAACATCAACTTTTAATGGAGTTTTTCTATTTAATCTAAACATAAAAATCCATCAAAAGAAATATTTAAATATATGAACATTAAAAATAACCAAAAGAGGTTATAATATGGAACTTTTTTTACAGATTGGCTTCCTGATAATTATTGCAAGCGCTCTTGCGCTTTTGCTCAATGCCTTAAAAATAGCCCCTGTTATTTCTTATATTTTAGTAGGAATTGTTGCTGGCCTTTTTGGAATAAATCCAGCATCTGAGGATATTGAGGTGATGATAGAACTGGGAATTATATTGTTGCTATTCTTAGCTGGGCTTGAAATTAAGCTTAAAGGATTTTTGGAGTTAGGGAAAAAAACACTCATTATTGGGGAGGGCCATGACGTCATCATGGCAGTTGCCAGCTTTATTCTTGCGTTTTTTGTGCTGAAGTTGGGCACTCTTGCAAGCATATACCTTGCTATAGGCTTGGCATTATCATCAACAATCGTTGTAGTTAGGGCATTAACAAACAGAAAGGAGCTTCATACCCCTCATGGCAAGATTTTAGTTGGCACTATGGTATTGCAAGACATAGTAGCTATGACATCATTAGCAATTTTCTCAAGCCTAGGAACAGAAGCAACTATTTTATCCAGCATTGGCTTTATGTTCTTGAAAGGAGCTGCTGTCTTTGCTATACTCTTTGCATTAGGCAGATACATTTTGCCAAAAATCTTTTATTATGCTGCGCAATCAATTGAATTAGTTTTTTTGGTTGCATTAGGCTGGCTTTTCATTGGAGTAGGCATTTCCGGATTGATTGGTTTTTCCACAACCATAGGAGCTTTTTTAGCAGCTTTAGCAATTTCTGATTTACCATTCAGTTTTGAGATTACAGATAAAATCAGGGGTTTAAGGGATTTTGGAATACTATTGTTTTTTCTCTCAGTAGGTTTGCAATTAGAAGTAACTAAAGCATTATTCCTAAATTGGCAGTTTTATGTGCTAATTCTATTTGTCCTATTATTTACACCCTTCATTACTTCAGTTATAGCAGGCTTCCTGCGCTTTACCAAGAAAGAAATTTTTATTTTATCAACATTGCCCACGCAAGTTTCTGAGTTTACCTTAATCCTCATGACATTTGGACTTTCTGCTGGTCACATTTCTCTGGAGTTATATACAATGATAACCATGGTCATCATTACCACTATAATGCTTTCTTCCTGGGTTATTGAGAACCTGAATAAAATCTATAAGCACATTCAGCACAATATTGATTTTCTAGAATGGGAGCATGCAATTCATCCTCCTCACCTTAAAAGAGACCTGAAAAACCATATTGTCATTCTAGGATATACTAGATTAGGGAAATATATTGCTGATTTTTACAAGAAAAAAAACAAGGATATTCTTGTAGTTGACTGGAAACCGGAAAGCATCAAGGCTGCAACACATCATGGATGTCTGCATGTATTTGGAGATGCTGGAGATAGTGATGTATGGGAAGAAATCAGATTGGATAATGCTGATGTTGTAATAAGCACTATAGGCAAAAACCAGGAAGACGACATAAACTTAGCTAAATGGATGAATCAACACAATCGCAAAGCAATAGAGATTTTTGAAACAAATATCCCTGAAAATGCCCGGCAACTTTATAGAATAGGAGCAGATATTGTCCTGGTGCATGATAATTTAGAATGGAATGATCTTGAGCTTTATTTAAAAGCAAGTCCTGCAAAAAGAAAGAGATTGAGGAGATTGTTTGAGGTTTGAATATTCAATTTAATAAAAAAGTTTATAAGTTCTTATTCAGATTGATTGTTAAAAAGAGGCATTTTAATGAGAAAAATAGTTTTAATGGTTGTATTGATTGTGCTATTTTCTATAGCAACTCAAAGTGCTTTTGCAAGACATACTGGGTCTCCGCCTATACCTCCCTCTCCGGGAGGTGACGGAAGCGCTTCAGAAGCAGTTCCTCCACCGCCCCCACCTCCACCAGCAATAGGTAGCGATAGCAGTTCATCAGAAGAAGAAATTGACCTTCCTCCAGAGCCATCACCTCCAGGTCCGCTAGCATCTGCAGAAGAGTCGCAAGAAAAATCCTTGGATACTTTCCAGGACGCATCCAAAGCTTCACCTCAGAGTACAAGCAAATCATCTCAAGAAAAAAAACCAGCGCAGGAAAGCATTTACAAGCCAGAAGAAAGCAGCGCATTATTTACAATCTCTATAATTGTTAATGTTGTCCTCATCTTTTTTATATTGACATTGCTTATCATTTGGTTTAAGCGTAAAAAAAATATGGGGATAATTCCCAGCAAAAGTTCTATCAATATTAAAAAGGAAACTGATTATATAGACTTAAAACTTTATATAGCTGCAGTCTTAAGAAAAGGCTATAATCCAGAATCAATCAAGCAAGCATTATTAAAAAGAAACTGGCCAGAACAAGAAATTAATCAAGCATTAAAAGAGGTAGAATATGGTAGTAGAAGAGCTTTTTAAAACAAGATGGGCAGAAAAAAGGCCTGCTTATTCTGTTTTTTTAGGGGTAATCTTAACTATTATAGCTTTCATAACCTCATACGCGCTTTTTAGGCAGACACCGCACTTTATAGGAATCTCCACTATTTTATTCATTGTTATACTGGTAATTCCAACAGTAAATAAGCTTTTTGACAGGGAAGAAAAACTAGAGGTAAAGGAAAAATTAAGTTTTTTTGTCAAACATGAGCATATTATTGATTTCTTTATCTACTTTTTTATTGGGGTTTTTATTGTTTTATTTGTTATTGCATTGATTGTCCCCCACATGGTTTTTTCAGAACAGCAGCTCTACAATATACAAAGCAATGTGCAAAAAAAAGTTGATGTGCAAAAAGAAGAGGGAGGAAGAATAAGGCATCTGCCTCCGCCTCCGCCTTTTGGCACCAAAAAAGATGAGATGGTCAGAATATTTAAAAATAACATGTATGTTATGGTTATTGCATTTATACTATCCGTCTTCTATGGCACTGGAGCTTTATTCTTAATAACACTTAATGCATCTATATTTGCTTTTGCGCTGGCTAATGTTGTAAGGATTTATTTACCAAGCGCTGGATTTTTATCTGCATATTCTTTTACCTTATGTAATTTAGGGATAATGTTTTTCCATATGATTCCGGAAGTTGCCGGCTATCTGCTGGCTGCAATTGCAGGAGGTGTGTTATCGCATGCCTTTCTAAGGGAAAAAATTGGCGGCAAAAATTTTAGAATTGTTTTATTGGATTCTATTGTATTGCTGATAGCAGCTATAGTGATTTTAGTAATGGCGGCTATAATTGAGATTCAAATCTCAAAAAAGTTATTTACAGAAAACGTTTGTATAGAAAGCCAATTTGTAGTAATATTGATTACCATTTTAGTGGTTATTGGTATTATTGTATTTGAATTTATAAGAAAAACAAAGCATACCGGAAAAAAATTAACAGCCAAGAAATCCAAAAAACTTAAATAATATTTCTATAATAATTAAATAAAATGCAAAAAACATTATTATTACTGTTTTCTATTTTAATTTTATTAATAATAAATGGCTGTACTGAGTCTAAAATTCCACCGCCACCAGGACCAGGAGATGTAGGTATTTTTCCAGTTCCAGTGGGCTATTCCTATTATAGAGGGCTATGCTCCTTCATATGATGTTTTTGATAAGTTTGACGAAAATAATAATATCAAACAGACGTTTTTCCTGGATAACTATGATTTTAGCGTTTCTGCTGATGTTGATTCTATCACAGTTGGAATAACTTGGAACCAGCCAGGAGCTGTCATGTATTATGGGGGCAAGTTCTTTAATTCTACTGCATATGATGAATTAAAGCATATCCCTACAGGTGATCTGACTTCAGAACAATGGGATAGGATTTGGCCATGGTTTGATTTTCCTCAACAAAGAATGACCACACCAGGTTATGAAAACTGGATTGAAAATAGCGCAAGTATATCTTTAAATTTAGGTATAAATAACTTAATACAGGGACAAAATAAGATTCTTATCTGGCCCTGCAAATATTATCCTGAATACAACGATTGGAAATGTGGATGTGATAGCACAGCTGATACTTGTAGAAGATGGACAGCGCAGGCATTTGATTATAATCCTGTAAATCTTCCTGAACCAGAACAGCCTCCTGAAGTAAATGTTGAAGAAACTTGTGGAGATTCAGCTTGTAATGGTGGTGAAAGTTGTTCAAGCTGCGAGGCAGACTGTGGTGTTTGCCAGACTTGCGGAAACGAGATAGTAGAAGGAACAGAAACATGCGATGGAACAGATTATAATTTAGAAACATGCCAAAGCCAAGGATTTGATGACGGACTTATATCATGTAGTAACTGCAACTTTGACACATCTGCTTGTTATACCTGCGGTGATGAAATTCTAGGAGATGGAGAAGATTGTGAAGATTCTGACCTTAATGGACAAACATGCCGAAGCCAAGGATTTGATCTCGGATCTTTATCATGTAGTAACTGCAACTTTGACACATCTGCTTGTTATAATCTTCCTGTTTATACTTCATTTAGAACTTCTAATAGCGGAAACCCTGGAGGACTAAACACAGAAACAGACTCTGGAGCACTTTATAAAATACTTTATGGGGGATGGTCACAATTAATAGGTCCAAGTTTATCATCCAATGAATGGTCAAGTATTCAATCAATACCTTTTGATTTTTACTTTTTTGGAGAATTAGTAACTGAGTTCAAAGTAAGTGCTAATGGTGTGATAACATTTGATACAAGTACAAGTTTCTTGCCTTCTAGTAACCGGTGGCCTCCCACTACAAGTTTGCCTAAACAAAGCATAGCTTGTTACTGGGACCAATTCACTAGCGCTCCACCCACAGGAAGTGATGATTATATTATGTCTAAAGTATTCGGTACTGCGCCAAACAGGCAATTATGGATTAATTGGGATAGTTTTGAGTACGGATTAGGCCCTGGAGTATACTATGCCACTTTTTCATGCGTATTCGAAGAATCAACTAATAATATTTATTTTGTAGACTCAAATTATCATGGTTCCCCTGTAGGAAGAAGTGAATCACCTAGTTTAGGAATTCAATATGACTCATATGTAGGTTATTTGAGTTATTATGCATTTTTTAGTTCAGGTACAGGAGATTATGAGGATAATGATTACGTCACATTCACAACAAATTAAATTTATAGACTTATATCTTTTCTTGACAAATCAGTAGCATACACCTTTCCACCAGAACCATTTGGTTGTTTGAAGAGAAAAAGTAAAAATCCGAAACATTTAAATATCATTTATCAAATAAGTTAAAAGATGAGAAAATTATTGCTATTAGCGTTTTCTATCACACTCGTTTTAATCATTAATGGCTGTACTTCTGACCTTCCGCCAGAACCAGGCACTCCTCCAGGTCCGATTGGGGAAGCCCAGGGAGTTATACCGGCAGGCTTTAGCAATATATTCGACCCATTTGGAGATCCTAATGTTAAATTATTTTCCTTAATGCAGAACATATTTAATGTTCTTCCTAATCAAGCATCGCTTAATTTGGATATAACCGCTAATCATGGCGGCGGCCTTATCTACAAGTATTTTTATGTTGATAAAAAAGATGGTTGGGAGCTATTTGAGTTTCCGGATAAAACTTATAGAGGAAGCAATTGGATAAAAGGCAGCGCCTCTAAAAGCTTGGATGTAAATACTGATGAAATTTTCTCTGGAGAGAATGATATTGCTGTGTATTCTTGCAAAAAATACCAGGGAGTTTGGAAATGCGGCTGTAACAGCCAAGACGGCCCTTGCAACCAGTGGATGTTGATGACTTATAATTACAATTATGATATGCCAGCAGAGCCTTCAGCGCCTGTATTAGAGCCAACTTCTGGAGATTATGCAGGCCCAAATGATGTGTTTGATATTGATGCATTTCCAATATTGAGTTTTTATGATAATCCTGAGAAGACATTTACTTTGGAAATTGACCAGGATGTAATAGAAGTGGGGCTTTTAATGTTCTACCAACAAGAAGGATATGGTTATAAATATGGATATTACTGGGCAAATAATGAATGGGTGCAATTTGAATTTAAAAATGACCAAGTAGAAGGTAATTGGTTTATTGATAGGGCAGGAGCAAGCCCATTAATTCCTGCAAACACTCTCGATACAGGAGTAAATTACATTGCAGCATATTCTTGCAAAGTCTATAATGATGAATGGAAGTGCGGCTGCACTAGCCAGGATGATGATACTTGCAACAGGTGGATGATTCAAACATATGAATTAAAAACAGACTTGCCATTAGATCCAGATGCTCCTGGAGCGCCTCCACCCCCACCAGCAATAGGTTAGAATTACTTTAACAAATTAAGAAAGATTTATTTTTAATTCTCAAATTTTGTTTTATTAGCAAAGATAAATCGAAATGTTTAAATACATCTACAAAAATAAAGTTATAATCATTTAATGGAGATAAAAAGTAGATTAAATGAAGAAAATTACTGCATTTATATTATTAGCTTTTCTAAGTATTTTCCTGACTGCTTGTCAGGAAGAATTGCCTCCAGAACCGGGTTTTCTCGGGCCGATTGGGCAAGCAGATACAGCGCTGGGAGCAAATGATTATGGAATACCCACTGATCCTTTTAATGAAAATGTTGAAGTGTTTTCATTGAGTCCTCTTAATTTTGTTCTTTCCCCTGATTCGCAACCAATTAGCTTGGAAATAAATAATAACCACGAAGGAGGATACATCTACAATATGGGTTATGTCGATACTGTAGATGGCTGGGTAAGCTTTGAATTTCCCCAGGAAACTGTAAGGCAAAGCAACTGGATAAGAAACAGCGCTTCAACAACAGTAAGCTTGACTACAGATAAAATTTTTCTTGGTGAAAATGATGTAGTCACATATTCTTGCAAAAAATATGATGATGTTTGGAGATGCGGCTGTTCCAACCAGGATGGCCCTTGCAACCAATGGATGATCACTACATATGAATACAATTTTGATTTGCCGGACGAGCCTTCAGCGCCTCAAGACCCAGCTACCGGAACATTCGGGACTTCTGCAGATGTTATGACTTTAAGCAATAATGAGTTTATTATACCTGATGACCGGGCCACATTTGAAGTGCAGGTAAATGTCCAGCAGCAAGACAGTTATATTTTCAAAGAGGGCTATTATCATACAAAAAATGGCTGGATGTCATTCGAATTTACACAGGAGAAAGTGCCTGAAAGCAACTGGATAAGAGATAGCGCATCAATAACCCTCAATATACTATCAAATGATATTGCAGATGGAGATAATTATATTGCAGTTTATGCATGCAAAAAGCAGAATGATGAATGGAAATGCGGCTGCGCTAGCCAAGATACTTCTTGCAGCCAGTGGACGCGTCAAACTTATACTTTTGCCATAGATTTACCACCTCTTCCTCCTGAGTTGGTATAGATTTACCACCTCTTCCCCTGATTTACCAAGCTAAATTTAACATTATTTCTTAATTCAATCTCGGATAACATAAGTTTTAAATATAAAAAGCATAAATAAATTATAGTTGCTAAAAAGAGGTTAGATAATGAAAAAAATAGTTTTGATGATTATTTTAGTTATACTGTTCTCTTTAGCGCAAATCGCTTTTGCAAGGCATACTGGACCGCCAGGTCCGACTCCCACTTTTGGCGATGAGGATGTAGAAGAGCTTCCTCCTGATCCTCCGCCTTTGCCAACTGCAGGGTCTCAAGAAGAAACAAACACAGCTCCAGTCATTTCACAAATAAATGATGTAACACTGCCAGGAATTGGAGAATATACTGTTAGTGAAAACTTAGGAGGTTATGTGGATGATGAAACACAAGACAGTTCCATAATTTACAGCATATTTTCCCAATCTCATTCTGAAAATATAGAATGTAGTATTGACTTAGATAATAAATTCGAATGTAATGTTAAGCAAGTATCCAATGTTGTTTTAAGCTCAACAATAATAATACAAGTGGAAGATTCAGAAGGCTTAACTTCTCAAGCGCAATTTGATGTTTTAGTTCAACAAACTGTCTGCGGCAACGGTATTGTACAGTTAGGAGAAGATTGTGATGATAATAATTCAATTGAGGGTGATGGCTGCAATTTTGCTTGTGTTGTAGAATTAGGATATAATTGCACAGGAAGCCCTAGTTCATGCGCAGCAACACCTGCAGAAATTAATGCAAGTTTAGATGAGCAAGAATTTGAGCCTATTCAGGAACTTCTTTCCTTGCCAGTTGAAATTTCAGTTGCAGGAAACCAAAGCATAATTGAAAAACTAGTTGGAACCGCTCGTGTAATAAAAACAAACATAGATGAAATTTCATTAGCCATAGAAGATCTTAGTGATGCGGCGCAAAATCTCATCAATATTGTAAAAGTAGAATTTAAAGAAAAAAATATTTCAATTGTAGAGTTTAATCTTGATTATAATATAAGTTCCATAAACCTATCAGAAATAGACATAAAAAAGCAAAACAACACAGACTTTGGATTCATTATAGTCAGTGGAATACAGCTGCAGGAAGGCAATACAAAAACACTGTCTGTTGATAAGATAGATCCTACACAAAATGGCATATGCATAAAAGACGCTGAAATAACATCAGTAAACAATATAAGCATTAATTGTGATGGTCAAAACGAATATAAAATTGAGTGCGATGGTACTTTGCAAAATGGTTATAAATGTACTTTTATTGAACCTATAGGGAAATACAGGATTACCGGGCTTAAAAATTCAGGAATAAGGCAGATTGATTTTGAAAAAAACGCAGAAACTATAACACCGCCTCCATCTGGAAGTGGAAGTAGCGGTGGAGGTAGCAGTACTGGAATTCCACCACCCCCAATAGGTGGAAGTGGAAGCTCATCATCTGCAGGGGCAAATGACATTGAAACAGAAGAAAAAGCTTTTGATACTTTCCAAGACACGCCAAAAACTCTCGATACAGATGCATCAAAGCCGAGCCAACAAAAGATTAGCAAAGGCGCAGATGCAAAACCAGAGCTTAGTCAGGCTAAAAAAAGCAATAAAATATTTACTTTAATATCTTTAGCATCAAGCTTTGTTCTTTTTAGTATTGCTATTATAATGTTAATTTATTATTTTAAAAAACCAGGAGCAGGATTGGGTATTAGAAAAGCGCAAACAAGCCCAAGGCTAAAAAGTTTCATAAATGAATCCTTAAAAGAAGGCCATAGCCGTGAATCGATTAAGCAGGTACTATTAAAAAACAAATGGCCAAAGCAAGAAATTAATCAAGCATTCAAGGAGATAAGATAAATCAAAATATTTAAATAATGGGATAAAAATAATAACTTTAATTATTAAATAAAAAGGTGGCGATGTGAAAAAAACAATAGCATTTTTGTTGTTAACTTTATTTAGTATCTTTCTGACTGCCTGCGTATCTGAGTTTCCACCTCCTCCTCCAGGACCAGCAGATGTAGGCATTCTTCCAGTTCCAGTGGGCAAGGCTATTGCTGTTGTAGATGGCTATGCTCCACCATATGATGTTTTTGACAAATTTGATGAAAATAATAATATTAAACAAACATTCTTCCTAGACAACCATGAATTTAGTTTAGCTCCTGATACATCATCTTTTGATTTAGGAATAAGAGTAGCTCAGGAAGGAGCGCATATCTATAAGATAGCATATGTATACCATAGTGCTATAGAAACATGGAAAGCATATGAATTATCTGGAGAGGATTCTAATTATGATGGTTGGAAAAGACATGAAGCTACCACATCTATAACAATAAATACTAATGAAATTAATCCTGGAAGGAATTATGTTGCAGTATACTCATGCCCTGATTATTATAAGTATAATGACTGGAAGTGCGGCTGCGTTACTACAGATGGCACATGCGGAAATTTTATGATGCAGGTCTTTAACTATGAAATATCTACAGAACCCGCTGTGGAAATAGAAGAAGTTACTGCTATAGAGCCTACGGCTATGCTGCCGGAATTTGAAAGCATACCGCTTACAGACATTTTTGAGCAGATTGCTGATGAAGCGCCAACAGAAGTGTATAAGAAGCCTATTGTTGATGGCCTTAATCAAGAAAACGACAATGTTGTTGTTGATATTCCAGCAGATACAACAGTATATGGCGATAATGCAAACATTGATACTATTCAAGCTCCTGTTTTTGAAGTAACAGTAAGCCTCATAGTAGATAATGTTGAATTTGAAGTTCTTGGAGGCATTACAACTTTAGGAAATACTGGAACTATTTTAGTATTTGATAAGCCTGTTACTGCTACTATACCTGGTGTTATAAAAGAACCTGAAAAAGTTATTTACTCTGTTGATAATAAGATAACATGGAAAGACATAGCGCTTTGTAATGGCGCTGACCCTTCACCAGGAGGCATATGCTATGATTACCTTCCAGATACTCAATCAATTAAAGTTACAACCTATCATTTTACCCATTTAGCGCCATTAGGGCCAAGCAATTGTATTTTTGACACAAGTACATTTGATAATTGTGATTTTGGGTAAACAATAAATTTAAATAGATGTTTCATAGAATTAGGAAATATATTAAAAAGGTGATACAATGAAAAACAAAAAAAATAATTACAAAACAATAATAATAGCTGTTATTGCGACTTTTCTTTTAACCGCTTTTACTGTAGCGC
>NYYQ01000038.1 GCA_002686855.1 Candidatus Woesearchaeota archaeon | reverse complement strand
TTGTACAACATTGATTGATTACCATACAAAATTTACCAGAAGAACTAGAATATAAAACTTTCTATCAGTTACTTACTAACACTGCCTAAATTTAATTATATTTCTCATCATAATATGTCTACTTCACAAGCTTCAGGAGGAGGAAAGAAGTATGCAGGACCAATTTTATACACTGCTTTTGCTATTGCTCTTTTAGGTAGTGACACAGCTTTAGCTTCGGGTCCTTCAGACCCGTCAGGAAAACATCTTTGTTTCTCAAACCGAAGTTCAGCTCATTATAAGATAACTACGCAAGGAGATACAAGATATTTATCAGTACGGGCACATATTAGTGGAACAGCCCGTTACATGGAAGCAATATTAAAAGAGGGGACAGGACCTGAATCAAAAGTAATGGCTGAAACTTTAATTGGACTTCCAAAAGATTATTCTAAACCTGCAACTGCTTTTATAGCACATGGCGCGGTTTTTTCTTATTTTGTAACGGACGATGGCAGGCCTTGTTTGTATCCTCCAACTGTAGGAGATCCAGAACATGAGCATAGGGATGATCCAGAATTTTTGGATACTATTGTATCTAATCTTAAAGTTGAAACTAGGGAATTGCTTCCGGTGTTAAAACCATTACCAGAGGCAGACCTTTCTCCAGGAGTTTGGGAAATACTTAGAAGAGGAGGTTATCTGTTGTATCCTTAAATAATTTTATAGCATTAATGAAATTTGAAAGCTTATTCTTATTTGTGTTTAAATATATTTTATAATAAGATATAAATTTGCAAGAATTAATGCTAAAAATATTATTTTTTCAAAGAAAGAATTTGTTTTTAGGAAACCATTAATTCTTTTGTTTATTAAAGGGTATAAGGGGGTTATTCCTGCTTTGGTTAGGGAGTCTCCTAATAAATGTGATAAGTAGCCAATTAAAGCTGCATAAGCAATATCAGTGTTGATAAGATTGAATAGGATAAATATGATGATTGGTATGTAGATTGTGTGTATAAATCCCCTATGGCCGAAAATAAAATTTATTGTTTTTGATATTATTTTATTTTTTCTTCCGATTTTTGATCTGGATTCATCTATGTCTGGAAGAATTGAGAAGAATGTTGCGATTATGATAAATAATATTTTATTTTTTATTGGAAAAAATTCTATTGATAATAATGAAACTAGAAGACCGAATGCTAAATGGGTGTAGTACATCATTTTAAAGAGAATTTAGAGGCAGATATTAATTATTTTCTGCTTTTTTGACTTCTTCATCAAGCCTTTTGATTTCTTCTTCTGGATTAGGGTTTAAAGTAACATCATTTGCTACAAATTCAAGCCTGTCAAAGAAGAGATTTTTTTTAACCCTGCCACCTATTTTTATTATGTTTCCCAATAATTCTGTTTTTATTTCTTCAAATTTTTCCATGTTTTCCCTATATTGCAGGATTTTTTCTTTATTTGAGTTTAGTATTTTTTCCATGCTTTCTCTAAAGAATACAGTTCTCATGGTGTCTGTTCCATCATCTACGATAAGATTAAGAACATAAGAATAATCCGGCTCTACTTTGTTGTGTTCCGGGCATATGAATGAATTTTCTTCTGGTTTTGCTCTTTTACTGCATTGCGGACAGACTTCAAAGAATCTTGGTTCAAATGCCTGCACTATTGTGGCTAAAATTTCTATGTCATTGTCATTTTCTGTTAACTGGTTTATAGTTTTTCTTTTTGCTATGCTCTCTTTTACAACATTTACAGTTTCGCCTTCCGGGTTTAGTATTAATTTGCTTCTTTCATTTAGATGCAGTTCATTAAAACCGTTGTTTTCCTTTACATAGCTGCCTGTAATTTTGGTTATTGTTCCTTCTTTTATGTTGTTTATATTCTCTGCTTGCGAACCCCACATGACAACCCTGATTGTTCCTGTTTCATCTCCCATTACAAAAGAAGCAACTTTTCCCTGCCTGTCATTTGTTGTAAACTCTCTAAGCTCATATGTTTTCGATACTTTTCCAACTGTTCCTACATTTCTTAATCCAGGAACAATATTTTTAATCTGTAATTTTCCACTGAAAGAATCAAAAAGCTTTATTCCGAGCTCATTAGCAACAATATGAGCAGCCCCTTCTTTGCTTATTAAGCCAGAAAGCTGCTTCATCTTTTGATCTATTTTTAGGTTGATGTCGTCTTCAGAAATATCGGCTTCTTTTTTTATTTTGTCTATAATCTGTTCGTAAGGTATTTTTATCATTTTTTATATTGGGGGAGAGTGTTGTTTATATATTTAACTGCTTGATTGTTCATTATCTTTATTTTTTATGTTAATTATATATTTGATTAACCCCGAAGTTATTGCGTCTGAATATTCATTCATTCTGCTTTCTGTTTCAATATCTGAATTTAAAAGGTTTATTTTGACAGCTAAAAGCTGATTGTTAAAGCCATAATTATTGTAAATTGGCTCAAATTCGTATGTTGGTTTGTTGGAAAATTCTCCTACTTTATTGACTTCATCTGCCATAGATTGTGTTAGAGATATTGAATCATCATTGAAATAACTAATATAAGAATATGGGCCTGAGCTAATGATCAATAATATTGGTTTATCTGTAGCTTTTAATGCACCGTTTATAATTGTCTTCTTTTCTGTATTTGTTATGCATTTTGTTTTATCAAATCTTAAAGGAACTGGATTACCTTTTATATTCTGTATATTTTCCATTATTTGGTATGTTTTTTCTTTTGAATCTTTGCAACTTGCATCTAGGACTACAACTTCATCTTTTAAAGCTTGTAATGTTGCTTCGTCTTTCAATAATTCATTTAATTCTTTAGCTTGTTTCTGTTCTTTAAACTGCAATGCGAACTTGTAAGTCACATTTCTTAATTTTATTTTTTTATTATTTTCATCGTAAGTGGGAACTTTTTTATTGCTTTTGACGCAGAATCTGAATTTTGTTTTTGGTTGTATACTGCAAGGGTTAATAGGCCAACACCCACTTACTAGGAACTGAGTATTTTCATCTTCAGGATTTGCTCCCTTATGCAAGCAGTTTGCATCTTCTTTAAAAATTATATTGTCATCTGCTAAATCAACATTGGTAATTTTTTTTGTGTAATCCTTATTATTTTCAGCAGTAATAATGACATCATTACCTTCTTGTTTTAATTCAAAATTATAATTTTTTTCTTGGTCTTCATCATAGATATGATTTTCAGTGCAGGCACAATTATTATTTTTTGAGTTAATACAACTGTTAAAATATTCAACAAATTTGTAGAATTTTTCTTTTTATTCTGTTTCGCATTTATCATCTAGTTCAAAACCAAGTTCTTTATCATTAAAAATAGATTTTTTTTCATTTACACATTTCTCAAGTTGGTTTTCATCTTCACATATCCTTACTAATTCTTCTGCTTTTTTTCTTAATTTATCATAATCTGAGAAATCATAATCTTGTAAATCTACTTTAAATGAAGGTTTTATTGAATAATTTCCTATTTGTATAGCTTTATCGCCTTTTTTTCCTATAAGAATTTTTAGCGGATTTATGGCAATACCCAATAAATTATTATCTTTAAAATCTAAATTATAATTTTTTAAGGGTATTTTTATAGAAGGGTATTTTGACAGAAATTTGTCTAAATTTACTGAGAATATTTTAAGAAAGTTATTTTTAGCAGGAGCTGTGTCTGGAACACATTGAGCTTTTTCATCAAATCTCCAAATGTTATAACCTAGATATTTATCATCATTATTACAACCTCCATTTTGAGCTAAATCATAGATTGTTTGATGAGCAGAGTATTTTGCCGATTGATCTATGTAGAATAGGGTTTTTTGAGATATCTGATAGGTCTTTAGAATTTGTCCTTGTTTTGAACCTAAAATGAAATCTTTTGATTTTAAAGATTTATTATTAATCACAAACAATAAAAGAGTTGCGGCCATAATAAAACCTACTACTAATACTACAGTGAATATTTTTGATTTTTTGTTTTTAAGCATCGTCCATATACCCATATCTTCCTAAATCGGAGTCATAATCGAATAAACAAAATGGTAGTAAGTAAATTTTATTCTTAATGAATTGTTACTTAAATTAGGGAATATAAATTCCAATTTGTTTGGTTCTCCTGCGCTTGTTTCGTCCCCTTCACCAATACAATCTGAGATGATTTCTTGCTTTACATCATTATTCGATAATATTGGAAATTCTAATGAGTAGCAGAAAAATTTACCTTGAGCTCTAAATATTCTTCTAAGGTCTCCTTTTATCATTTTTTTATGATTCTCAATAAAATCCTGACTTTCTGAATAATAAAATAACATAAAGAGATCTGACATTTGTATGTCTTTATCTTCAATTTTAATTGGTGTCTTTAGATAATTTAACATGATTTTTTCAACATTAATATCTTGGAATTCTGATTTGATTGTTCTTTCTTTAGAACCACTAAATTGGATTAAGGTAAAAAGAAATATTACCACTATTATAAAAACAACATACACGAAAAAATCCACTAAAGGGTCTGTAAAGAATGCTTTTTTATTTGGAAAAAATGATTTGTTAGATTTCATTTTAATTGTTTGGTATTGTTATTGAAATATTCAAAAAACCTTTTTCGATTGTCTCTTTGTTTTTTATTAATACGTAAAATGAGCTTACAATTTCTTTTGATCCCCCTGGGCCTTTTACTTTTGTCTTTGCCAGAGTATGCCATCTTTCGTACCATTTATTATTATAGACAATTTTATTTATTATCTGACCACTTTCATCTATTAGCTCTAATTTTGCTGCTAAGTGTCTATTATCTTTACCATAGAATATGGAATTAGATTCAATTTGTTCCATAGTTTTATCATTAAACTTACTTAGGTCAATTATTTCGGGGTAAGACCTATCAATTTCTTCATCATAATAAATAATTCCATCTTTATTATTTAGAATAGAATGAGTAAAAATTTGGGCTTCTAAATCTGTCACATCAATTTTTGTTACCACGTAGCTTTTGTAGAGATAAACTAAAAAGAATAACACTATTATCAAGAATCCAACTTTGAAAAACATAAAAGTGAGAGTATTAAAAGTTTGATCTCCTTTTTTATTTGTTTTTAAGTTCATTTTATTGTTAAAATATTGTTATTTATCTCAAATTCTATACTATCTTTTTTTTCTATAGTAATGGGAATATTGCTGGAAATCAATAAATTTCTTGAAAAAGGATAAGAGATTTTGAGAGGTTTTCCTGGGTCCAAAATGCTGATTAAATTATCTTTGAATTTGTAATTAAATTTTTGCAGTTCTATATTAGTTGCTGAGTAATTGTAATATATATCTCCAGGAATATTTTGCAGAGTATTCATTGTGAGGGCAATATCTCTTGATAAAATTAACTTTTCAAAGTCTTCATCTTTTGCAATAGAACTTACCCATTGAAGCATAGCAATTATAACAACAAGCACAAGAACAGATTCAATAATAACAAAATAAACTTCTTGCTCTACACCTCTTTTATTTTTAAAAATCCTGTTAGGATTTTTCATACTAGAAATATCTAGAACTAGATTTAAATAGTTTTTGATTTAATTTTGTTTAGATTTAGTTATTCGTCATCTATTATTTAAATGGTTTCGTCAACTGCTTTTTTTTACTTCGCCAGGTTTTTCTATTTCGTCTGGTCCAACTATTGAGAATATTATATTGTCTTGTTTTTTTTCAATAAGAAGGTCTTTAATAACCCAATCATCTTTGAAAGTATATACCTTATCGCAATTATCTCCATCGATTACTAAACTTTCATAGTCTGTTCCAGTTTTCTTGATACCTTGGAATAAATCAGCTTTATCTAATGCCAAAAAATTAATTTTTTCTGAAAATGGATGACAATCAACGAATATTTCTTCCTCAAAAATGCATAAGCAAGAATTTTGTTTGCATTTTTCTGGTTTTACAATTTCTTTTTCTTCATCGCAACTAGTTATTGCTCTTGATGCGGAATGGTCAAAACCAATAAGGGTAAAATCAGAATCTATGTAGTAAAATGCTTTTTCTTTTTCTCCTTCTTTCAACACTTTTTCAACTGTAAAGGAAAGCTCTTTTAAATTATTAAGGGTTGATGCTTCTGCTTGGTTTGAGGTGAATAAGCCCAAGAGCAGGTTACCTACATATAACAAAAAGAATATTGCCAAAACAGATAAAACTGATCCTAATAATGCGTTTAAAATGTTTCTTTCTGCAGCCTTTTTATTTGGAGATAATTTAGGAGGTAATTTCATCTTGTAGGGGGAGGATCTGGATCACATTTAGTTTTATCGGGTTTTAGTTTTGTATCATGGAGACCATCACCATCTTTGTCATTAATGCCGCCTGTTAAAACTAAACAGCCAGTTTCTTCATCAATCTGGCCTTTTATTGCTCCAACTGACTTTAGCCAGTCATTTACTACACTTCCTGAAATGAAAGACATAACCACAAGAAAAATTAATGCTAAAACAAAGGCTACAATTACAAATGCCATCTGGCTTATTGATTTTTTATTGTTTTTCATTTTGAGCAGCAAACTTGGCTGTTTTCGCATTCGACAAAATATATTTTTTTATCTTTGTCGCAATCACCTTTACATGTTCCCCCTCTTGCTTCACAGCTACTTAAGCAACATACTTCTTTTTCTTTTGGGCAAATATAAAGTTTTCCAATACCACACTTATCTTCTGAAACACATTTGCCTCCTTTTGATTCACAATCATTAACAGTTTTTGTGTAAGCGCTAGACTTGCCATAGAAAATTGTGATAAGGACAATCAGCACAATTAAGGCTAATATTGCTCCAACCAGAACAGTAAATGATATTCCTTGTGATTTTTTGTTTTTTAGTATCATTTTGTTTTTAGGAGGGTATGCAAATATCATCTCTTGGCCACAACCTATCATCCCATTTGCAGGTTAACTTATTACAATTCACCTTGAGGCATAAATTTTTATCGTTGATTTCATTGCATGTTTTTGGACAATCCTTGCAAGATGAAAATGTGCCTTTGTTATGTTCGACTAAACAATTTTTTTCTTTACATGTTTCTTCTTGCTTGATTTCTTTGCATTCTGTTGTTTCTTCTTGGTTTTTATTATTATCTTTTCCTATCCCAATTTTTTCCATTATGTCATCTGCGAGCTCTCTTACTGGTGTTATTAAAGCTACAATCACTATTACCAAAAAAATTATTGATAAAACCATCTTATTAGTATACCAGGGAACACCTGCTTTTTTATTATTGAATGACATCTATAATAAACCTCCAAGTGTAAATAAGAATTCCTTTAAATTTGGATTAAAACCTGCAATTATTGTAAACAATACAAATAAACCGATAAGAGCCCAGATTAGCATTACCATCCAAAATGGAATCTCTGCTTTTTTAGATAATTTTTTCATTTTATTCATTTAGTGGTATTTATCATTCTTGTTTTTCTTGCATTGCTGGAAGATATTCGCAATCTAAAGCATTTAATGCTTTTGTTTCAAATGGATAAAGCCATGTTAATGAGTCCCAGGCTGCACTTCTTTCTTCTCCTAGACCATATCCTGCAACTCCTCCTCCAACTCCGGATAGAATACCAATACCTGCGGCTTTAGTTATTGTGGGTTCTGGTAGAACTAGAAGAACTCCTGCGAATCCTGTTAAGAAACTGCCAGAAGCACCTAAAACAGAAGCCCAGATCTCTTGTATGAAACCTTTTTTTGTATATAAGAACATAGTTGAGTATTCTGTATCAGTGTGAATTGTATCTGCACCCTCTTTTAAAAGTTCATGTTTTTCTCTCTCTTCCTGGAAATATTCTTCTTCATATTGTTCATCTGTTGAAAAGCCACGTAAATAATCTCTGGCATTGACCTTTTTTCCTTTTATTATGCAGTCATTTGCTGCTAAATAATCTAAGAAATTCGTGAGTTTTCTATCTTTAGCTCCTCCTTCAAATTCAAGATGGTGGCAAATAACACAATATTTTTGTTGAGAATATTTTGTTTCAAAAAGCTCTAATCTTCCTTCGCCGAATGTAAAAAAACAATCACACATTCGTTGCATGACTTGTTGTTTTATATTGTCATCAATATTTTTTTTATAACCGGGATATGTTTCTTCTCCATTTATTTTTCTGTATATAATCGGACAAGGTATATCGGATAAAGATTCCGCAGGAGATTTAAATATCGTATTTATAATGTCTGAGCCTTTTATTTTCATGGCTGCTTGGGTTCTGACTGCTAAGGCGCATATATCCTTATTTTTATTGCTCTTGAATATATCAAATGTTCTTGCATAAAACATTAATAAAATAACAAGAGCAATTAATAATATTATTAAGCCAATTAGATAATTACTTACTTCTGATTTTTTGTTTTTTTTCATTTTTAATTTATTAATATATCGCAGACAGACTTATCCAGAACTTTTTCTCTTTCATCAACAAAAATAAAGTATCGATCGTCTATATTACTTCCTAAGGGCTCTTTAAATGCTCTTAAAAATATTATATATTCTTTTGAAGTGTCAAAAGTAGCTTTCTCATTTAATTGAAGACTTTCTTGTTCAAACCAAACATTTGGAGGCCATATAGTCCATGATATGCCCGTATATTCTTTTATCAAATATTGCTTATAAGTTAGTTTTTCATTATTACCTTGATTAGGCATTTCATTGTCTAAATATTCAGGTAAACCAGAAAATGTTTGATATTTAATATCGGCATTAAATTCAATTTCTGCGCATCTTAAACAAACTTTTTTTGAACCCGAGAATGATCTATCAAATACATATAAATCTCCTTTCCCCATCTTTCCCCAACAGTTCCTCATCTCTTCTGCAACAACATCGTTTACAATGTCATCATTTAAGGCATCGAAATTGTAACCAGGGGTTTCATCTTGGATTTTAATTAAAATTTTTTTATCGTCCTTTTCAACTTTTTTTTGAAAGAATTCTATATCATGCGGAGGACATTTTTCCCTTATTGGAGAATCTCCAGTTATACTGCTTCTTAATTTTGCTTGTGCGAATACACTTAACCTACATGCTTCATCATCTGCAGTATTTGCTAATGCTGAAAACCCACCTTCAAAAAAGAAAAATAAAGTTACTGCAACAACTAGAAAAACTAGCAATAGTATTAACGTATCTCTTAAATCTGCTTTGTTTTTTAGTTTCATTTTTATTGTAAGAATTTTATTACTTCATAGATTACATAAGCTAAAAAAGCAAAGATGACTAGAAGTATTATTAAATTCGGTAAATTGAATTCTATTAAACCTCCTTTTTTTGATGATTTAAGCATACCATATTTTTACAGATTACAGCTATATAAATATTTCCTCAAATTAAATAGAATAAACAAATAATAGAAATAAAATTAAAATAAATCAAGTATTTTGGACACAATAACATTGCTTATTATCGTTATCTCTTGCACCTATTAGTTCATTATAGGTTTCTGCATCTGGGTTGCTATCTCCAGGCTGGCCTCCTTCATCATATCCCCTAGCCTTGCAGATTTGGTCGCAATTAGTGACTTCTCCAAGACCTTTACTAAAGCTACCCAATCTGCCGGTAAAAATAGCAACTAGAACAACTAAAACAATTAAAGCAATAGCAGCTACTATTATTGTATTAATAGAAAGTCCTTGTGCCTTTTTTCTCATTGTGTGCCTCTTTTCTGGAATAGTATTTCTGTGCAATAAGTTATATATAAATATTTTGGATTTATTTTTAATTATATGTTGATTTTTCTTTAATCTGATAATTTTTATTGATGATTGTTATTTTATTGTTGTTTGAAATTTTTATTGAATTTATTTACCCACAAATATCTAACTTTACAAACAAAGTTCCTGAGCTAGTGGGTATGGGAAAGGTTTTTGATTTTTTGGATGCTGGGCATGGAGTTCCTAAAGTAAATTTTGGGATTTCTTCCTGCTGAAAAACCTTGAATTCGTAGTTAATTTTCCAAACTTCTAATGTTTGATTAAATATATCTTGAACAGTTTCTTCTACATAATCACAGGATACTTTGCCATTGCAGTGAATGCTCATACTTTGTCCGCAGTCCTGCAAGAGTTCTGTCATAGAAAGCTCATTGCAATCTTGGCTTGTTGATTTTAAGAATGTATTAATCATATTTGAAGCAATTTCTGCCTGGGTAAACTGTTTCTTATAATCAACTGGCTCTTTAGTCATCATAAACCTTATTACAAAAGTCATTCCGATTATTAATAATATGACTACTATTGCTAAACCAATTATTTCTGTTTGGGCTTTTTTTTTCATTTAAACTCTTTTATGTTAATTAAAATTTATTTTAAAAATAAAGTTACAGTCATTACTCCAAAAGCATTTTTGTTGTTAACAGGGTCAAAGAGTGATATAGGAATATTAGTAACTATCTTGTTTGAGAATTCATCCAAAGACTTGTCATAAAGCGACCATTCCTTTTCATCAGGATAAATTTCATTTACAGTTATTTTGCTGAATAAAAGCCTATCATAATAGAATATTTCATTTTCAGGTTTAACTATTATTTCAGATGCTGCCTCAAGTTTAAGCAAATCTATGCAGTTATCACTTACTATATTGTCCTCACTGCACTGCAACTCTGGAAGTGAGGAAGCGCGCTGAGCAACCTCAATTGCATTCAACTGCATGCTTTCTTCTTTTTGAAGCTCTATATTGCCTTTAAGCACCTTAGCATAAAATACAAATCCTATAACTATGAGGAGAAAAAATATAAATAAGACAGCAATGGTTTCGAGCATCTGGGCTTGGGCTTTTTTTTTCATTTTTGTCAGTAAATTGTAGCGCAGGATTGCAGTTGGGCTTGCCTATTTTGGTTTTCTATGCTTTTTGAAGCATCAATTATTTCTTTTGAATTTTGTAATGTAAAATCTAATGAAGCGTCAGATATTTGACTAAGGTGTCCTGAGCCATATAAGGTATCTTTGTAATCATAACAACGATCGCTAGTAGCTTGGTATCTTTCTCTGATACTCATAATTTTTTTGATGTATATTTGTGTGACAATACCTATCTTTTCAAACACATTTTTCATAACACAATTGTATACTGCATGACTGTCAGAAAAAACCGCTCCAAGAAGTGTTTCTTTTCCAAGATAAGAAGAAGTTCCAACAAAAATAAATTTATTCCCTTGTTTTTTGAAAAATTCCAGGTTTCCTGATTCTAAGTTATCTTTTACATTCAAAGCTGTAACACTATTATCTGATAATTTCATATAATCACTTAAAACAGGAGATATATCATCCCCATCTTTTATTAAATTACCAAAAACAATAAACCTTACTTTTTTTTCTCCTTTATATTCTACATCTGCAAGTGCTGGATAGAAGTCAGTAAAGGTCTCATTAGGCATCATATCCTTTATTTGCCTTGCTTTATCATCTCCAATGAATATATACCTATATTTTGGGCTTGTCAGATATATTAAGTTGGTTATTCGGTAAGGTATGCTAAAGTCTAATGCCATGGAAATTAACCTATCTCCTTCAAAAAACGAAGATGGAAAGACATTCATAACCTCTAACTGTTTTGAAAGCCCTCCAATAGAGTAGCGGTTGCATTTAAACTCTATTGTTGTTTTGGGTATTCTTACAATATTTACAGTTCCTGCGCTAACCTCAGAGCCAGACAGTATAGCATCTAAATTATTAAGTATCAAAACATTTTTTGATGTTTCAGAGATATTTTTCTGCCTCAATATAATTCCTGAAAAAACTATTAGTATCACAGCTCCAATAATAAGAACAAATAGCCAGTTAAACTGTATTTCTATGGCCCCTTTTTTATATTTCATAACGGAATTTGTTCAATTATAGTATTTAAGTTTATCTATGCTAAGAAATAAATATATGATCTCCCATGCCTTCCATTCTTATTTTAATTTTGCTGCTAACAACAGGAACACAAAATAAATCTTCTTGCGCGTCTATTTTTTCCACATGAAATGATTCTTCAACATTTTTGTCTATTAAAAAAACATTTTTGTTTACTCCGGAATTAACACTGTCTTCTATTATCGGATATTTTGTTCCTGATAGGGTTGGTGTGTTTGGAAAATCCTTTACAAAGCAAACAATGTTGATATTTTCCGGTACAATAAATTCCTTTACTTTTACACTTCCAAAATCAAAAGATAAAACTTCTATGGTATTTTGCAGATTATTTTTGAGCTGTACAAAAGATACCTGATTTGCTTTTTCTCTGAATGTAGTTATAGCGGTATAACCGTAAAATAGAATAAAAGCGACAAGAACTACAGTTATAATATAAATAAATACCTGGCCTATAAGCTGTCCTTTCATCTTTTCTTATGTGTTTTCTTATGTGTTTTCTTATGTGTTTTCTTATGTGTTTTCTTATGTGTTTTCTTTGATTTTTTTCTGGTTTTCTTTTTGCTGATTTTTTTGACTTTTTTAAGAGTTTTCTTTTTGCTGATTTCCCCTAATTGCTTTTTTTGTTCTTCTGCTTCTATTATCAGTTTTAACCTACCAAATACATCTTTTGGTTTTTGTTTGACTTTTTCTTGTTTTTTCTTTTTTCCAGAAAAATCAAATAATTCTTCTCTTTTTTCCCGTTTTTCTTCCTGTCTCTTCTTGAAAAGTTCATCTTTTTTTGCTTTTTCTTTTTCTACCTCTGCTTTTGAAATTAAAGGTTTTTTTGCTTTTTCTTCTTTATGGGTGTGTGTTTTTTCTTGTTTTTTCTTTTTTCCAGAAAAATCAAATAATTTTTGTCCTCCGGGTATGTACGTTTTTTCATTTTCTTTCTTTTTTCCAAAAACCTCAAATAATCTTTCTCTTTTTTTCCATTTTTCTTCCTGTTTCTTCTTGAAAAGATCGTCTTTTTTTGCTTTTTTCTCAAGTGTCTTTGGAATACGTTTTATTTGCACTAATTTTTGGGTTGTTCTTGGTACTGGTAATGGTTTTGGTTTGTTCATATAATTTTGATAATAAAAGTAAGCTCCATAACTACTGCCCCCAAGAAGTAAGATTATAATAAAAATCCACATCAATATCCCCAGGATACTTTTTGGCTTGCTCAGCGGGTCTAATGGATCTGTTCCTTTATCTATTTCTTTTTTATCGCTTGCTCCATCTCCATCTGTATCTGCTTTATTCGGGTTTGTCCTGTAAGTGTATTCTTCCAGATTTGTTAGGCCATCATTATCAAAATCCAGCTCTGCATCTGAAGGGTCATTTGGATCCAGGCCTTGTTGCAGCTCCCACCTATCTGGAATTCCATCTCCATCTGTATCTTTTCCTTCTTCAATTAATTCTTCTGAGCATGTTCCAGATACACATCCGATATCTGACTGACAGTCTGTATCTGTATCGCAACTTTGGCCTAAATTGCATTTATTTGGGCATGCTCCTCCGCAATCTATGTCTGATTCTGTGCCGCTTAATTTTCCATCACTGCACATCTCTGCTTCCTTACATATTCCAAAAGAGCAAAAATCTGAGGAGCAATCAGGATCAATGTTGCATTCTTTACTATTCGCACATTTCTCACAGCTATTTCCTCCGCAATCTATGTCTGATTCATCCTGATTTGTCACATTATCATTGCATCTAGGTTTTGTGCATACATTATTTGCATTGCAAAATCCGCTAAAGCAATCAGTGTTTTCTCTGCATGCCTTGTCTTCTGCGCATAAGTCACATGACCCGCCGCAATCTATGTCAGATTCCTGCAGATCTTTTATGCTGTTAGAGCAGTTAGTTGGTTTTAATGATGGGTCTATGGTAATCCCATCACTTTCTAATGCCTCACTTAACAACCCAACTATATTTTTAGCTTTTACCCTAAAGAAATACTTTGAACCAGAGAATAAGGTTAAATTTTTCTTGGCTGCCCAAATCCATTCATTTTCAATAAAACTTGTTGTCCAGTCGATTATTGTGTTTAGGGTTCCGAATTCTTCTAGAGTATACATATAAGATTTAACCTCTGTTTCATTGTCTTTACCAAGCCATGATGCCCTTAGCATATCTACGCGCCACGTAACTTGAGGGTTATTTGCTAAAGTGCTTGTATCATCTACAAACACCATGAAAGGGGGAGTTGTGTCAATTGTAATGCCTATTGTAAGCGGGTCTGACCATTTCTGCAAAAATGAATCTTTACAGATAACATAATAAGCATGTTTACCAGGACTTAAAGTTAAAGTTTTTGTGTGGGAATAAGCTGGTTGGCCAATAGGGGTTCCTTGATTTACTGCTGGATCATGAGCGCTATATTTACACTGCGATTTCTTATTTGTTTCTAATGCTAAAATTATTGTTGTGCTGTTGCTATATGGAGGAGTGTGGCTTGTGATTTTAATTGGAAGGCTTATATCGGAAGAAAATGCAATTTGTTTTATGTCAGAAATAAGCTCTGCTTTGGACATGCACGCTACAAAATACGTGTAAGATTTATCTTCGGTGACTGTAATTTTCTTTTTGTTTACTTTGCTGAATGAATTGTTTTCAATCCCTATAAAATTTCCTTCTATAGAAGAAAAGTCATTAGAATCGATGCTGTATTTGCAAATTGCTTCCTTGTTTGTTTCTATTTTTAATGTTGTTGTTCTTGGTTCTTCTACTATTGGATTTGGAGTTGCGTAGGCTGTAATTATTCTTGGATTTTCTGGGTCTACACTTAAATCAAAAACTTCTATACCTGAGTCTTTTGTTGGATCATTGCACCTTACATATAACTTATGTATGCTTTTGTCTCCTCCAGGTATTTTATTAAATACACTTATTTTATGTTCTGTACCCCCAGAAATGTCAAACTTATCCATAAATTCAAACTCAAGGTTGCTATCTAAGTTGTATCCGCACTTGGCATCATTGTCAGTTCCAATAACTAAATCGAAGGTATATTCTGGAGAGACCCCAAAAGAAGGTTCTAATATAAATATTTCAAGGGGCTTTGCATTCACAATAAAAGTAGATGTGTAGGTTATCCCATTACCTGAAAAATCTTTTGCTATTATTTGGATTTTCTTGTTCCCATCTTCAAGTGTGATTGTGGCTGTATGAGCTATATTATCTTTTGTGGAAAACTGGCCAGTTACATCTTCCCCATTTATGGTTATTTTTTCCAGATTCGATTTTTTATTAAAATTGATAGTTATTGGAACATTTGAATCAGTAACTATGGCGCCTTGCGCAGGACTTATAGATGCAATTTCAGGATTTTGGTTATCTATAACAATATCTGCTTTAAGAGCTTCATCCATAAATATCTTTTTAGAGTTTTTGGCATTTACTTCAAATATATACTCTCCCGGGTTGATATCCCTTGGAAAAGTGAATTCAACTGCTTTCTTTAATTCAGCAGAGAAATCAGGTATTATTGTTATTTGGCTTCCTTTTAGTAAAAGCTGGGCAGCAGTTACTATTGCTTCTTCAAAAAAATTTATTGTTATTATTGGTCTTAGCGAGTTTGTGTAATAAATGCTGTCAATAAGTCTTCCATCGGTTATGTTTAAGTTACGAACTATAGGTCCGCTTGAATCTGCATGAGCTGTTACCTCTACTGTTTTTACTGTTCCTATATTTTTAGAAGGATCCTGGGAATAATAATTTAGAATGTTTGTTCCTTCACCTAATTCCAAAAGTTTTTCTCCAGTTAATGCATCGAACAGGTTAGTATTGCTTATTATAATCTGGTAGCTATTTGTAAAAGGGCCATTTTTTGGTTCACAAAAAGAGCCAGCGCATATAAATGTTTTATAATCGTTTGTTGTTCGTTTTATAAAAGAACTCTTGCTGCTTGTCTTGTCAAAAATCGCTATTAACAATGATTTATACATGCCGCGGTCTATTATCGGCATTATAGTTGTGTTTGGAGCAAAAACATCTTGTTCGCATTCAATATCATTTTCATCGCAATCCGGTTTGTCATCGCCGTCTGCATTTTTCCTGCATCCCAAATTGCCAAACATTTCACAGATGCCCCAGTCACATTGATCATTTATTTTGCAGTCGTTTTCAGGGTAATTGGTACATATGACATCTTTGCAATTTAATGCTTTTTGCCCATCATAATAGCAGATATTTTCTTCAGATGAGAGTTTTTCTGCTTTTTCTTTGATGCACTGCTCAAAAATTATGCTGGTTGTTCTTATAGTTTCCAAGCCTTCTGTTCCTACACTATCGCACCATTGGCAGTTATCAGCACTTTCATCTATGCAAACACCGGTTCCCAACTCATCTGATACTGACAATGGTTTCCATGCGCAATTTCCCACATAACAATTATCTTTTTCGCAACTTTGTCTGGATTTATAATCATAACAAAACATCTGAGGGCTGCATGAAAAACATGAATCTACAGTTGAAGAAGACCTATCATAAAAACAGTATTGGTTTTGTTCGCAACTGCTTCTTGTAAAAAATAAGCCGAACAGGTTTGATGTTTCTGGATCGCAGTCTGATCTTTCAATGCATGTTGGTCCGGTAGTTGAAATTGCGCATACATGATTGCTGCTGCATTCTGTTCCTTCTTCTGTCAATACATTAGCATCGGTGCAAAAAAATGCTCTGTTTAATTTGGTTGCAAAAGTGCTTCTAACGTTCTGTAAAAAATTAGCTGCTGAGAAGCCTGCAAAATTATCTATAAGATAGTCCTTGTGCTGGTTGTAATGGGATTCATGTATGCAAAAATTATTGCTGTCAAATTCATTCCAGCACTCTAAATTGCCCGAAAATACGGTGGCTGTTTTTTCTGACTGCGCTGTTTGGATGCTGTAATGGGAAATTATTTTATATGTGTACGTTGCCTGAAATTTTAGCTGCTCATCTTCATCAATAAAAGTATTTTCTATTGTTGTCCCTATCTGAGAAAAATCATCGCATCCTGAGCCTTTACAACGGGAAATATCGTGAGAGATTACATTGGAATAGCATTCACTTTCCCATTGCAACATGATCTCTTTATAACCTTTTACCGGGAGTGCTCTAAAATTTGTTATTTTTGGAATGTAATTTATACTATTGCAATTTTGCCCTGTGGTAGCAAGACATGTTCCTCCGCTTTCTGTGGGATCTGAAGAACTTGTGCATCCAGAATCTGCAGGATAATCCTTGCAATTATTATTTTCTGGGTCATTATTCAGATTATCATTGCATTCTGGCACCTCGCATACTTCTAGACAAGTTTTATCTTCAGGCAACATTCGAAATTCTTGGCCAGAGCCAGTGCAAAGCGCTTGAGATTTTTTTTCTTCTGTTGGCGCTCCTATAGTTGTGCAGCAGCATCCTTCCTGGCATTCACTTACTTCTTGGCAAGATTGTTCTGGAAAAAAGAAGTTATCTGTGCAATTATTATGATTTGCTGGACCCGATGCTTCTGGATCATAATAACTTGGATTAGCGCTTACTGGTGTTGGGCAGCATTCATTTTTTTCGATTAACCTTTCTGTAGAACATGATAAAATTCCAGCGCCCGGGTTGATGCAGCATCCTTTATCAAATTCCTGCGCATAAATAAAATTAAAACTAATCAAAAATAAGAATGCAAAAAGTATAATTAATGCTTCTTTTTTTATTGTGATCATTTTAGCCGATTATGCCTGATACTGGGCAAGTTCCATTTTCACTATTAAGAGTATAAAGACCGCATGCAGCAAGCTCGTATTTGGCTCCAACAGGAATATTGTTGAGGGTTACAATAGAATTGCCTACATCAGTATAAATTCCAATATTGGCATTAGACCCCTGGAGATTAAGAGTAAAAAAGCTTCCTAATCCTTCCTCTGCATAGAGTATAAAGCCGGGTCTACTGGGAAGCAGGATTGTGTTGCTATTGGTTGTACCCCCGATATTGTAAAAAATTATTCCATCATATCCCTTAAGATTTGATGGAAGATTATCTTGAAGGTTGAAGTTATTAGGATTTTTTTGATTACAGCCCAAAAAATTTAAGCCTGTGAGCTCGAGTTCCATTTCTTCTGCTTTGGCTATTACCTTACCAATATAGGGATTTGCTTTTTCTATGTTGCAAAATTTGTTGCTTGAAACATCCTCTTGTAAATTTACAGTTATAATTTGATAATCTTCAAGTTCTCCATCTGTAACTTTAATCTGGAATTCCATTTTAGGCAATGCTAATATTATTGGTGTTTTTGGAGTAATAGAGAAGCCTCCATTATCTATAGAATCTTCATCTGGGTCCAATGCTTTGAAGCTGGATGGATAGTTCTCTATTAATGTCTCGTTTGTTATATTATGCCATCTTGGAAGACCTAAACTTGCAGGGGTCAAATAAAATATTGCGGGGTTCCTGTTTTTTCTTGCAAAGAAGTATTTAAATTCCAGTCCGGTGATAGAAGATTTTTTATCAGTAATAATGATTAAATCATCATTCTTAAAGACGTCTCTTTTAATATCCACTTCAAAATTATTAGTGATGGTTAATTTTGCAATATTAAATTCTATATCACTTATATCGTTTTCTATGAGTTTGTTGACAAACGCATGTAATTTTCCCAATCTGATTTTATGCCTGACAATGAAATTATTGAGTTCTGTTTTTTCTCCACTGACAAGGTTTTCCACTATAAGCTCATAATTCATCCTGATTGTAACATCATTGTCATTTATATCAACCGCTACATTGTTTTCATTTTTTGAAATTTCAAAACCCTCCTCTGCGAATATGGAAAAATCAAGGCAGCTGTCAATATTTTTTGTTATATAAGCTATTAGTTGTTCCTGCATAGAATGCTGGCCAAAAGACTTGTTTAGTGGCGGCAGATTATTTGTCCCAAAAACATCTTTAGCCTGGAATTCTTGCTTGGTTTTGCTTTCATCGGTGTATGGGAATGTTTTCCAGGGATAGTTTGGAATGCTTGCATAGTAATTCCCAAGGGGGTATCTTGGCTTTAGTATGTTATAAACAACTCTTGAATTTTCATGATTAACAAAAAATATTCCATTATCTGTATCGCGATAATCTATGAGAGTTCCACCTTGGCTAGTAAATAAATAACCTCCTTGCTTTCCCATCACTTTTATTGCATCTTTTGAAACAGAGGAAAGGCATTCTGTTACAAAGTTCTTTATTGGCTGTATGTCGAATGCTGCTTCTTTAACATCAATTGTTTCCTGCTTTGATGTTTTCTTTCCAGCATATCTGGTTATAAGAATAAGGGAAGCGACAACCATAATCATAATGATGCTGATTATCATGAAAATAGTAGCCTGAGATTTCTTAGATTTAAATTTCATTTCCACCTCTTTTTGAATATTGAATGAGAGATTAACTTATCCTTAACTTTGAAGTTAGGTCACTCCATATTACTCCTGGATCGATGTTTGTAAAGCCACTCCCTTGCGCAAGAACATAATAAGTGCCTCCTTCTTTGCTGCATTCTATGCCTGAACCCAGATCTTGATTCTTTTTATTATATTCATCTATAAATTTACAAATGTCTGTATCGAAATTTTTGTATTCTATAACTAAATTCTTGAATTGCAGTCCTTCAACACTTCCCCTGATTTCCTTGTTGCCTTGCTTGCTTAAGTAAAGCTTATCAAATTTATTTATGCTATTGATATAAGATTCGTCAAATGGTGATTCGTCTATTTTTTCTTTTATTTTATTTTTTATTGTATCAAACGGGTTTTTTATGAAATTGATGAATGCTTGAAGCAGATTTGCCTCTGCCATTGAAAATTTTTCATTGCTGTAAATGATACTGTTTAATCTTTGATTATACCATGCTTTTGAATTTTGAGTGCCATCACATGCATGATATTTGTTATCGTCTATTAAAGCTATGTTGCAATTATCAACACCGATTGTTTTTAAGAATGACGTAGCTTCCGTAATTGGCTTGTTGAGAGAAGTTCCTATTCTGACTTTATCATCAAACAGCAGAACGCAGAAGTTATTTGTATTTTCTTCGCTAACAATAGTCTCAGCTAACTGGCCCTGTACCAGATAATTTAGGTTATTTAAAGCATAATTGGGCGTGTCACAGGATAGTATATAGTCAGTTGGTTGGGTTGTATCGATTAACTGCAGCGCTGCAAATTTTGTTCTTGAAGTCCATACTCCGTTTTCACAATAATTATCTTTTACGTATTGATCGCTTGTCAGGCATTGAATATCGGCACTGCTGCTAGGATTAAGTAAACATTGGCTTTTATCTGGGCAAAAGCCGCTTTCTCCTTCAGGGGTGAGTTTTATATCAGCTTCCTTCCATTCTCCATCTATACACCTAAAACCATTGACTGGGGGGGAATCTGCAGCGTACTTTTGGTTGATTGTGCATGTTTCTCCGTTCCAGCAGTGGTCTTGCGCGCAACATTCTACTGCTTGGTCAACACCAAAAGATGCTGGGGCTGTGCTGGGATTAGACCTATCAATACCACTAGAAAACTCCCATTTATTGTTAAATGAGCAGAAGTAAAATTTTCTTGGATCCTGGAAGCAATAGCCTGTGTTCTCTTTTATCAGAGGTTCATTTGTGTGCGAATCCTGGAGGGTTAAAACATCATCATCTTGCGGTATGTTGCAACCATAGAAATTACCGTCAAGATTTGCTATATCTTCTCTTCCCGGGACAACATCTGATGAGTAAACAATCTGCTTGTTCCAGCAGCCCCCTAAGCCATTTGGATCATTATAATATTCTTCTGGATCATCATCCTCGCTGCAGCATAAAGTACCAGTCCATATTAAATTTGCTCCTTCGCATGTCTGTTGTTGGGTAGATTCATCCAAATCAAAGGTAAAAATGCTATCAGAAGCGCAGTAATAGGTTATTTCATTTGATTTTACAGATTTTCCTGATGTAAGACGCCTGCCATCATTCCTTGAAACACACACTCTAGAGCCGCAACATTCTGCAATAGAACCTTTAAGGCTTTCGTAGAAATCATCCTGTTCTTGGCTTTGGTTTTGCTGCTCTTCTTCTGGATCGCAGGAAACACATTTTGTTCCTATTGCTGTTCTTGTGTTTCCACAGTTGCTTGTCTGGGTAAAGACATCACCTTCTTCCATCTCACTAGTTCTGGGCTTCCAGAATGTGCTTTCACACTCCATACTAGTGCCTGCACAAAAATATTCATGGCTATTTACAGTTTTCCTAAAGGGAGTGTTTGAACAAGGTATCCATTTAGTTCCATCAGAAAGCATCTCTGTGTTTTTGCAGCCAACATAGATAATATCTCCTTTATTAGGCTCTACTGGAATCCACGAGCTTATCCTAAAATTAGCATCCATAGCGCATAAAGAGCCTTCCTTAATTTTGCCGCAATCGAGAGTATCATCTCCGCAACATTTCCCAGTTGAATCCCATGAAGCTCCAACTATACAGCTACATGATCCACTTGTCTGGTCTGCATCCACCTGCCTAATTGAACTTATAAAACCAGCAGCACTGCAAGTACAGCCTCCGCCAATGCATGCAGTTTCACTCAAATAATAACTAAAACTTCCTCGGGCTAATGAGCCTGGATTTGCCTTAAACCCACCAGTATCATAGCAGCCCATTGTTTTCTGCTTGCATGGGGGTGGGGGTGGGGGTGGGGGAGTATAAGAATAAGCAATAGGAACCAGAAATATGGTTATTATAAATAAGATTACTATAAATGTGCTTTTATGCATTGTCCTATACACCGCTTTTTTTAACAAATACAACATAAATATCCTTATTATTTAAATATTTCTGATAAAAATGTATTTAAATGGTTTTTATTGAATTAAATTATAAATAATTATAAATATAAAACAATAAATATAATAATCGCATTATATTCTTAATTAGATAAAAATGCTTGGTGAACACATAATTGGGGTAATTGAAATAAATGATGGAGATATTTTGACTTCTGAAGAAAAATTAAGGGATCTTGTTTTAAAGGCTTGTAAACTCTGTGGATTGAATGTTGTTGGAGAAAAATATCATGTATTTAATAATCCTAAAGGTATTACTTACTGTTTTATACTATCACAATCCCACTTTATTATCCATAGCTGGCCTGAAAAATCTAAACTTCTTTTTGATATATTTACCTGCAATATTGATAGAAATCCTGAAGAATATGTTGAAGCTTTAGCAGATCAATTGAATGGTAAAATAACTTCGTTAAAAAGGATAAAGATATGATATATATGGCATTGTTACATGATTTAAAAAGGGGTGTTTATAATAACAGATTTATCATATTCTTGATTATGTTCTCAACTGGCTTAGCAAGCTTGTTGTATGAAGTTGTTCTTATTTCGGTTGTTACCACGATTGTCGGAGCTACAGAGGTTTCATTGTCCATTGTACTGGCTTCGTTTCTTTTTGGTTTAGCCATAGGCGCCCTTGGCGGAGGTTTTATTGTAAAGAAAAAATTTCCGCTTATAAGAATATTGATGGGAATTGAGGTGTTAATAGCCTTGTTTGGCTTCACTTTTCTTTCATTCATTTCGCAATTTGTTTCATCAGGAATAGCTACGCATTTTATTTTCTGGATTGTTATTGCTTCATTATTAATCCCCACTATGTTGATGGGGATGGAAATACCGTTGGCTGTTGCTATTTTAGAAAATATTGAGAAGACTAAAGCTACTGGTTTTGTTTATTTTTCAGATACTTTGGGTGGTGTTATCGGCGCTTTGTTTACCGGGATTTTTTTTATACCTTTACTGGGATTTCATGGGGCTATGTATTTTGGAGCGATGCTTAATGTTTTTACCTTTATTTTAGCCACAAGAATAAATAAAAAGAAAATTCTTTTGTTTTTTACTACGGTAATTTTAATATTGGGGCTTAGTGTTGGTTTTTTATTTGGCTCTGTTGGTTTCTTACAAAGGCTTAAACTGCATTTTGTGGATTCATTTTTTTCTGTTGGATCCGCTTATTATGCAATCTACTATACAAAGCCAGTTTATTCTACTAATAGCCCTTACCAACATATCATGATTCTTGAAAGTCCATTTTATGGACGGGAGCTTTATCTTGATGGGGGTCTGCAGATATCTGATAAAGCCTCAATAGCCTATCATGAGTATCTAACAATGCCTGCAATTGCTGCTCGTCCAAATCCTGAAAGAATATTGTTGATTGGAGGGGGTGATGGTGGCGCTCTTTACCAAATACTAAAATTTAATTTCACAACAATAGATCATGTTGATTTAGATGAGGGAGTTATTGAGGTTTCAAAAAAATATTTGCCGAAAGTTCATAGGGGTTCATTATATGATAAGAGGGTTAACAGATATATACAAGATGGGAGAATGTTTTTAAAAAAAACCCCCGATAGGACATATGATATTATAATAATAGACCTTCCAGATCCTAGAAAATTAGCTATAGCTTCGCTATATTCTAAGGAGTTTTATGATGAGGTTAAAAGAGTTTTAAAAGATGGGGGCGTTATGGTTACGCAGTTTACTCCCCCTTATTTTTTCCTTGAGGGTTTTACATCAGCTTACAAAACAATAAAATCAGTATTTCCAGATACGTATCCCTATGTTTTGCCGGGTTCATTGCATGGTTCATTAGGATACATTATGGCTGGGAAGAATATTGATCCAAGAATTGCCAGAAATGAAAACGTAAGCGGTGTTTGGTACAACACCAAACAGAATGATTACTCATTTGAGTTTCCGGAATTCATAAACAATTATCTTGAGAACAATAGCATTCAAATTTCTACTGATAACAACCCCCTAATCCATGTGTATATGCAAAATAATTATTTTTATAGTGGTGTTGCTGATGATCCAGATTCTGGCAGGTAAGATATATGGTTACACGATAATCTCTGGTTTGTTTAGATAACACATATGGAAATTTACAGGATTATTTTTACAAAGAGATTGCCGGCAAGCCAGCAGAATAGGCATTAAAAATTTTATTAGCACTAACATGAAGCGCACTAAAGGATGGATTGGACTTGACATTGCAAAATTCATTTGCGTAGCATTAATGATTTTTATTCATAGTGTTTTTTGGATAGTCACCACCCAGGATGAAATTATGTCAACACAAAATAACATCTATCCAATTATTATTAATCTTGTATTTTTAGGCTTATTCCCCATGTCAATACCTGCTGTAGCCGGAGCTTCTTTGCGCATACATTTCAGCAAATATTGGAAGAATAACAAAATAAAAGGCTATCCTTTTAAGCATATACTAAAAGTATCCTCTTTTATAATCATTCTTGGCTTTATAATGAATTTCCTTGCATTTGGTATAGAAGATTTGTTTTCATGGGATGCGCTGCAGTTCATTGGGATTTCATTTATCACTATAACGCTATTATTGAAATTTTTCTCAATATCCTCTGTTTTTTTTGCAGGGGCATTAACACTTTTTACAGCGGAGATAGTTAGGAATTCTTTATCAGATTACAATTCGAATTACTTAGCTGCGATTTTTATTGGCAACAGCTCAGGCTTCTTTTTTTGGCCATTCTTTCCGTGGTTTTCAACAATAACATTCGGGTTTTTGGCTGCGCATTACTATATTAAGTATAAGGATAATATCGCTTCTAGGATTATTTTCATTATAACCGGCCTATTATTATTAGGAATCTCTTTCTTAAGAAAAGAATTGCTACCGGTTATAGACTCTTCTAATGTATGGGGGGCAACAATATTCCAGCCAAAGGTTGGCTTTATTTTGGCAATAATGGGATCATTTAGCTTACTAATTGTTTTTTCAAACTTATTATCTGAAAAAATTCATCCAAAAAAATATGGCATAATAAACAGTTACAGCAAAGGAATATTATGGATCTACATTTTGCACATTATAATTGGCTTTAATCTGTCATTGTTGTTTAAGGCCCTGTTTTCTCCGTTGGTCGCTATTATTTTGTTATTGCTAGTTTTATTTTTAATATCTTGGGGAATAGGTATATTTACACTTAAATTTGTCTATGGGAGAAAGCTCGTATTTTTTTTAAGGAAAGTTAAGCGATGGTAAATCTCACCGCAAAACATTTAAAGTTTGTCCAATAATAAAAGCCTATGAAATACGATGTTGCTATAATTGGAAATGGCATTGTCGCAAATTTTTTTGCGAGACATATCATTCTTACAGAGCCAAAACTTAAGGTCTCGATAATAGGGCCCAAGGAAAATATAAAGTACAATGTTGGAGAAAGTGTAACAGAATTGGGAAGTCATTATCTTCAGCATAGGCTAAAGTTAACCAGTTATTTGTACAGAAATCATTTGTTCAAAAATGGATTGAGATTTTTTTATGACAATGAAGATAAAAATTTAGACATTACAGATATGAGTGAAGAATGTACCGGAACAAATACGTTTAACACCTTTCATTTAGACAGGCATATTATAGAGAAAGACATAAAAATTATGAATTCAAAAAAAGGCATTCACTATAAAGATGGGGCTGTGGATGATGTCATTTTTGACACAAACGAAAATCGGATTGTTGTTGCCAAGAACAACAAAAAATCTGTTATCAGGACAAAATGGGTCATAGACGCGACAGGCAGAAAACGGTTTTTGTCCAAAAAATTAGGTTTGGATATAACAGTTCCAAATAATAATCATTGTTCTTCTTGGGCGCATTTCAAGTCAAATAATAAAATAGATGTAATAAGTGATAAATGGAGAAGGAAGAATAGATTCGCAACTAGGGAGTTTTCCACTGTTCATTTCTTTTATCCCCATTACTGGTTTTGGGTCATACCATTAAAAAAGGACATAATAAGCTGCGGCGTAGTGTATGATGACAGATTTCTTTTTGAAAAAAAACCTCCAAATAAAAAAGAACTTGTTGCTTTCATAAAGAAACATAAAGCGTTAGATGGTTTATTTGATAAAGAAAATATAGTGAATTTTGAAACCAGATCCAATTATTCATATGCTTCAAAAAGAGTTATATCTGCAAAAAAAAAGTTTGCTCTGCTTGGAGATGCTGGGGCGTTTGTCGATCCGTTGTACAGCTCAGGACTGGATATTCCTGCTCAACAAAGCGATATGTATCTTGAGATAATTCTTGGCGACATTCAAAATAAGCTGCCCTCAAAGACCATCTTTGAACTGGCAGAGAAAGTGAATATCTTAATTGATCAACTTGTTCAATCTTATGCATTATTGATCTTAGGTAAAAATCGTTGTCTTGGCTCTTGTGAAATATTTGGATTGAAATATTTTTTTGAATTTTTTGCGTACTATCTGCATAGAGTTTGGCCTTATCTTTCAAAAAGCAGCATTTCTGATTTATCCTATAAAGATGGCAGGTTTGGGCAGATTTACGAACTCATCACGAATAATTTTGTTTTGATTTCGAAATTCTACAAAAAAAACAGTCTTTTTTTCAGAAAAAACAAAGGTTGGAGGCAATTTAGCTATAGAGGCATGTTTATTGAAAAAATTATGTGCTTACCTATAAATGATAAGATAAACATAGACCGCGCTGTTATTTTTTTGGAGATGACCCAATTCATGCTCTTATCTCAATTAGAGCTGATCCTGAGAAGAAAGGACCTTCTTTGCGATGGTTCATTAATCTCATATCTTAGTTTAAAAAAGATAAGTGAGTATGCTTCAAAAAGCGATAAAAATAATAAGTTTTTTTTTGACAATATGAAAAACACTATTAAAAAACATGAGGGATCCCTCACCAAAATGGGTTATTGGCAAAAGTGGTTCAAAAAAGTTTTCAGATTAAACTTGACAAGATATAGCGGCGCTAATTTTTCCAAACTCAAAAAAGGGGTTCCTTTTTATGACAGAGATCCCATATATGCATCGGAATATGAGGATAAAAATTTAGGCGATATAGTTTATATATTCAAGGAAGCTACAGCAAATCCTTATGGAATGTTAAAAAATGGCAATAAAAAAGCTATTGAATACTACAAACCATTCTATATTGAAGCCATTGCTGCCGGATTGATAAAAAATAACTTATCAATAAAAGAAAGCTTGAATCTGTTGCTAAGACATTTTAAAAAAGAATATTTGCGTCTTATGATAACTGGTTGCGGATACGGCTCCTTGGGATTGAATCCGGATAGGGTTTTTAGAGGCAACCCCAAAATTGATAAACACATTGAATGGTTTGCTGATGGTTATGGTTTCAGTATGGGGCTTGCGAAAATATTTGAGAACAGAGAAATATATTTTCCGTCTTTTCCAACTAGGGGGCCATTGGTCCGGGGTTTAGGAAGATGCGTTACATTTATACCTAATGAAGAGAATTGCAAAGAAAAATATGAAAAATACTTTAATTTCTTTGAATTATATCCGGAAGATAAGGAAGATTATTATTTTGGTGTTGGTTTTTCACTTGCATTTACAAAAAAGCCTGTTGAATTGGAAAAATTCCTCAAACATTATGAAAAAATATTTTCCGGTAAGGAAAATGAATTTGTAAAGAAAGGGGTGGTTGATGCTATCAATTACAAATCAACAATTTTACGGGACCTATACCTGCCTACTAAGGTTGCATTATTATAGTGGCTGACATAAATATTTGTGTCTTCCGCTATAGTTGATTAGGCTGCGCTTGCTATCTGAAGTTCAAATTAAAAATATGTTAATAGTTAATTTAATAAGTTAGAACAAATACAATTGCTTTATGAAAACTAATTACAGTGATGATGATGTTTGTGTAATTGCTGCGGGGTGTGTGCTCCCGGATGCAGAGAATCCAAGTAAATATTGGGATAACATAATATCGGGAAAATGCTCTGTAAGGGAGCTTCCTGAGCACAAGCTTAGCAAAAAACTTTATCTATCTAAAGAAAATAAAGAAGATAAGACTATTTCTAATTATGCTGCATTCGTTTCTGATGAAACACTAAAAAAAATATGTGAAAAAAATAAGATCAATTATTCAGAGTACAACAAGCTTCACATCTTAGCATTAGAAGCGGCAAAACAAGCAATAAGAGAAGTAAATAAAAATTCATTTTTAGCAAAAAAAGCTTCTATCATTCTTGGCTGCGGGTGGCCAGATGAAAGACTCCCGGATTATCAGATGACAGAAGAGGAAAACTCTTTGAAAAAACACATTAAAAAACACGTTAACAAGAACCCAGATGCTGCCATTCATTTATTGAATGATTATTTCAAGAGATTTAAAAAAAAGTTAAAACTTCCTGTACAGCATACACTAACAAATTCTGTGTGTGAAAATATAAAAGAAAAATACGGTATAGAGGCTGATGGCTGCTTAATTGATGCTGCGTGCGCTTCTTCCCTTGCTGCTATAGAAGTATCTATGAAAAAATTAAAATCTTATGAGAGCGATATTGTGATTACCGGAGGTATAGATAACTTTCTAGAGCCGGAGAACTTTGTAATTTTTAGCAAGTCTGGAACTTTATCTCCGGATAGGTGCTATCCATTTGACAAAAAAACCAAAGGATTAGTTCAGGGAGAGGGGGCTGTAATATTTGTCCTTCAACGAGTTGAGGATGCCATAAAATATAAAAATAAGATTTTAGGCATACTAAGATCGTGCGGTTGTTCCAGTGATGGAAAATACAGCAGTTTGTTCTCGCCATCAAAACCCGGCCAGATAAGGGCGCTAAAAAAGGCTTACGGGAGTTTAGAGGACAAGAAAGTGGATTTTATTGAATGTCATGGAACTGGCACAGAGATAGGGGATGTCACTGAACTGGAAGCCTTAAACGAATTTTTTCTGAACTCAAAGAAAAAAATACCTATCGGATCTGTTAAATCCATTATTGGCCATACAAAAGGAACTGCAGGAGCGGCAGGCTTGTTGAAAAGTATTCTTGCAGTAAACAACAGGATTATACCGCCTTCACCTTATTTTAATTCGATGATATATAATAATAAAAACAAAGTTTTTGTGAATAAAAAGCCTATAAAATTAAATCCTAGAAAAGACCCGATAAAATTCGGAATTTCTTCATTTGGTTTTGGGGGTATAAATTATCATTTGATATTGGAAGAATTTAAGGGCAATTTTGATGTTGCAAAAAAAAATGATAAAAAGGCTGATGAGAAGATAGTTGTTGTGGCTCAATCATATGTCTCCGCTAAAAAATCTGAAAAATACATAAAGAAACATTCTTTTAATATTACTCCAAAGAGCTTGCCAAGTATAGATAAATTGCAGATTCTGGCCATTGCTGCTGTTCATGAAGCGATAAATAAACATCATATCCGCTTTGATTCTATGGAAAAAGACAGGATATCTGTTATTTCATCTACTTGTCTTTGCAGTGAACAGATGAGTGTACTGTCTAAAAGAGTGAAACATTTCGAGATAGCTGACAATTTTAGCCCTTTAGGCAATAAGATCAAAAAAATCGTGTTGAAACATAAAGAAAAGTTCCCAAAAATAACAGAAGATGCCGGGCCAGGAACCTTAAATAATGTTATAGCGGGAAGAGTATGCAACGCGTTCAATTTTCTCGGTAAAAGTTTCAATGTAGATGCCGATTTTAATTCTTTTGTTATTGCCCTGCAATCAGGCATTACAGAACTGCAATCCGGGGATAGCGAGGTGGTCATCTTGCTGGGAACCGAAGAGGAATTAAATAAATCGAAAACACATCTTAAGCGAGGAGGCTTGCGCTGTCTGGTATTGACCAAATTAAGAATCGCAATCAAGCAAAATTTTGAAATAATCTCTGAGGTTAAAGTTAGCTGATTCGTAAAATGATAAAAAAAAGCCCAAGCTTAAAAAATCTTACACCCGGAGCTAACTTAATTTCAAAAGGTTATTTCTCCGGAGAGCATTCTATAGCTTTTAAAAAATTAAGCAGGTCCGAATCAAAATTCGATAAAGTATGCTTTGTTTTCCCAGGGCAAGGATCTGTGTATCCCGGGATGTTCAAAGAGGAATACCTGGCCCATAGTGTTATCAGAAATAAATTCAAAAAAACAGATAAATTTGCCCTTAAGTATGGGCTGCATAAGCCCTCGGATTATATTCTTTCTCCGGAAAAAATCCCATCGGATCAGATCGATATAACTGCAAATCTTTGCCTTTTCACCTTAGAAGCAGGCCTTCATGAATTGTTGATTTCGCTAGGTGTTAAGCCCAGAGTTATTACGGGGCATAGTTTTGGTGAATTTGCCGCGCTAGTGGCTTCTGGAATCATATCCTTTGAACAGATGCTTGAACTGGTTTATTATAGGGATGTATGGAGCCCAAAAAAGAATGATGCGGGATTTATGGTTGCAATAAACGCAAACAAAAAGAAAATCAGGAAAATTTTGGCTAACACCAATTATTATGTTTCCAATTTAAACAGCCCTGAACAGACTGTTATTTCTGTAGTTCCAAAAGATCTGGAAGTTATAAAAAAAATATTAAAAAAAGCCAAAATCAGGTTAAAGGTGCTTGATGTGCCTCAGCCATACCATTCTCCTCTTTTAGAAGATGTCGGATCTAAAATGGGAAAGCTTTTGAAATTAAGGAAACTATCTTTACAGAAGCCGAAAATCTGGATATTTTCTTCGGTTTCGAAACAGCTGATAAACAGCAAAACTTATTCTTATAATAACATTCTAGATATCATACAAAAACAAATTACTACCCCTATTGACTTTATCTATCAACTAAATGAAATAGATAAGATTGGTTGCGGATATTTTATAGAAGTCGGGCCAGGAACTGTTTTAAGCGCGTTTATTAAAGAAATAGCTGATAAAAAAGACATAATAATTGAATCTGTGACTAAGAAGATTCCAAAAAAGGCAAAAATAAATGATAAAGAAACTGAAAAGTCAGATTTGTCTAAATCAGAAGATATTATATTATCAACAGAGAGTAAATTTGTATCTTTAGTCAATAGAGCAATAAGCAACATAACCGGATATAAAATAGAAAAGATATCGTTGGATGATAGGTTTGGAGAGGACTTGGGGATAGACTCTATTAAAAAAGCAGAAATAGTTTTCGAGGTTTTAGACAAATCAGATATAGCGCCAAATGATGACCTCAATTTATCCGCGTTTCGTCGGGTTGCTGACCTGATTGGCTTCTTAAAAAAGAAGCCTAGTTCCGGTCAAAATTCGGTTAAAAAAAGAAAAAAGAAGAGTGAATTTAACAGATATGTTCCTTCATGGATTCCGAACCAGTTCAACAAAAACTATCTGATAGAGAAAAATAATCATTCTGATTTGATAATAGACCTTGGAGCTTTTTTCAACAAGAGTTTTAATGTCGAAAATTTTCAAAAAAGCCTGTTTAGAAATTTAAATAATTCTAAAAAAAATATTATCTTCCTTTGCAATGAAAGCGCATTTAGCCTTAGCAAAGAGTCTCTTTCTTCATTTGAAAAAATACTAAGCAAGAGTCTTATGAATTTCATCGGAATATTCAGATATATTGCTAATCGCAATAAATATTTGCCTGATTATTCCATTGCGATCATAACCCAAGGAAATACTCATCCTTTTGTTTTTGGAATGGTATCTTTTTTGAAATCATTAAAAAAAGAATACCCTAACATTTTTGTCAAGCATATTCATTTTGATTCTGAGATGAGTAAAAAACGTACTGTACAGCAAGCGACTTATGAACTTTACGAGCCTCATGAGGCAGATGTTATGTATCATGATAACAAGCGATATGTTGCCTGCCTTAAGAAAATTGGAATTGGCAAAAAGATTGAAATTAATAAGAAAACTGTTATGGTTGTGGTTGGCGGAGCCAAGGGGATTGCATTCTCCCTAATAAAAAAAATTTCAAAGCAGTATTGTCCCATAATTTACATATTAGGCAGATCTGCTTTGAGAGATGGCACTGTAAGATTGAATATAAAGAAATTAATCGAACATAATTCCAATGTCCACTATGAACGGGTAGATGCTACTGATTATGGGTCTTTGAAAGCTATTTTTCAACAGATTGCAAGAAAACATAAAAGAATTGACATAATAATAAATGGCGCAGGTGTTGAAATGAGCAGATTATTTGCAGAAAAAACCACAAAGGAGATAAAAGAAGAATTGAATAATAAAATTTTTTCAGGTTTTAACATAGGCAAACTGTCTTTGATATATAATCCAAGCAAGGTCATCAATTTTTCTTCGGTCGTTTCTAAATTTGGAAATGAGGGTCAAACAATCTATTCGTGCGCTAATGAAATATTGAACAAATTAGCTGTTGAAACCAATGTCTCGTCCAAGTCATCATCTTCAATTTCAGTAAATTGGCCCCCATGGGATGATGTGGGCATGACCTCGAACAAGGCAACACTGTATTTTCTTAAAGAGAAAGGAATATCTTTGCTGGACCCTTTAAAAGCAAATGAGCTGTTTTTTAATGATTTAAGCAGTTTATCAAAAAACAGCGAAATCTTTTATTTCGATGAATCTGATTATGAAAAATACCATTTTATGTTGCAGAACCTGCAATTGTATTCATCTTTAATAGGGAAAGTGGAACCGTCTGATCAGGATTTGTCATTTAAAAAAATATTATCTTTGGCTGAAGACACTTATTTATCTGACCATCGTATTAACGGTGTGATTTACATGCCTGCTGCTGTGAGTATAGCAATGTTCTTGTGTTCATCCAGTTTATACTTTAAAGGTTTCCCGGTGCTGTCTAATTTTAATATTAAAAATCCTACATTGATTGGGGATAAAGATGCGCCTTTGTTTACAGAAGGCATTAAGCTAAAAGATAATTTATCAATGAAAATAAAAAATAAAATTACGTATGCTTCTTGTGAGGCGAAATTGAAGAGCAGTAAAACTAAAAAAAGGGTTAAGAAGTTTAAAAAACCAGCATCAGCAATCAGTAATGATTCCATTTATAATAAAAACATGCTATTTCATGGGCCGAGTTTTCAGGTTATAGATAAAGTTTTTTTAGACAAAAAAAATATTGTCGCCAAAGTAGATAATAAAAAACTGGTTCCTTTATTGGATGCGGGAATTTATGGGAAAATAATACAGTGGATAGACTCGGCCTTTCAGTCATTAGCTTATATAGGCATAAAAAATGGCAAGGGCCTTAGCCTGCCTGTGAGCGTATATGAAATAATTCCGCATTTTGAAAATATCTTTTCAAATATATTGTATATTTTGCCGAATGTTAAAAAGATTACATCCAGAGATATTATTGGAGATGTTGAAATTGTAAATGAGAAAAATGAGGTAATTTTAGAATTTAATGGGATCAAGCTCAAAATAGCAAAATAGCATCAAAATAAGGATAATATGAAAGCTAAAACAATGTTATTATCGGCAAGCCTTGATTTAGATGAAGCTAAATCCTATCTTTCAAATACAGAACTGGTTAGTATTTACAAAACAAAAAATACAGGACTAATTAAGCAAAAAATTTATTCTTATTATACAGCTAAAAAATTATTAGGAAAGAAGACAAAAAATTCGTCCATCAGCTATTCTAAGACCGGAAGGCCGATTTTTACCAACGAAAAATATGATTTGTCTATTTCCCATAAACACGATAGAGTTTATGTAGGCATTGTTGATGAAGATTATAGGATTGGAGTGGATATAGAGCATTGCAACGCTAAATTAAATGAAAGTAGATTTATTAAATATTTTTTAACGGATGAAGAATGCATTGCAATTGAAAATTTCTGCGCAAAGAACGAAATTTCAGTTAGCAGGGCGTTAGTCATTTTTTTGTCAATAAAAGAGTCTTTTTTTAAGTGCGTAGATTGTGATTTTAAGCCAAAATCATTAAGCATCGTGAATATATTAAAACAAGGTTCAGTGAAAATAAAATGCTCTAAGAATCTTAAAAATATTATGGAAAAAAGAAAATTAAAAATTCATTATATAAAAGTAAAGTATGATAAAAAATATGTTCATTCTATAACAATAATGAAGAAAAAATGATATTAAAGTTATTACTTGGATCTTTTAGCAAGATTCATTGCTTCTTCTTCGTTTGATTTTAGCCTCTTTTCAAGAAAGTGCACAGCCCAAAGATAATGCAACAACACACCAGTGCCCCACCAAAAGAAAGGTATTATAAGATCTATAAGATCTATAAAGTGCAAAAATAGAATGAATAAAAGCAAAATGTTTACGACTATATATACTGTAAAATGTTTGAGAAAAAATCTTTTTTCTTCTTTAAGGATCAACCGCCTATTCCATTTTTTATATTCTTCCAGTGAAATATTATTTCCCATGTAATCACCTTAAAATTAAGTTTACTCTGAATAATGAGATTTTAGCATTCTTCTTTTATAAATATTTCTATAATTTTGGTTTCTGTATAATTCCGAAATAATGTGACACTTTCTAAGCCAGGATTCATGTCAAACAAAAAATTAGTTGAGTGCCTACCACCAGTCACAGACTGGATGGCATGACCGGCACTCAATATTTATTTTAAAAAGAAGTCACCACTTTCCGCTCCTTGAACAGTGGATGGAGCATCAAATGAAACCT
>NYYQ01000037.1 GCA_002686855.1 Candidatus Woesearchaeota archaeon | reverse complement strand
TTAGCAAAAAATAACAAACAAAGGCACGAGGCAATACAAAATTTCTTCTTAATCAACGATTCAACAACCATAGCGACAGAAATTCCTGTTTATCTGACAAATGATGACATCAAATATTTCGAAAAAAGAAAATTTAAACTAAACTTAGAAAATTATGCCACGCCAATAACCGGCCATATAGATTTATTGCAGGTAAGAAATGGCTTAATTCATATTTTGGATTATAAGCCGGAAGCGCACAAACACAATCCAACAGAGCAGCTTACAATTTATTCATTAGCATTAAGTAGAAAACTAAATCTTCCCATTAAAGATTTCAAATGCGCATGGTTTGATGAAAACAATTATTATGAATTTTATCCATTGCATGCTATGTATAAGAAACAAAATATTATGGAAATAATTAAGCCAATGATTATTGAAAGATGAAAAAACAAATTCAACATTCAAAACGAAAATATAGCAAAATATTAAACAGCATAATAAAACACATTGAACAATCAAAACTAAGAAACAAAAATAGCTAACTTACAGACAAAAACTAAGAGATACCCCACAAGCCTATAAAAACCCAGAAGATGTTAAGTTTCCAGAGAAGCCTAGATGAAAACATAAATTCTAAAAAGTAAAAATTTGCACAAGTAATAGAAATATTTATATATAATTCGTAGTATATACCATACAAATAACATAATAATTTGTATAATATGAAAGAGAAAACCTATAAAAGAAATATTATAAAAAAGATATTGCCTTATTTAAATTCCAAAGAAACCATTGTAATTTATGGTGCAAGACAAGTAGGTAAAACAACTTTACTAAAATATCTAATAGAAAATCATATTAAAAAAAACACTTTTTATTTTGACCTGGAATTACAGCATTTTTTAGAATTATGCAACAAAGGGCCTGAAGCAACATACAACTATCTTTTACAAAAAGGGGCTAATGAAAAGAAGAAGATTTATTTAATTATTGACGAAATCCAATATTTAGAAAATCCGACAAATTTTATAAAAATATTCCATGATCATTATTCTAATATAAAATTATTGGTTTCGGGTTCATCAACATTTGAAATAAAAAAGAAATTTAAAGATAGCCTTGTTGGAAGAACAATTACTTTTGAAATACATACTTTAAGTTTTGAAGAGTTTTTAATATTTAAAAATAAAAAATATAAATTAAAAAAAGAAAATTCTCAGTCAATAAACAATGAATTGATGCAATTAGCAGAGGAATTTATTAAATATGGAGGATATCCTAAAATTGTCCTAGAACAATCAGAAGAAAAAAAAGAAATATACCTATCTCAAATTATTAATACTTATATTAGGAAAGATATTAGAGACATAGGAAATATTAGAAATATCTCTTCTTTTAATAAACTAGTTGAAATCTTGGCATCACAATCCGGACAGCTTCTTAATATTTTAGAATTAGCAAACACAATTGGAATAAATAGAGAAACTGTTATAGAGTATCTTGATTTATTGGAAAATACTTTTATCATAAGGAGAATTACTCCTTTTCATAAGAATTTAAGAAGTGAATTGTCAAAAAACCCAAAAGTCTTCTTTCTAGATACTGGGATGATGCATCTTCTTTGGCTAAAAGAATTTCCAAAAATAATCTTAGGAAATGTCTTTGAAACTTTTGTATTTCTTGAATTGATGAAATCTAATAAAAAGATTAATTTCTGGAGAACAACCAATAAACAGGAAGTGGATTTTGTAATATCAGATAAAAAGGGAATTTATGGCATTGAAGCAAAATATAACTTCAACAAAACAAATTATAAACATTTAAAATTTTTTGAAAAAGAATATAAGTGTAAAACTGCAATAGTGGGGTTAAAAGGACATAAATCTGGAAAATATATATGGGAACTGTTAAAAGAGATGGAAAATAATACAAGCAATTAAAAAATAATATATTTCATAAGAATTAAGAGACATCCCGCAAACTCACAAAAACCCAGAAGATGTTAAGTTTCCAGAGAAGCCAGAATGAAAACAACCAAAACAGAATCCAAGCCTTCACAACAGAAAATAAACTTGAAATTACCAACTCACAACAAAACCCAGCAAAAAAGCAAATGAAAACATAACAAATGGCCAAAACAATCTCAAAAAATAGAATAAGCAAAAATAAAAAAATAATTTTTATTGTAATTGTGGTTTTTATAATTTTAATATTTGTTTTTATTGATAAGAATAATATTGAAACAGGTAAGTACGGCATTGAGGGTGTAGATATTGAACCGCAGCAGAAATTCTCTCCTATTTTGAAAATTGCCAATTCCAACGAAGATGTTAAAACTTATCTTCAGAATAGAAAGTATTCAATAGATATAGCAAAAGTAACATCCAAAGATAAAGAGAAATTACTGAGTGTATACGAAGGTTTGGAAGGGGAACTTTATAGAGTATATTACAAAACTAACGATTTTGGTTTGATTGTGATAACAAATAAAAAAGAGGTTTTGAATGTAGTGCTTGTTAGCCAGGTAAAAATATAAGATGGATAAAAAGGGCATAGTAAAAAAATATATGATAATTTTATTGGTAATCTTATTTTTATTAGTTGTTAGAATAACGGTATCTTTTGAAGCGCAAGGCGGTGGATACAATTTAATAACATCTACTCTGGGTTCAATAGGCGGAAATGCGACTGATGGAAATTATTTTGTGAGATTCAATTCAGAAGGATTAGCTGTACAGAATGCTACTATTACAAACAGTTACAATATAAGCTTAGGTTATATACATACTCTTGATGCGCAAGAAAGCCTTCAAAAGACAATTTATGCCAGAGAAGCTAATATGTCTGAGACGGCTATTTGGCTAACAGATGGTAATGGGAATTACAACTTAACATTTGAGGCTCCTAGTGGAACAGGAACTTATCCAATTAAAGTAAATGCTACATGGGCCGGCACTATACCTGGAAGAAATTCAGTAAGCTTAACAGTTGGAGTTGCGCAAACTGTTAATCTTGATGCGGGAGGAACTTTTGAAGTTAGAGATGGCGCGGACAATCGATTAGCTGTATTTGACAGCAATGGTAATGCGAATATCAAGGGAATTTTAACGCAAAGCTCTGAGCCAAGCGCTGATGCAAATGATTTTGTAATTCAAAACTCTTCTGGAGGATTGAATTTAGTTTTAACTAATCCTGAAGGTAATTTGCTGATTAAGGATAGTTTAAGTGAAAGCCAAAGTTCCTTAAACCCAACGTTGAATTCATTTGTAATCGAAAATAAAACTGCCCAGGTTGTTGCTTATGTTAATAGCAGTGGTGGGCTGTTCTTGACTGGCAGTTTAGCAGAGAATGTGGTGTTTGGGTAGATAGAAAGATTTAAATATAATGGTTCATTATAGAAACATATGGTTCAAAAATGAACAATACCGAATTAGACATAATTTTGATACTATTGAAATATAAGGATGTTCATGTTAGAGGGATTTCTAAACTTCTTGAACAACCGCATCCAACAATTTCCAGAACTCTTAATAAACTAAAGAAATCCAATATAATTGATTCTAAAAATATAGGGAGGAATAAAGTTTATTTTCTAAAAAAAGTTATTGAAACAAAAAATTATGCTTATATTGCAGAGCATCATAAATTTTTAAAACTCATGGATAAATATCCAGAAGTAGGGATTATAAGTGAAAAAATATTATCCAAGACGAAAGAAAATCTAATAATAATTTTTGGGAGTTATGCGAAATTTATTGCAAAACCAACAAGTGATATGGACATATATGTGGAAACTAAAAATAAAAAAATAAAAAAATTAATAGAAGACATAAATTCGAAAATAAATGTTAAAATTGGAAAATTTGATTTATCTAACTTATTAATAAAGGAAATTATAAAGGATCATATTATCATTAGAGGTGTTGAATGTTTTTATGAAAAAAATAACATTTTTGATTAAGATAAGTAAGGAAAATAAGCTTAGATTAGTGGAACCTTCAAATGAAATTATGGAATCTTATCTAAAGAAATCTGAAGACCATTTTGAATCTGCAAAAATTTTATTAAAATTCAATAAACTTGAAGAGTCTATCTCAATGGCGTACAAAATATTTCTGAATATGCTAATGATAATGCTTGGAAACCAACAAACTATTCTGAGTTTTCTGGCGCCAACTTCGTTGGTTTTGAAAGAGATAGTTACTGCGCTAGATGGATTGAGATTATGGAGCTAGAAAATGGTATAGAGATTGGTGTGCCTGAGATTAAAGATAATAAAAAAATTACTCAAATTTCTCCGCTTAACAACCTCTCAACCAATTCTTTAGTCGTAAAAACTCTAACTAGTGGCTGGAGTTTAAGGTGCGGATCATTAGACCATATTGCAGCTTTAATTGATACTGAAAAATCCGAAGGATTGTTGGTATCTCTTACAAATCTTCGATTTGAAAGAGATAATGCAAGCGCTAGGAAATCTGCGTCATCAAGATCTGTTGAAGCATTTAGAGATTTCTCAAGAAAATCCTTATATTCTGAGGATTTAAAGAATTTAATATTTTCTTTTACTTCATCCTGCCTTAATTCAAATTCATGCTCTGATAATTTTGATTTAAATAAACAATCTTCTTTGTGCTTATTAAACTCTGATTTAACAAACTCAGGAGCAAGGAATTCAACCCTAATTGATGAAAACAAGTATGATGAAACAGACTTTGGATTCATTATTGAGAACAAGACATTATTATCAACTACTAACTTCATTTTAATCCATTATCTCAATGCTTCTTCTCTTTTTTCAGGGGAAAGGCTTTTAAGCAACTCCTCCCTTTTCTTAGGGGAAAGTTCAGAAAGCAACCTCTTAAAGCGGCCTTTCTTAGCTTTCCTGCCTAATTCAACCGACCATTTGATAAGCTCCTGCTCCTCTTTAGATTCAAGTTGCTTCAGTAATTTCTCTCTTTTGATAACCTCTTCTCTAGCTAGCTCTGACCAATTTACCCAAGATAGTTTCTTCATCTCTGACTTAACCTTATCAGGTATTGCAAATGTTACTGATGGCATTTATATTTCACCCTTATCGGCCATTTGCTCGAATTTCTTCAATTGCTCTACTTTACGTATTATTATATTCCTAAATACCTCAGACCATTTAACTTCAGGCATTGAATCCAGCTTCTTTTTAAATTCGTCCGGTACATATAATGTTACAGTTGCCATTTTAACTCCTCCAAATTATGTTGATAAACATAAATATGTTGATATATTTAAACCTTTCGATTCAGATATTATATTCGAGAAAATATCCCTATAAAAGTTCTGGAAAAATAACAAGTTTATGACTTAGTAATAGAAGGAACACATAACTTCATTGCTAATGATATTATCACCCATAATACCAATGAGTATATTCAGTATCTTGCTAGCTTTAACACTTCATTAACTTCAAAACTATTGAACATTACAATAAATTATTCAGGCATTTCAACTGACAGCTTTGGCAATTATAATCATACTTTAAAGAAGGATATTTATATCGTTGATACTATTTAGTGCTAAAATAGTAACATTTTTATATCATTATTGTTTCTAATTAGTTGTTTGATGTGAATTACTAAGGGCATAATAATTTGAGCATTGATAAATAAGTCCTTTACTGGTTTAGAAGAGGACACAAATGTTCAATTAATAATGTCCTTCTCTAAATAATAGAAATATTTATATGTAAGTTACTATATTGTGATAATATAGGTACTATATTGTAATTAAAATGATACTATTTGGAGTTTAAATGAAAACCAAAAGGATTGCAATAACAATTACGCAGGATCAGGAGAAGATGCTTTCTATGCTGGTAGGCGGTGTTGGGACAAATCTTTCTGATGTTGTAAGTAAGATAGTTGTTATGTGGCTGAATGATCAAAAGTATATTCCTGAGTTTGTCAGGAAGAGAATGAAGTGAAGATGGAGATGGGAAAAAATAAAGGGATAATTATGGCTGCTGCTATTGCAGTGTTTGCTATATTTTTATTGATTAATCCTGATGAGAATGAAAATGGTGTTTCTGAAGATTATCAAATTTCAGAATTGAGTATAGTAGACCTTACTGGAAGCAATGTCCTGGAAAAATTATCAAAGTATGTTGATGTGGGTAATGCAAGGGTAGCTCAAATCACAAATATAGAGGAGCTGTGGGAGAAATACGGCGCTTTGTTCAAGGATGCAAAGAATGGAGATTATATTGTTGAGACAGATGATTCAATAAGAGTTTATGATTATGAAAATGATGAGATAATTAATGAATTTCAGTTTCAGAGGATAAGTTTAGGTTGAGAATGAGTTTGATAAAAAATGACATTAAATAAAAACAATTTTAGTAAAAATAACCAGAATAAAACAATTAATAGTTATAATAATAAACCAATAATAAAAAATAACAATATCCACGAAAATCAAACAATTAATAGTAACAATAAAAAAATAGCCATTAAAAATAATAAAATAAAAAACATTTCAATAAATAATTTAAAAAAATTAAACAATAAAAAAATAAATTTAAAGAATATAATATATATTAGCTTATTCCTATTCTTAATCTCTGCTGTTCTTGCTGTGCAGCCAACATTGATTTCACTGCAAGGTAAGCTTACTAATGAAAGCACTGGATCAACTATTGTAAGCGCTGATTTAAGAGTTAATGTTTCAGATTCTGCCGGAGTTACAGTTTGGAATGAAACTTTTGCTAATGGCGTTAGTAATGGTTTTTTTGATTTACTGCTTGGATCTAGGGCAGATAATCTGTTGAATTTAAGCTTTAATGAAGATTATAATATAAGCGTTTATGTTGGTACTAGTCTAACACAAATAGGCGGAACTTACAGGTTTAGAGGAGGACAAGGGCAGATAAATCCAAGCAATATAAGTTCTGGTAATTTTTCTAGTGCTGGGAATTTTAGTTTTGGTTCTAGTCTGTTTGTTGATAAGACTAATAATAGGGTTGGGATTGGGACTACTAGTCCTGCAACTGCCTTGGATGTTTCTGGTACTGTAACTGCTACTTCATTTGCAGGAGATGGGGGTTCTTTATCAGGAATAAGCTCTGCAACTCCTCCTTGGAACAGTTCAGGAACAAATGTTTATCTGAATGACAGTAACGCTCAAATACAAGGAAAACATAAACAAGAATTGGAAGTAGAAAATATAGGAGATAAAGAAACAGATAAAGGTATGCTCTTGCTAATGCGCTTCAATAATGACACTTCTGTAGGTGAGAATCATACTGAACTTGCTGGCAATGGGACTGTTATCGTTTATGACTTTTCTGATGCAGCAAATAACGGAACTTTAGAGGGAAATACCAGCGGGGTAAGCTGGACATATAATCCTGATGGTGGAAAATTTAATGGTGTTTTTGGTTTTGATGGGGCTAATGATCATATCAATGTCAGTAGCAGCGCAAGCTTGAATGATATGAATGATACAACAATTTCAGCATGGATTTATGCAAGAACCTGGGGGGAGTTAGAGGCTGTTAAGGGAAATCAAAGTGGAAGTATTGTATCAAAAATAAATAAAAACGGTGATGGATGGAGCTTATTAATACAAGGCCAAGAGGAGAATATAACAACTCAAAGGCTTTATTTTGTTCAAGACTTTAGTACAACTGTTGGAAGATGGGCAACACAAAATCAATCTTTAACTTTAAATACATGGCATCATGTTGCTGTTGTTTATAATAGGTCTTCTCCAAGCAGAGAGCCTTCAATATACGTAGATGGAAAAAATCAGTCAATAATAAACATTACTTCACCTTTTGGAAGTGCTAGCTCTGATTCAGCACAAGATTTACTTATAGGCATTAGAAATAACGGAGGAGCGCTAGATAGAGGATTTAACGGAAGTATAGACGAGCTATCTATTTGGAACAGGACTTTAACATCTAGTGAAATTATCGATCTTTACAGAAAAGGGTATGGTAATGTTTTTGTGGAGGATACTTTAGTTACTGGTGATCTAAAAGTTGATAAAAATATTTTACTTGGGGGAAATCTTACTTCTGTGAGCGGTGCAGATTATGCAGAGATGTTTGAGTCTGATGTTATTTTGAAAAATGGAGATGTTGTTTGCTTGGATGAAGAAACGAAAATAAGTAAATGCACTAAAAGAGCAGATCCTTCTGTTATTGGGGTTGTGAGCACTAATCCTATAATTATTGGGAGGGATAAATTTTCTCATGCATATCCTGTTGGTTTAATTGGAGTAGTTCCAACTAAAGTTACCGGTCCAGTTAAAATGTTTGAATTATTAACAACTAGTGATAAACAAGGCTATGCAGAAAAAGCAACTATTAGCGATTTTGGAGCTATAATTGGAAAAGCAATGGAATCTTGTTATGAGAATGAATGTATTGTTGATGTTGTTGTTGGATTAAAATAAACGGAGGTAAATAAAAATGTTTGGAACAATGGAAATTGTATTGATTGTGCTTGTCATATTAGTTTTGTTTGGCGGCAAAAAAATACCTGAGTTAGCAAAAGGTATTGGAACGGCTTTTAAAGAGTTCAAAAAATCGGTAAAATAAGATAAAAGAAAATGGAAGATGGTAATTATGTATCTAGCTACATGTCTGAGCTAAGGAGGAGAATATTGTCTGTAGGCATCTTTTTTATGATTGCCTTAGTTGCAGGGATGCTGTTTTCAAAAAAATTAGTTGTGTTGTTTTTGAACTCAAATTTACCGGGAAATGTAAATTTAGTAACTTTAAATCCTTATGAGAACGTTTCCTTGCTCATTTATTTCGGGTTTTTTGTTGCAATAACCCTGACATTCCCTTTCATGATATATAATATTATTAAGTATATAAATCCCGGATTGAAAAAGGATGAGAAGAAAATAGTATTTATAATTCCTTTTGTAGCCTTATTTTTATTTATTATTGGAGCATCTTTGGGCTATTTCCTTACTAAGAGCATTATAGTTCCTTTTTTATCAGATTTAGCTTTAAGTATTGGTATTGTGAATAACTGGAGCATTAATCAGTTTATGAAGTTTGTTGTTTACTTGAGCATGGCTTTGGGGCTAATATTCCAGATGCCTTTAATTATCTCTATGCTAGTCAGGTTTAACCTTTTAAAACCCAGTCATCTGAAAAAGGTAAGAAAGCATGTAATAATCGGGTTAATAATTTTAGCTGCCATAATTACCCCTCCTGACTTTTTTTCATTGATAATAATGGTTGTTCCTTTGGTAATATTGTTCGAGATAACTATTTTTATTGCCAGATTTATGAAAAGAGATGTTAAGAAAGAGGTAGCTGTATGATTGGAACAATGGAAATTGTATTGATTGTCATTGCAATATTAGTTTTATTTGGCGGAAAAGAAACATCAAAGACAGTAAAGAAGATTGGCAAAACCATTAATGAATTTAGAAAGTTTAAGGTATGAAACAATCAAAGAGGCGAGAAAATGATTTCAATAAAACCGTTTAAATTAAAAAAAGAAAACCAAGATAGATCATTAATACAAAAAAAACCTAATAATAATATTGATTTAGATAAAAGGCAGTTTGTCAAATCTGGATTTTTGGGCATATTAACGGGAGTTGGCATTGGACTGCTTTCAAGGATTCCTTTTGTTGAGGCAGCAGGTATTATTGATGGGGCTGAACTTAAAAGTTATTCGGAGACCACAATAAAGGAGAATGCGGGAGCAACTTACACTATTGATTTTGAGAGGGGAAATGTTTTTGAGTTAACGCTTATTGATAATTGCACTTTTACTTTCTTAAAACCTCCAATTAGCGGAAAAACAGGAAGCTTTACCTTGATTTTAGTACAAGACAGCACTGGAAGCAGGACTGCTACATGGCCAGCTGCTGTGGATTGGGAGGGTGGATCACAACCTACATTGAGTACAGCTGCAAATGCGGTTGATGTATTTATCTTTTTTACTACAGATGGCGGCCGAAGATGGTATGGATTTCTGGCTGGGATTAATTTGAAGTAAAATAGGCAGTTTTATTTATAAAAATAATTGAAATTAAAATTCAATAAAAAAACAAAAAACTTTTTATATAATTTAATTACTGATTTGTATTGATGATTAATGATTCTAAAAGAGGCATGTGAATGACTCCTTTCGGCCTGGCATTTAGAGGAATGGTTGATAATGCTTTTTGACAACAAGTTGTGGTAAAATTTATATACTTCAAATAAATAGTATATCATTGGTTAATGTGGTAACTATTCAAACTGTTAAAGTAGAGGACTATATTAAAAAAATCAATAAAGTAGAGAAAATGCTGGAAGAAATCAAGCAAGGGCTTTCTCATTTTAATAAAGAACTGCAGCAAAGC